>CAZMQF010000057.1:0-14335 GCA_964568365.1 uncultured Pirellulales bacterium | reverse complement strand
CCCCCCCCCCCCCCCCCCCCCCCCCCGCCCCCCCCCCGCCCCCCCCCCCCCCCCCGCCCCCCGGAAGATAAAAAAAGAACACAGAATACAGAGGACGGAGGACGGAGGGTGGAAGACAGAACACAGAATACAGAATACGGGGACGCGTAGGGCGGAGGGCGGATTTGTGAAATGTTGCGGGAAATGCAGTTATGTAAGGCAAATAAACGGGGAGCTTTGCTGTGTGAAAAATCCGCCTGCGGCAGATGGAGAGAGTGGCATAGCCAGATGGCCTATCGTTCAGCAGGGATACTATTGCGGAAGCTACAAATCGCCGGAAGATAAATTCTCACTGGAAAAAAGTTTGTCTGAACTGCCGGTGGAATACGATGTCTTCGGGCCATTCTGCAAGATAGCGCTAACACAGGGCAGATACGCAAAGGTTGACCCTGAAGATTTTATACGGCTTTGCCAGTTTCGATGGCACTGTCTGAGTGATAGCAAAACGAGCTACGCCGTCCGAACCGTCTGGGAGGATGGAAAATCTCATAAAATTTTTATGCATCGCATTGTTGCACAAACGCCCATTGGCTTAGTCTGTGACCATATAAACGGATGCGGGCTGGACAACAGAAAAAAGAATCTGCGCAACTGTACAGTTCGGCAGAACAATTTCAACTCCCGGCCTTCGCGCTTCGGCCGGTCCAGGTACAAGGGCGTCCATTACAACAAGCGTGCGAAAAAATGGGTTTCAGCAATAAAAATAAATTCGAAACGTTACTATCTCGGCTATTTCGAAGATGAAAGAGCGGCAGCTCTGGAATACGATGAGAAGGCGAGGGAGCTATTCGGCAGGCATGCCTTTTTGAATTTTCCGGGAAAGAAATCCCCTGCAGTCCGTCGCACAGATGCCAGATAAATGCAGGTGTGTAAAAGAGGCCCTCGCCGCGAGCGGCGAGGCTAAACGGTACACGGTAATTAAAAGTCGCCGGTACGGCGATTGCTAAACGAAAAAGAAATCAAAGGGATTTTTTGTAAGGTCTTGTTTGTAAGGCAGTTAGCGATTTTTGTAACAGTCCTATAATAAAATTTTAATAAAATTTTAAAAAAAATGGTTTTATGGTTGACAAAGTGGGAGGAAGTGGTAATATCTCCCTGTTAATGATTTCTTAGTGACGAGTAGGTGGCAGAGCGGTCATGCTTTTATTAACAGGTGAATATACTCATACGATAGACAAAAAGGGGAGGGTTTTAATAACAAACAAGCTGCGAAATCAAATCGACTGCGAAGAACACGGGAGCAACTTTTATATCGTACTCGGCTCGAACGGGATTCTGTGTTTGTACCCGGAAAAATATTTCGAGCGCATAGTACTTGCAGCGGCACCGCAGGCGGCAGCTGCCGACGAGGCGGTCGCTTTTGAGAGAATAACCTTTGCCCTGGCAGGTAAGGTCGAGCTCGACAACCAGGGCAGGATACTTTTGAACGAGAAGCTGCGGAAGAGGGCGGGGCTGGAAGATGAAGATAATATTACGCTCGTCGGAGTGAGGGACCATATCGAGCTGTGGAACAGCCAGAGCTGGGAGCAGTATCTGGGTGACCATATGTCGCAGTATCAAAGTCAGATGTCGCAGGCAAGACAGATAGTCCTGCAGAAATATGAAGACCAGGAGTGAATGTTGTAAGAACGGAGGCTCTATGCTCGAAGAAGATGGCCATTACAGGATTGTGAAGGATGCCCTTGAGGGGAAACGAGGAATCGATGAGCAGACACTTAGCTCGCTGAGTATCTTCGAAGAGAGGCTTGAGCGGCTGAAAAAGCTTGACCGGCTTTTTAATGACGTGGATTTTTCCGCTGCGGTGCAAAAGTTGATTTCTCAAGAGGACAGGATGATGGTCTGCTGAGAAAAATGTGGAAAGTGCGCAGGTAGAACATATACCCGTTCTTTCAAAATCGCTGGCTGAACAGATAATTTTACCGCCGGAAGGGGTGATGGTCGATGCGACCATAGGACAAGGAGGTCATAGTTATCTGTTCGGCCAATTTTTGAGGAAAAATGCGGTTCTAATAGGCTTCGATGTTGATAAAGAATCGCTTAGAGTCGCGGAATCGAGGTTAAGGAGGTTAAGCTGTAAGGTAATTCTGGTTCATTCGAACTTCTCGCGAATCAGCGAGAAACTTAGCGAGCTGGGTATTGAAAAGGCGGATTTCATTTTAGCTGATTTGGGTGTCAGCAGCGTGCAATTAGCAGATGAGCGGATGGGCTTGAGCTTCGCTGCGGATATGGCACTGGATATGAGAATTGACAAAAGAATAAAGAGGAGCGCTGCCGATATAGTAAATAATGCGAGAGAAGACGAGCTTGCTGATGTGATTTACAAATTCGGCGAAGAAAGGGCTTCGAGAAGGATAGCGAGATTTATCGTCAGGGGCCGAAAGAAAGAGGCGATTACGACGACGGCTCAGCTTGCAGATATTGTTTGCAGGGCGTTGAGCAGAGGCGGCAAAAAGACAAAGAGAAGGATTCATCCTGCGACACGGACGTTTCAGGCGTTGAGAATTGCGGTAAATGACGAGCTTGGGTGCCTGGCGAAGCTGGTTGATTCGGGGCCGGCGGTTCTTAAGAAAGATGGTAAGATTGCGGTTATCAGCTATCACAGCCTTGAAGACAGACTTGTGAAAAGAAGCTTCAGGAAAAATGAATCGGAAGGCATCTACAAAGTTTTAACAAAAAAACCGATAGTTCCGACGAGGGCTGAGATTGCCGAGAACAGGCGTTCGCGAAGCGCAAAGTTGAGAATTGCACAAAAACTTTGATAGTATTTAGTATATTGTTTTTAGTATTTGGTGTTTTGGTAAAATAAGAAAAAGGAGTTTCGATTATGACGTCGGATGCGAAAATCGGGTTGTTGCTTGGTCTGGTATTCATATTTATCATCGCTATTTTGGTCAATGGGATTCCAAAGTTAGGCAGAAGCGAGCCGACGAATGAGCTTACAACGGATACTAATATAATCCGTCTTCGGAGTGAGACGCCGGCGATAGCCGCGAGGGAGCGGAAAATCAGCAGAGAGGTAATCGAGCCCCCGGTGCGATACAGCAGGCCATTGAACCTGAACATAGAGCGTCAGGTGCAGCCGATAGAAGGGGCCGTCGAGCCGGGCGGGTCTGAGAAGGGTGC
Source organism: uncultured Pirellulales bacterium (assembly GCA_964568365.1). GTDB lineage: Bacteria > Planctomycetota > Phycisphaerae > Sedimentisphaerales > Anaerobacaceae > CAYLMG01. Next base: position 11,173 of record CAZMQF010000057.1, on the reverse strand, counting down.
AAAAGAGCAGAGCTTTGTCGGTGGTCAGCAGCTGCCGGATATTCAGCCTGCGCGGCCGAGGCCTGTAGAGGAGAAACAAAAAGTCAAGGTCGAGCGGATTGAGCCGCCAAAGGCGAAGACCTACGTGGTTGCGGAAGGTGACATTCTGGCATCAATTGCTCAGAAGTTTTACGGGCCTGTCGAAGGGAACAGGAAAGTAAACGTTGACAAGATATTTGCGGCGAATAAAAGCATCCTGGAAAGCCCGGATTCGATTTACCCTGGTCAGGAGCTTGTTATACCGCCGCTTGCAGTTTCACTTTCCACAAAGAATACCGTCTCAAAGACTTTGGACAGTTCGTTACTGGAGGAAGTAACTACCATAGGGCGGAGGCATTTGGCGAATTTATCGGGAAGTAAAGAAAAGGTGAGTTCATATACCGTCGTTGAGGGTGATAGTTTATGGAAAATCGCGGCTGACAAGCTGAGCGACGGCAGCAGGTATATGGAAATATACGAACTTAATAAGAGTATTATGCCAAATGAGCATACAGTTTTCGTGGGGATGCGTCTGAGACTGCCATCGAGGTGACATAAAGAGTAAAAGGGAATAATTTTAACAACAGAGGTTTTTGTCGTAACGGAGCGGATGTCAAAAGGGTATTTTGTTTTTGTGATATTTTGCGTGACGTCGATTCTGCTTTTTGCGGTTTACCTGCGAAGTGAGCGGAATCGGATTTTTTATAAGTTCAGTATCTGCAAATCAGAGCAGAGCCGGCTCAAGCAGCAGCTCGGCAAGAAACAGCTACAATTAGAAGGCATTATAAATCCCGCAGCTATATCAGGCTCATTCGAGGAGCAAAGCGACGAATGACGGCTTTTGCGGGAAGGTGCGCTGAAATGATTGGCGGCAGGGCCGGTGAGATTTTTACGATAGGAAATTGAAAGAATCGCGTTTTACTATAATTTTGTTTGCCCTGTTAATCGTGGCGTATGTGTCACTGATGGGGCGGTGTTTCTATCTGCAGTATGTAAAGAGAGATTACTTTTGCTCGGCCTGTGAAAAACAGCGTCAAAAGTTGATTTTTGAGAAACCTCAGCGGGGCGTTATCCTCGACAGATACGGCAGGGTGCTGGCGGCGAGCAACAGGGTACAAACTATTTTTGCCGAGCCCCGCGCAGTAAAATCAATCGAAAGAACAGCAGCGGCGCTTGCGCCTGTTATAAAGGTCGAGGCAATACAGATCTATAACCTTATTAAAAACAGCGGTAACCCGGGCTATGTAAAAATCAGGACCGATGCCGACGAAGAACAGTGTAAAGCAGCAAGTAAGATTAACGGGGTGGGTGTGGAGTCCGAGTGGCGGAGATATTACCCGATGGGGTCTCTGGCGTCACATATCGTCGGGTTTACGAGCATTGATAATCTCGGCCTTGAGGGAATTGAGCTGAAATACGATAAGAGGCTAAGCGGCGATGCCGGCGGTAATGTCGTTTTTGCGGATGTGCTTCGAAGGCCGGTGCGACTGAAAGAGCAAAATTCTTTTGTTACCGACGGCTGCGGTATTATTCTTACAGTCGATGCTGCCATACAGCAGTTTGTACGCGAGGAGCTTGTCAGGGTAAAGGAGGATTACCAGGCTGAGTCGGCTACTGCTGTCGTCGCTGAACCGAGCTCAGGAGCGATACTGGCGATGGTTTCTCTGCCCGATTTCGAGCCGAGTCAAATCCGCTACGAAGACCCAAATAACTTTCGGAACCGTGCTATCAGCGACCAGTTCGAGCCGGGCAGTATTTTGAAGCCGATAGTTGCTGCAATCGCAATTGATGGGGGCATCGTCGATAGAGATGAAAAGATATTCTGCGAAGACGGTGACTATCGCGGCAAAGGTTTCGGCAGAATCGGTGAGTATGGTGAACACAGCTTCGGCGAGCTTAGCGTGAGTGAGATTATTATTCATTCGAGTAATATAGGAATGGCGAAAATCGGTCAGAGGGCCGGTGCGAAGAAACTTTTCGAGGGATTGCGGCTGTTTGGTTTCGGCGAAAGAAGCGGTATTGATTTGCCGGGCGATGCGGTGGGACTTTTGCGGCCGAGCGATAAATGGAACGGATACAGCGTGACGAGAATAGCTTTCGGGCAGGAAATCAGCACAACAACTTTACAGCTTGTTCAGGCCTTCTGCATTGTTTCAAATGGTGGTCATTACGTCCGGCCTTACCTGGTAAGAGCGATAGTGGATAACGAAGGTAATATCGTAAAGCTCAAGCGGCCGCCACCGCCGGTTGGTTTTGTAATCAAGCCTGAGGTGGCCAGGTGGATTGTCAAGGAGGCTATGACCGGCGTGGTAAACGAAGGGACCGGCAAGAAGGCAAAACTACAGAAGTGGCAGGTCTTCGGGAAAACGGGAACTGCGCAACTGTCACTGTTAGGGCAAAAGGGATATTCGGAAAAAGATTATATTGCATCCTTTGTGGCCGGGGCGCCTGCGGAGAGTCCGGCAGTAATCGTACTGGTTACGGTCTGCAGGCCTAATATAAGTTTGGGCAAGGGCTATACCGGCGGGACCGTTGCTGCCCCTGTTGCCGGCAGAATAATTGAGAAGACCTTAAATTACCTGGAAAGTCATAACAGAATTGCACAGTATTAAATCGGCCTTCAGGAGAGGAGTATGGCTAAAATAATTTACGCTGTTGCGGGAGAGGGTTTCGGGCACAGCAGCCGGTCTCATCTTATCGGGCAGCGATTCATCGATGCGGGTCACGATGTGATGTTTGTCGGCTCAAAGAAATCACTTCTCTATCTGAAGCAATATTTCAAGGAGCGAGTCAAGCCGGTTTTCGGTTTGTCTTTCGCATACAGCAAAGCCGGAGTCGATACTTTTGAGACCGTTAAAAAGAACCTGAGCAAATTTTCCGAGGCGGACAAGGTAAACGAGGAGCTTTTCCGAAAACATATCGAGCCGTTCCAGCCGGAGCTTCTGATAACGGATTTCGAGCCGTTCTGTGCGTGGTGGGCTATTCGAAACAAGGTGCCTTTCATAAGCATCGACCATCAGCATTTTCTTACACTCTGTAAGCTCAAACACAAGCTGGAAAAATGGTTTGAAAGACTGACGGCAAGCCTTGTCACTGAGTCATATTATGTAGCTGCTGCTGCTTATATTATTATAAATTTTTTCAAGGCGCCTTTGAATATCGATGCAGCCGTTCTCGCACCGCCGGTAGTAAGAGAAGCAGTGACAGAAAAATCTTGCCAGCAGGGGGATTATATACTTTTGTATTTAACGGCGGCGTATGAGAAGGAACAACTTTTGGATGTTCTGCATAAGTTTGGGGACGAGAAGTTTTATGTTTACGGCTTTGATGAGAATAGCAGGAGTGAAAACTGCATTTTCAAAAGGCGCTCTACAGAAGGATTTTTGAATGATTTGGCCGGCTGCAGGGGCGTTGTAGCGAGCGCGGGTTTTTCACTTATAAGCGAATGTATGTATTTTAAAAAGAAGATGCTTTTAGTTGCACTTGCGGGCCAGTATGAGCAGATTGTCAACGCTGATTATGTCGAGCGGCTTGGTCTTGGAATCGAGGCCAAAACTTTCGATGAGCAGAGCCTGAGCCGATTTCTTGATGAGCTTCAGAAGCCCGTGGGTGCTGATGCCGATATTCTCTGGCCTGACAATGAAAAGTTTTTCGAAATCCTGCAGGATACGCTTAACAGACTTAAAGAGCCGATAAGCATAAATATCAATAAAGATTAATTGTTTTACATTATTGTTCTGCCGGCAGAGTTTTTCCGAAAGACTCGAATTTATGAGGTGGCGTGCGGTTAAGGTCTGTGAGAAAGCGGTTATTGGAAGAAAAGCCGGGCATAAAAAAGCATTTTTTCGTGCAAATTTCCAATAAAACCGTTTCGGGAAAGGAAATTCCTGCCTGTTTAAGGTAATTATAGTAAGATGATTTATGTCATACAGGGAAAATTATGTTTTGTAAGTGATTGAATGGGAAATCTCAGCTGATAATAATCCCGGCAATCCATAACAGGAGCAGACAAATTTCATTCTTAAACCCGAACAGACACCTCACAGACGTATTTCGCTCGTTGAAATACCGCAATTACCGTCTGTTCTTCTGTGGTCAGAGCATCTCACTAATTGGCACCTGGATGCAAAGAGTAGCAATGAGCTGGCTCGTTTATCGCCTAAGCAATTCAGCCGCTGTACTCGGCATCGTCGCCTTTTCAGGGCAGATACCCACTTTTCTTCTGACCCCATTCGGCGGCGTTGCTGCCGACAGATACAACAGACGCCGCTTGCTTTTGGCAACACAAATCCTCGCAACGATCCAGGCGGTAATATTAGCGGCGCTCGTACTGACCGGCGTCATTGCCGTCTGGCATCTTATAATACTCAGCATTGCGCTAGGCACCATTAACGCTTTCGATATGCCCACTCGCCAGTCATTTGTCATCCAAATGATCGACAACCGAGAGGATTTAAGCAACGCTATTGCACTGAACTCATCAATGGTCAATGCCGCAAGGTTGCTTGGCCCTTCCATTGCCGGCCTGCTTATCGCCACCGTCGGCGAAGGCCTGTGCTTCACCATAAACGCCGCAAGCTATCTTGTTGTCATCACAACCTTGGTGATGATGTCAGTCACACAGCAAAAAAACACCAGCAAAGCCACTGTCTGGCAACAGCTCAAAGGCGGCTTCAGTTACGCACTCGGCCTTGCCCCCATCAAATACCTGATCGCACTTTTGGCACTTCTAAGCCTGGCCGGAATGCCCTACGTAGTCCTGATGCCCATCTTCGCCAGGGATATCCTCCATGGCAGCTCACGTACCTTCGGTTTTCTAATGGCCGCCTCCGGAGTCGGCGCCCTGACAGGTGCTATCTATCTTGCCCGGAGAAAAACCGTGCTCGGCCTGGGAAAGGTGATAGTGATATCAAGCTCGCTTTTCGGTGTTGGTCTTATTGGTTTTTCATTATCAACGGTAACATGGCTTTCGATGCTTTGTTTGCTGCTTGCCGGCCTGGGAATGATACTGCACTTAGCCTCCAGCAACACGGTCTTGCAGACGATGGTCGAAGACGATATGCGTGGGCGCGTTATGAGCCTCTACGCAACGGCATTCGTGGGAACGGTTCCGTTCGGCAGTCTCATTGCCGGCTATTTGGCAAGCAGAATCGGCGCTGCTCACACACTAATGGTCGGCGGGGTTTGTTGTCTTATCGGCTCGTTTTTATTCTCCAGAAAGCTGCCGGCATTACGCAAGCTGGTTCACCCGATATACGTCCGCAAGGGTATCATCCCCGCGGTCTCCAAGGGCCTGCAGGCCGCTACGGAATTACGCTCCCCTTAAAGGCCCAGCATCTCTTCCCGGAGCAAGAGTTCGTTTTTTCTTACTTTTTCAGGAAGTGACATTGGAATATGAACAGAATCTGCCATAAAGATGAATATTTTTCAAAGGCCGTTTTCAAAAATTACGATAATTTCATATTATTCTGCCGGAAGAGATTTGCCGAGGTAGCCTTCATCGATGCAGAATTGGATAATTTGCTTTGCCAGAGGGACTGCGTCGGATGAGCCGTGCTGACCGCCCTCGACGACAACGGCCAGAGCAATTGCTTTTCCGGAATAGTCCTTTGCAAAACCTGCGAACCAGGCATTGTCAGGCATTTCCGTCGAGCCGGTTTTGCCGTAAACCTCAACGTTATGTTCAGCGAAATTGTTGTTTAAGAAGGCCTTGTAAGCAGTGCCGCTGACTTCGTTGACAACCGCATGCATACCATCAAAAATGGTATCAATCGTTTGCCGGCTGAGGCCGAGAGAAACCGTCTGATTATTTAAGTCTTTGTCAATAAACAAGCGGGGGTCTTTATACAATCCTGCCCTTGCGACAGCGGCTATTGCATTTGTTACCTGCAGAGGCGTCGAGCGGAGATTTCCCTGTCCTATGCCGAAGAATTTTTTTTCGAAGTTGTTCAGGGGCGTTATCTGTTCGAAGGTTTTAACATTCTGTTTCGGAATGCTGCTGGAGATAGAGCCTGAAGCCTGGAGGAAATTTCTGCTGTGGTTGGTATCGGTGACTTCGGCAGGCGGGCTTAGTATGTCTCGGCCGTATCCGAATTTGAAGAGCCAGCTCTGCAGGACCTGCGAATCAATGCGGTCTGCAAGACGAGAGAAGTAAATATTGCAGCTTCCCCTTATTGCGTTTCGAGCGATGTTACCGCCGTCGGCGGCGAACTGGTCGTCGTGGCCGAGCCAGGAGTACTGTTTGTTTATCCAGCATTGAGGCCATCCGTCGGGCGGCTTATGAGCGGGGCAGCTAATAGGCTCGAAGGGCGTTATGTTACCTGATTCGAGGCCTGCGATTAGAATCAGGGGCTTTACCGACGAGCCGGGCGGGTATGTTTTGTATATAGCCCTATTTATCATCGGCTCATTGCCGTCGGTAATTAGCCGGTCATAATCATATCTTGCCCTATTCAAATCGAATGTTGGCAGAGACACGAGGGCAAGTATGTCAGCTGAAGAGACGTCGATAACAACCACAGACATACCCGGTTTGCAGTTTGGGTCGTGCTCGTATTCGGAGAGGAATTTTTCTATTCTTTGCTGAAGTGCGATGTCGATTGTAAGCTGAACATCCCGGCCGAGCTCGTTTTCTATAAGGCTTTCTTTGCCGTCGATATCGTAAAAGATTTCACCGCGTTTTCCGCGAAGTATACTTTCACAAACGTACTCGACCCCTCTGCGGCCGCAGAGCTCACCGACCAGATATCTTGAGAATTTGTCTTCAGCGAAGAGCTGTTTGTCTTGTCTGTGTGCGGGGCTGACCCATCCTATTGTCTGTGCAGCTACGGTTGTAAAGGGGTAAATTCTCTTTGCTCCCGGTACAATTTCGACGCCTTCGATGTTCATAAACTCGAGCTGAGCGGTGAAGATGTCATTGTCTGTGATTAGCTCCAGGAGTGAGAGGCTCTCGTGCATTTCTGCGATATCCTGCTTTGCAACGAGCAGGAGGCGGTCATCGGCGTCCGGAAAGAAGCTTTCGAAATCCGAGGTGAAATCGGATAATTTGACGGCAAAGAGATTGTCCCTGTGTTTTTGAAAGAGTTCGGATTTGAAGCAGTTTTCGCGCCAGGCCTGAAATACCCGCAGATTCCAAACCTGGTCGTTTTTTGTTTTGATTTTTTGTTCGAGCCGGCTTCGTTCGAGGCCGAAATGTACACATTTGTCGATAATTTCCTGGAGCCTTCGTTGTCCGTTCTGGATTTGCCCAGCCGCTTCTGCCAGAGCTTTTTCCGGCTCGCTTCTGCGTTCGGCCTTTAGAAGCCTTGCTTTTATAAGCCTATCATCAAGGTAACTTGTCAGCTCATAGCTTATGTGAAGCTCAAACTGCGGCTCATCGTCAGCTAAAATCCGGCCTTTTCTGTCAAGGATTCTGCCTCTGATGGTTTTGAGCAGCCTACTTCGGCCGCGCCGGCGTTTGAATTCTGCGATTTTATCCTGAATCGAGGAGTTCGGCATAAGCTGCATCTGCACGAGACGGAAAATACAGAAAGAAAGAAATATTGTGCTTAGAATTATGAAGATTTTTAACCTTTTGTCGTACATTTTTCGTTTCTGAACTCTTCTGCACAAATTGTGACAGGGCGGTTTATCTTCTTGTAAAACGACGTGTTTTTATACCCATCCACCAGGCAATTGGCAAGAAGAAAAGCGGTCCGACAATTCCGGAGAAGAGCGAAGCGGCAAAAACAATTTTATATATGTTGGGTTCGGCGTTACCTCCTTTGAGCAGGTTTAGATAATAAATCGATATTCCGGTTAAGAACCCGGTGACAAATATTGCCACAGCCTGATATGGTATTTTTCTAATAGAGATGAGCTGATGGAGGAAGGAGAGGACAGTGCCGATAACTCCAAAGCTGATGACGCCCGGCCCCATTGCCGTACCGATGATGTCCGATGCAAAACCTATCGTGAATGAAGTTATGATTGCCACATTCATATCGCAGTAAATCGAAAAGAACACGACAAGTATGACAAGCAAATCCGGTTTATAATCCAGCTCTGACAGCAAGCCGTCCTGCAGCAGGGTGACGGAGACGATTAGAACTGCAAAACGCAACCATCGCATCTTAGCGCCCCGTCTTAACCGAGTTAACTACTATCACGTCAACGCTTGTTAGAGTCTCTATGTCGCAGGCGGGCTCGACGGTTATCTCCCAGAGAAGTGGATTTTTGTTGCTTTCTCGATGTTCAGATACTGTTCCGATGATAATGGGGGAATACAAGAAGCCGGTCTTCGGTTTACAAAATACCTTCTGTGCGGTTTTGACTTTATAGCTTTTTGGAATGAGCTGAATTTTCATAGCTGTTTCATTGCCTTCAACTATGGCATCCCTGTCACCGAGCCTGACAGCGATTTGTGAGCGTGGGCTGGTAATTAGCCTGACTTTTGAGGTGTAAGCGGTGACCTCACAGACGGTACCTATGATGCTGTTGTCGCCGAGGACGAATTGACCTACTTTCAGGCCGTGATTTTCACCGCGATTTATTACGAGCTCATCGGCAGAGATTTTTGTAATGTTTGCAAAAACAAACTTGTCTCCGGGCCTGGGATATTCTCTGAGAAAATTTGTCAGCTCTTTATCCCTCTGGATAGCTTCTGCGAGCATAGCTTCGAGATTTGCATTGCGGTTTTCGAGCTGGATTTCGGTTCGGTCCGCGCGTTTTATGGTCGGCTGGCTTGTTCGGGCGGAGAGCATAATGTCTCTGCTCATACGCAAAGGCCAGTGAAAGATATGAGCGAAAAAGAGCTGAAGTCGATTTGTCATTTGTTGCGGAGCGATGAGCAGTATGAGAGCACCCAGCATAAACCAGGTGAATAACATCCGTCTGGAGATTCTCGAACGCTTCCTTGCCATAATGGTATTGCTTGCTTTCTGTCAGGTGTCGCAGAGCGGTGCTTATTCCCAGCCTCGCTCGTTATGATCCATCGTATCCTTCCATAACTCCAGATTTTCGAGATATACGCTTGTACCTTTTGCTACGGCACTGAGTGGGTCGTCCACTCTTTCCACCCGCAGACCGGTGGCGTTTGAAAGTATCGTATCCATACCCCTGAGCAGAGAAGTTCCTCCGCAGATGTGTACGCCGTTATCTATTAAATCGGCTGCGAGCTCAGGCTCGGCTTTTTCGAGTGTTCTTGTGACGGCCTCGATAATTGCGGCTATCGGCTCGCGAAGGGATTCGCGTATTTCCTCGCTTGTAATAATAATTTTTCTTGGCAGTCCAGAGATTGTGTCTCTTCCTGCCACCTCCATTGTCAGTTCCTCTTCGAGCGGCGCTGCAGAGCCGATTTGTATTTTGACCTTCTCAGCCCTGGGCTCACCTATCAGAAGATTGTAAGTTTTTTTGAGGTGGTTGATAATCGCCTCGTCCATATCGTCTCCGCCGATACGTATCGATTCGCAGGATGCTATGTCTGCAAGACTCATAATAGCGACCTCGGTGGTGCCTCCTCCGATATCTACAATCATCGAAGCAGTGGGGTCTGTAATCGGCAGTCCTGCGCCTATGCCTGCGGCCATCGGTTCATCGACGAGATATACTCTTCTTGCCCCGGCCCGCTCGGCACTGTCTATAACTGCGCGTCTCTCAACAGCGGTGATTCCGCTTGGTACTGCTATTACGACTCGTGGTCTGATTAAACCACCGCGGCCGTGAACCTTGCGTATGAAGTAGCTGAGCATAGCCTCGGTGATTTCAAAGTCACTTATTACTCCGTCTTTTAACGGCCGGATTGCAGTTATCGAGCCGGGAGTTTTTCCGAGCATCTCCCTTGCGACCAGCCCGACGGCTTCGCCGTTGTTTAGAACTATATTTGTGCCCCTGCGCACGGCGACTACGGAAGGTTCGTTTAGTACAATTCCTTTTCCGCGAACACAGACAAGGGTTGTACAGGTACCGAGGTCGATACCCATATCCATGCTAAACCAGCCTAAAATTGTGTCGAGTAGCACTTTAGAATCCCTTCTTTATAAACAAGCCTGAGAGTTTAGGCTGTTTTTATATGATGCAAACAGAATTGTCAATAGGCAATTTGGCTACGGTAAGCTAAATAATGAGCCATACTGGCTGTAGCACTTGAAAGCGACGAATATAGCGGTCGCAAGAACCACGCCAAAGGCTAAAGCAAGCATCGCCGTGTACACATTATTAGCCGTATTCGGCTTGGCGGGTCGAATTTGTCCATCGGGGCTCATATATCTACCTCATATAAAACAGCTTGTAAAAAAGCATTTTTTCCGTAGATAGAACTTTTATCAGCTACCAGTTTGTAGATACGTTATCTCCGGGCCTTGGCTGCTGCTGCACGAGCTCAAGGGTACCGACGGCAGCTTCAGCTGCAACATCTATTATAACTATGTCGCATATATACTCGTTTCCTCTGCTGACGTGAAATCTCATTGCCTTTTTGACACCGTCTGTTTCACCTATCGAGATCTTAGCCATCAAATTTTTGATATCCACGCCGCTGACGAGACCTTTGAGCCCGATCTTGGTTGTAGTTGCGGTTGCGAGCCGAGCGAGGTCGTTTTGCGGTATCATAGTTTGTTGCGCAGCAGCTTTTGTTCCGTAAGGTCGCAAAATATTGTTTAATTTGTTTTCAAGCGCTATCTTTTCTTCAGCGAGCTGCTTTACGTTTACCTCCAGCATATCTATTAAAGCCTCTTTGTTTATTAGTGTATTTGAGGTCTCGTCGAGCTTGGTTCTTTCGCTGACCAGCTCGTCTTTAGTTTTGTTCAGCTCTGCAAAAGCCGTTGCGTACATCTCTCTGTTTTTGTCACTTAAATTTGTGAGCTGCTGAGTAGTAGTTATCCAGCTTTCAACTGTTGCGGTAAGGCTGGCATTTTCTCGTTTCAGGTCGCCAATTTCTGCCTGCAGCTCATCTATCTTTTTGCTCAGAGCCGCTATCTCTTTGTTCTTGCTGTCCTCGAACTGGATGCGTTTGTTTCTTTCGTCCTTCAAATTTTCGTTTAGATTGACGATTTCACTTTGCTTTGCTGATAACTGTTGCTGTGTTTTTTCATAATCTGCCTTGTAATTATTAACGCTGGAGACATATTGCACAACATAACCGCAAAGGAAAAGCGAAGATATCGTTAGTAAAATGATA
>CAZMQF010000056.1:0-14395 GCA_964568365.1 uncultured Pirellulales bacterium | reverse complement strand
AACACTAATCTTTGGTAACGACTGCGGGCCGGTCAATCAACCTTGTTTAACAATGCCCGGATTCGTACATCATCGCCAAAACTTTTTATGTCAACGTGATACAGGTCAATTTGCTCAGCCGGGTCATTTAGACCTTCATTTATTGATGCCAACCCCCTGCTGCCAAGAATCGTTGGCGCGATATAAACAATCAGTTCATCCGCAAGGCCGGTGGATAGAAAAGATGCGATTACTGCCGGGCCACCTTCGACAAGCAGCCGATATATTCCATAATTTTTTAACCCGTCAATCACAAAATCAAGATCGCACTTTCCCTGAACAACAGGAGCAGTCAGAAAGCAAACACCTTTGTTCTCGAATTGGTGTACTCTTTCTGGATTTTTGGTTATGGCTTTTTCGCTTGTGACAATAAGCAAAGGTGTTTTGTCGGCAGTGTTCAGTAGCCGACAATCAGATGGTGTTCTTAAGTCGGCATCGAGGATGATTCTTAGAGGCTTTTTTGCCCCGGGCGGGTGGGCAGTCAATAAAGGGTCATCGGCTATTACGGTATTTACACCGACGAGCATCGCATCGACCCGACGGCGGAGCTTGTGAACATCCTTTCGGCTCTGCTCACTCGAAATCCATTTTTTACTTTCGCCTTTACCCTGACCAACAAAGGCTAATCTGCCGTCGATGGATTGAGCCCATTTTAGTATGACCCAGCATTTGCCGGTTCTGACAAATTTAATAAAAGGTGCATTAAGGATTCTCGCTTGTTTTTCACACAGGCCGGTGACAACTTCAATGCCTGCTTTTTTCAACTGTTTCACCCCCCTGCCGCAGGCGTGTTCTGACGGGTCGAGCATCGCAACAAAGACTTTCGCGATTCTATTTTTTATTATCTGTTCGGTGCAGGGCGGAGTTTTGCCAAAGTGACTGCAGGGCTCAAGGGTAACATACAGAGTTGAGCCTTTGGGATTATTGGCTTTTTTTATGCAATCGTCGAGCGCATTTATTTCAGCGTGCGGGCCGCCGAACTTTTTATGATAACCCTTGCCGATAATCCTGCCACTCTTAACCAGGACAGCACCGACAGGCGGGTTCGGCTCTACAGAACCGATGCCCTTCTCGGCAAGTTTGAGGGCGGTAAGCATAAATTTTTCGCCAGTGACATTCATTTTATGCTTTGCCAATCATTTCAAGGAACTGTTTTTCGTTTATGACCCTGACGCCGAGCTGTTTGGCCTTATCGAGCTTGCTGCCCGGATTTTCACCGGCGAGAACAAAATCTGTTTTTTTACTCACAGAAGATGCTGATTTTCCGCCGGCCCCTTTTATCGCTTGTTCTGCCTGCTGGCGAGTGAAGTTTTCAAGTGTGCCGGTGACAACGATGGTTTTACCTGCCAGTTTATCAGAACGCTCTATTCTGTGATGCTTTGGTTTTAGGCCTGCGTCAATCAGCTCGTCAATGATTTTTCTATTAACCGGTTTCTTGAAATACTGATAGACGCTCTCGGCCATAGTCGGGCCTATCTGTTCGATTTCTTCGAGCTTTTGGACATCGGCCTGCATTAAAGCATCAAGCGAGCCGAAATAATCTGCCAGAATCTGTGCGGACTCGCTGCCGATATGACGGATACCCAAAGCAGCAATGAGACGCCACAACGGCTGAGTCTTGCTCGCCTCTATTGCGTCGATGACGTTTTGTGCACTCTTTTCGGCCATTCTTTCCAAATCTATAAGGTCGGACTTCTGCAGCTTATAGATATCTGCGAAGCTCCTGACCAAACCCGAATCGACAAGCTGGTCTATCAAGGCTGTCCCCAGATGCTCGATGTCCATTTGAGATCTGCCTGCAAAATATCTCAACCGCTCCCTAAGCTGGCCAAAACAATCAGGATTGATGCAGCGAATGTAAACGCCGTTTTCGTCTTTTTGGACATCTCCGCCGCAATTGGGACATTTTTTCGGAATTTGGAAAGGCTTTGCGTTCGGCGGTCTTAGTTTCTTTTTAACTTCGATAACCTGCGGGATAATCTCGCCGGCCTTCTCGATTACAACTGTGTCACCAACCCTTACATCGAGGCGCCTGACCTCGTCAAAATTATGCAAGGTGGCTCTTTTGACTGTAGTGCCGGCGAGCTGAACAGGCGTCAGGTTTGCAACGGGTGTCAGGGTTCCGGTTTTTCCGACCTGAACGGCGATAGATTCAACTTTTGTCTCCGCCTGTTCCGCAGGGAACTTAAAGGAAATGCACCATCGGGGTGCCCTGCCGGTCGCGCCGAGCAGCCCGTGCTGGTCGAGCCGGTTTACTTTTATGACCATACCGTCAATTTGATAGTCGAGCTTCGATTTTTTTTCAGCCCAGCTTAGACAAATATCGATGACCTCGTCAATATTTTTCGCTTTTTTTATATTGGGATTAACGGGCAGGCCGAATTTTTTAAATCTCTGCAAAAGCTGCCAGTGCTCCGCAGCAACAGGCTCTGAAACCTCGCCGATTGAATAAGCAAAAAAGGAAAGATTTCTCTGCGCGGTTATTCTGGCATCGAGCAGTTTCAGTGAGCCGGCTGCAGCGTTACGAGGATTTGCGAAGGCAGGCTCACCTGCTTCGATACGCACTCGATTCAGCTCGATAAAAGATTTCGTCGGCATATAGACCTCGCCGCGAACCTCGATGATTTCAGGCACTTCGCCGGCGTCTACAAGGACAAGTGGTACAGCTTTTATAGTTCTGACATTTTTGGTAACATCATCGCCCGTCGTTCCATCACCTCGCGTAGCAGCGGTAACAAGTGAGCCTTTCTCATATCGAAGGCTAATTGCCAGGCCGTCGATTTTAAGCTCGACGACATAATCGTAATCTTCGCTCTGGAGAGTTTTGGCGACACGTTTATCAAATTCTCGCAGCTCATCGTCGCTATAAGTATTGTCTATGCTGAGCATTGGCACCGCGTGGCGGACACTAACGAAGGCTTCGAGCGGTTTTTCGGAAACCCGCTGGGTAGGCGAGCCGGCTGTGATTAACTCAGGGTGCTTTTTCTCAAGCTCTTTAAGCTCGGCAAAGAGCTTGTCGTACCTGCGGTCGCTTATTTTCGGCTGATTGAGGACATAATAAAGGTAGTCGTGCCTTCGGATTTCTTTTCGGAGCCGCTCAATCTGTTTTTTTACACCTTCTGCCATAACAATTAATTTATACGCTGTTTTAGTCAGTTTTGCAATAGGTCAATTGCCTTTAAGCTAATAAGCAGCCTGTAAAAGCCGCCGGAGAAAATCAAAAATTTGTATTTAGAAAAAACAAAATATGCTTGCATCGGCATTATAAAAGCATTATTATAACAGTAATAAACTTAAAAGAAATGATTCTGACAGAAACGAAAGCGGCACCAAAAAATAACATGACAAGCGAAAGTTAATATTCGCCTCGCCTCTTCTCATTATCATTTCTGTAATTTAAATTTTTAATTTTCAGGGACAATTTGTGCCCATAACAAATACAGGCAGTTAAGGCCAGATTTAGAAAGGGAAATCGAGATGAACATTTATGTTGGTAACTTGTCGCTTGATGTTAACGAAGACGGGCTTCGTGAGGCATTTGGTGCTTTCGGAGAGGTCGATTCGGTCAATATTATAAAGGATAAATTCAGCGGCGAGTCAAGAGGGTTTGGATTTGTAATGATGCGTTCGCAACAAGAGGCGTTAAATGCGATTGAAGGTATGAACAATAAAGAACTGAACGGTCTGAATATCACAGTTAGCGAGGCTCATTCCCGACCTTCTAATCGCAGGAAGAACTTCAACAGGCGCGGCGGCAGCAGCAGGCGCGGCGACTCCGGCAACAGGCGCGGCGGCGGACGCCGATACTGACAATCAGATTCAGACATTTTGAAATTACTTTAAGGTGAGGTATTTTACAGTGATACAAGAAAGTGTCTCCTCTGAGATTCGTCGAAAGGGCGGAGCGGTTATAACATACACAAAATAGATTTACAGACACAGCCTGATATTATCTTACCTGTCTTTATCAGCCTACAACAGAGCTTCTATGAGTTCAGCGGTAATACCGACAAACAGAGGTTGAACTTAATACCCGAAGGTTTTTATAATTATGGCCGGCAAAATTCTTATTCTTGTAAGGGATTTTACTATGAAAAAAAGGTTTCTCTGCATTTTTACGACCATAGTCATTTGCACAAGTGCTCCAGGTTATGACCGGATTACGGGACTGGAGTTCGCGAGCAGAAGCGAAGTCATCGCTCAAAACGGTATGGCATGCACTTCTCAGCCATTAGCGACACAGGTGGCGCTGGATATATTGAAAAAAGGCGGCAACGCGGTTGATGCGGCAATAGCGGCTAATGCAATGCTTGGCCTGGTCGAGCCGGTAAGCTGCGGGATAGGCGGTGACCTCTTCGCTATAGTCTGGGACGCAAAAAGCGGGAAGCTTTACGGCCTAAATGCCAGCGGCAGATCGCCTTATTCGCTAACGCTTCAATATTTCAAGGAAAATAATATCGAGAAGATACCGCCGCTCGGCCCACTGCCTGTATCAGTGCCGGGCTGCGTCGACGGCTGGTTCGAGCTGCATAAGAAATTCGGCAAATTACCAATGAAAAAAATTTTAGAACCGACGATTCGATACGGCCGAGAAGGCTTTCCCGTCACTGAGCTTATTGCCTACTACTGGCAACGCAGTGTAAACACTCTTAAGGATTATCCCGGTTTTGCCCAGATTTTTATGCCGGCTGGTAAGGCACCGGTCAAAGGCGATGTTTTCAAGAATCCGTATCTTGCCAACACTCTGGAAAAAATTGCCAACGGGGGCAGGGACGTCTTTTATAAAGGTGAAATCGCCAGAAAAATCGCGGAATATATGAAAGAAAATGGTGGATTTCTATCATACCGAGATATGGCTGAGCATAAATCCGAATGGGTCAAGCCGGTCTCGACAAATTACAGAGGCTATGACATCTGGGAGCTGCCGCCGAACGGACAGGGTATAGCAGCCCTTCAAATACTGAATATCCTTGAGGGGTATGACCTGAAAAAATACGGTTTCGGCAGCGAAAAGCACCTGCACTTTTTCATTGAGGCCAAAAAACTGGCTTTCGAGGACAGAGCTAAATATTACGCCGACCCGGATTTTAATAAGATTCCTGTAAAGGAACTAATTTCAAAAGGCTATGCATCTGAGCGACGAAAACTTATTGACCCGAACAAGGCCGGCCTTGCTTACGATGCAGGCGATGTTACTGCCGAAGATGGTGACACTATTTATCTGACGGTCGCAGACAGGCAAGGTAATATGGTCTCATTGATACAAAGTAACTACCGCGGTATGGGCTCAGGTATGACTCCGGGCAAACTCGGCTTTATCCTGCAGGACCGCGGCGAACTTTTCACACTCGAAGAGGGACATTTTAACTGCTACGCGCCGCACAAGCGTCCCTTCCATACAATAATACCCTCTTTTATAACCAAAGACGGCAAGCCGTTTATTAGCTTTGGTGTTATGGGCGGTTCGATGCAGCCACAGGGACACGTTCAGATTATTATTAATATGATTGACTTCGGTATGAATCTTCAGGAAGCGGGCGACGCACCGCGAATCCGTCACGGCGGCTCGTCACAGCCGACGGGCGAAAAGATGAGCGGCGGCGGAACGGTATACCTCGAAAGCGGATTCAAACAGGAAACAATCGAAGCTCTAAAAAAAATGGGGCACAGGATTGAAAAAACGCGCGGCGGTTTCGGCGGATATCAGGCTATTATGAAAGATGACAAAAACAAAGTATATTACGGGGCATCAGAATCCCGAAAAGATGGACAGGCAGCAGGATATTAAAAATCAAAAAGAGAACAAAAAAGACGGAGGGCGGAAATAGTGTTGAGTGTTAAGTTTTAAGTCTTTAGCTTTTGAGTTTTTATTCTATATATTCCCTTCTTGCCTTTGCGATATATTTGAGCATTGAGGCAGCCTGCCGGCGAATTTCAGGGTCAAAATTCGTCACGCGAGAGCTCCATTTTCTATACTGTTTGTTAAGCCGCTCGCGAGCCTGGTCTTTGGTCATATCAGAGGTGATTCCGACGAGCAGGCCGATATCCTTAACCTGGCATATGTCCGGAGGCAAAAATCTTTCCGTCATCGCAAAGAACTGTCCCTTGTCAATTTCAAGGCGTTCTGCGATGTCACTTAGAGTGTTAAATTTGCCTTCGGTGACAGTACCAGTAGCCTTTGCAACGTACATACATAACTGAAGGATATCGCGTCGCTGTTCCTGAACAGCTATTCTGACGATTTCTGAACAGACGCTGGGAATATCGATCTGCCGGCCCTGGTTGAGAAGGCTGACAGTCCTGTTTAACGCCTTTTCAAGTCGTCGTTTTGACCTGTTGGATTCATTAAAGGCAGCGATGTTTGTTTGAGCCCAGCTCTTTATAAGTTCAAGCTCACAATCAGCGAGGTCATTATCTGCAATAGCAACAGCGAAGGCCAGCGTTATAGCGAGAATCTTTGCATGCTCAATGTTTTCCTGCAGATCAACATAACCCAACGCTGAGTTTTCGTAGATGAAATTGCAATATGTCGAAGCAATTTTCTCGCCGCTTTTGCCTGCAAGAATTGAAACGACGAGCAGCAAATCTCTTTTTCCTCTTCTGGGCAAAGTGAGCCAATCAGCGTTAATCTTTGCGACAGTTATCCAGTCTGCAAGTTTTGTAACAGCCTTTGGCAGTCTGCCGAGCTCAGTTGAATAACAAAAAACAGATGAATCGTTCATTTGCCATCTCTCGAGACTGCTATGGGCCGGTTTTGCTTTGGAGATTCCATCAGTAACATCAGTGATGACAATTTGCGCGACGGTGTGTCGGCGGTCTTTGGGCGCACGGATTGAGCCCTTGATTTTAACGACAAAGCCATCTTTTTGTTTTTGCTGATGGTTTTCGGCAGCCGGTGACACAGAACAGTCAAGTTGATTTTCCGGCCGGTGATGCTCAAACAGACCGGTGCCTTTTAATTTGCCCCAGATCCAGGACTTAAGTTGTTCAAATCCTTCGACTTGCATTTTTTGCTGTTGTATTACTGGACTTTAACTGAACGCAGATGCTCGGCTTTTTCCTTTAAATCCTGCTGCTTCATATCTCCCTGCCTATCGAGAGAAAATTTCACCTCGACAGCTCTGCCTGACTGGACATCCTCAAAATAACAGTGCATTCTCTGGTTTACATCGTAGCTATAAGTAACCTTTATTGGACATTCAGCAGGTCTGCCCGGCGGCAGCTTCAGTTTGTGCGTCGCGATTCTATTAACGAATTTGACATCGGAGTCTTCGCCCTGCGTGATGGTTATCTCCAGCTCGGTCTGTCCCTCGGAAACAGTATAGAAAGTTTTAGCCACCTGACAGGGCAAGGGAGTGTTCTTCTCCAAAATTATACGATTTTCAACTACCCTTTTTCCTGTTTTTTTATCTATGGGAGCGCAGATAGTGCCGTAGCTGTGATTACAAACATCTGTAAGTCTGATATGCTTCAGGCCTGTAGCAATACCGGCGGGCAAGGCGTCGGGATTTTCTCTTGCAAGGGTCAATCCAGCGTGGATAGCTGCTCCGAGAGTAACACATTCGTCGACATTAACGGCAATTTCAGGTTTAAAACCAAACATTTTTTCAAGCCGCTGCTGAACGACGGGGATTCTGCTGCTTCCGCCAACGAGCAGAATCTTATCAATCTGTGATGGTTTAAGTTTTGCTTCTTCGAGAGCGACCTCGAGCATAATACCGATTCGCGAGATAAGAGGCGAGATTGCATCCTCAAACATTTCACGCGTAATTTCAATTTTCATACTACCGGCTTCACCGTAGATTATATTTTTCGAAGCTTTTCTCCTCGAGAGCGTCTTTTTAATGTCTTCAGCCTCGTCTTCATATTTTGCCCTTTCCTCTTCGGAACTAATTAGTTCTGCTGCGAACTTGTCTTTGTATTTCTGCTCGAGGATTTCAAGAATTTTTTTATCGAAGTCGATTCCTCCGAGTTCATGGTCACCCTGCGAACAAATAATGTCCATCTTATGGTCTTTCACATCCATTATGGTGACATCGAAGGTGCCTCCACCAAGGTCGTAGGCGAGCACATTACCGAAGACGGTACAGTTGGTGGTATAATACAGAGCGGCAGCTACGGGTTCATTGACAATGCCGATAACGTTAAGTCCCGCGATAGCTCCGGCGTCCATTGTTGCCTTTCTCCTCACTTCATCAAAGTGGGCGGGAACAGAAATAACAACATCCTGAACCCGGTAATTCTGAACGGAGCAATCCTCTTTGAGTTTTTTTAGAATAAGCGCAGAGAGCTCGACAGCAGTCCAGTCTCTGGCGTCGATGTTTATTCTATATGAAGCATCCCCCATATGTCGTTTCACCCATCGCACAGACCTTTTGGGATTGAGGCGTCGGCAGTTAATTGCCTCAAGGCCTACACGAATAACTCCTGAGTTTTCCTCGTCAAAGAAAATCGCCGACGGAGTAAGCCTTTCACCCTCCGAATTCGGGACAATTTCAGGCTTACCGATAGCGTTCAGCACTGCCAGAGACGAGAATGTCGTGCCAAGGTCAATACCCGCTATGGCAGATTTTTTCGAGTCATTGTTAGCCATTTTGTTATCCCCCCGTTCTGTCAGAATATTCTAACCGAACAGCCTTACCCTCGCTGTACGTACAACTTTGAAGTTTTCATCATCAATAAAGTGACGATACCCCGGCTTTACGAGATGAGCGATTTTACCTTTTAGTTCAGGCTCCGGGGCACCAACCTTTTCTTTCACGGCTTCAGCAATTTTTTCCTGGCCGTTGTAATCACTGTCAATCTCCAGCTTATATTGTTCAATACCGCTGGATTCGAGAGAAAAAATGAGCTCGTCTTTTACTTCTTCAAGGTCGGCTGTATCAACACTATCGTTCCTGAACTGTTCTATTCTGTCCTCAAGATTGTCGATACAGCGAATAATCTTAAGGCCAAAACTTTTAATTATACTCCAGTCGTAGCCGTCCTGGAGTTTTTTGATTCTATCCTGCTGACCCAGGGCATATTCTCGAATTGCAGAGACCTGCTGCATAAGTTCTTTGATGGTGCTACCGAAGGGCTGTGAGCGGTCGAGAGTTATCTGTTTAAGAGTCTGAGCCATTTGCCTGAATTCGGCCAGCTGTTTTTCCAGACTCTTGCTCTGAGCCTTTAGTACCTTCTCGAGCTTAACCGTATCCTCGTCGGTTTCCGAAAATATCCTGCGTTTCGTCAGTGACTTATATCTCTGATTTAGCCTGTCGCCTTTGAGCTTCAAGGACTTTTTAGACTCTGCAGCCTGGCCATCGGAAAACATCATGCTAACGTTTTTGGAGCCGCCTGCCGAGGAATCAGAAGAAGATTGAGCTTCTAAAGTAGTCTCGGAATAGATATGGTCGGCTTTGCCGCGTTCGGACGGTCCTTTATTGAAGTCAAACCAGCCGGAAGTTGTAAGGACTTTGGCGTTAACGTGCTGTTTCTCTTTTTGATGGTCAGTTTTTCGTTTCGGTGATTCAACTACTCTCTGTGTGCTTTGCTGCGTTTGAAGATTTTCACCCCCGTCCTGATGCATCGCTTCCGAAGAAGTATCCTTAAAACCGAATAAACGACGATA
The DNA here is from genome assembly GCA_964568365.1 of uncultured Pirellulales bacterium. Classification (GTDB taxonomy): domain Bacteria; phylum Planctomycetota; class Phycisphaerae; order Sedimentisphaerales; family Anaerobacaceae; genus CAYLMG01. The sequence continues at coordinate 4,746 of CAZMQF010000056.1, read as the reverse complement.
TACGAACCTTACAGCAAGCCACAAGAGTAACCAGGCAAAAATTGCACCCCCCGTGAGAATAAATACAGCCGAAGTATCAATCAAAAGGCCTTTGCCCTGTCTTTGCGTGTTATACGCATCAAGCTTTTGCTGCCAGTCATCACTTGAGAAAATGTCGGCCAGATAGCGGATATCAATTTCATCAGCTGTCACTTTATCCAGTTTTTCAAGGCGTGCTTTGATATCTTCCAGGAGCTGCTTCTCTTTTCTCTGCTCGATAAGTCCCCATCCGAGTGTTGCAGCACCGGCAAACAATAACACTAAAGCCAAAACAGCGGATTTTTTTCCCACACTTGCCACTTCTGATTCCAAGTTATTTATAAAAAAACTTGTCCCCCAAATCACGGTGTCAAAAAGTCAGAATGCTTCAGGCCACACGAACGAAAGCCTGATAAAAACATTCCAATCACGGCCCAAAAACATACAGACGCTGCGTTAAAAACCGCCAAAATAAACTATAAATAATAATCGGTTAACAATCAAATCAACTGAAAACAAAAAAGTGTAGTTTCCGAAAGTCCGATAGGATTTGATTAAGTGTCGCAAAAAAGAATATCAATTAAATTGATGTTTTTTTATAAGACGAAAAAAATTTTGTTTTAACGAAACCTGTTCCGCTGTCCCTTTAGCCATTCATCAACAGCATAAGCGGCTTTTCGTCCGCTATCGATTGCGCTAACAACCAGAAAGGCCCCATTAACCGCATCACCTGCAGCGAACGCAAAGATATTCAACAATATTTAGCCTGCGGTTTCACCGCAGGTTTTGTATTTATTCTTAACCACGAATTTTCACGAAAAGATACGAAGATTTTAGACAGGATAACAGGATTGAAAAGATTTTTGCGATTGGACTATTTCACTTCCTTAAATGTTTAATCGCGATCAAATTTCCGGATTTATCTTTGTATTTCCAGAAATTCCATCCGTCAACTGCACCTTTATCTATTATGGCCTTAGCTGCGCCTGAGGGACTATCATATAATTTACCGTTGAATCTTATTCTGCCTATTCTATTCGCCCATAATTTATAGTCTTTGCCTTTATATCGGCCATAAAGTACTTTTCCGCTTGGAAAGAAACCTTTTAGAGGCCGTTTCTCTTTTGCAGCTTTTCTTACACCTCTGGTTTTCCTCTTACCAACTTTTTCAGTTCCAAGTATCTCATCTATAACCCTTTTCGTATCTTCTGTTAACAATCGTTTCAGTCTAGGCCTTAAATTTTTTGACCGTGTAAGTTTTCCTTTTTGTTTATTTCCTCCTGGACCGGCTATTCGTACCAATAAAGCCTCGATTTCACGCAAATGGTCTATTTTTCGTATTAAATAAAGACCGAAATAATTCCATTTTCCTTGGTGCCGGTCTTTGAGGTGTTGATTTATTCTTCTGCGAAAATCAGTTGCTAATCCGATATAATAAAGCTTATCGCGCCGGTATAGTGCGTAAACTCCATAATTACCTTTAATCATATCTGTAATCTGTTTCCTATATCGGTCGAAAACCTTGCTGCTTATTCTCTCCAAATGCCCTATCACAATCGGCCGAGAACTTCTTTGCGATTTCTTAGCCATTACTTATCTCCCTCGAAAATTTCAAACAAATTAAAAGACTTCATCAGCTGTGTTGTCTCACCTGAGGCAAAACTCATTTATCATCCGATAACGCTGTTTTTAAAACCACCTTTAAAAAGCCGAGAATGTTGGTTTTTTGTTTTTAACACTTTAAACAAAGCTAGTTTGAAATGGTTTAGCTCTGCGTGTATTTTGAGTTAATTCAAGCAAACTCAAATTTCTTGTAGTATTTTCTATTCTTTTGGCTGCCATCTCAAAATACGATTGATAAATTTCTATGCCGATAAAGTTTCTGCCTAACTGCTTAGCTACAACTCCTGTCGTACCAGAACCCGCAAAAGGATCAAGGATAGTGTCCCCCTCTTTACTTCCAATTGATATTATTCTCTGTAGTAGATTTTCAGGTTTTTCTGTTGGATGACTAGTTATATGTCGGGAAGCCGGTAAGGTCCATAAGTTGCGCATTTGCTTACCGCCGTTAAGGTCTTTAGCAAGTTCGTAATTAAAATAATATTTCTTGGATTTGCTTGCTAACCATATTAATTCGGTGGAGGGAGCAAAACGATTGCCTTGCAACAAAGGAGCGGCATTAGGCTTATATTCTGTTTGAAGCGATTATCGTTAATAATACTCTCTATTTACTATCTTTAAGTTTCTTATGCTGAGGTTTATGAAGATAGTTTCCCCGGCTAATCACCTTACGGCGGGTTTCCTGTTCAAGTTTGTTGCGGGCTACACCGGCAACATTTCCACCTCGCTTGGCGACTTCTTTGTTTTCATCAAAACCATCCGGATGTTCGACTATGGTAATCTGAGTTGTCGAAGCCTCACCGAGCATAGAAAAAATAAGTTCCAAATCCGTCATATGGTCTCGCAAATTCTCCCGCTTCAATCCTTTAATTTTTTTATATTGGCTGGGAGTTAGACCAAAGGCAGCTTTGGATATCTCGGCTGTTAAAATTTCGTACTCTTTCTCTCCTTTAACATTATGTTTTTTCCATTCGTCTGTAAGTTCTTCTCGGATAGCGATACCTCGCATACGTTTTTCAATCCAGTCATCTCTATATCCTTTGGCTTTATATAAAGCCCGTGTTCGTTTAGTAGCAATTTCAGGGTCTTCGATCTCCTGGACACGTTCATAGCCGACTTTGGCTAACCAGAGTTTAAAAGGCTCTGCCTTGGAAGATGGAATAGACTGAATTATGCGAAAAATACCTTCGGTATTGGCACAGTTTAGTTTTTGTATACCACCGGGAGTTTGCACAGAAAGGGGGGTGGCAATCTGCCCCCACCCTTTTGAAAGCTCGGAGTCTCTTCTGCGCATATCCTTAATATATCCATTTGGTTGAACTGAATCCGTCAGAGCACCAACGACATCCATAATTACAAACCACCATTCATTGTTGTGAATGGTTTTTCTGATTTCTTTCTTCCTGAAAACCGCTATTTTTGTTATGGGTGTTTGTTTTTTTGCCATTTTTACGCTCCGATTTGAAAGTTAATGGTTTATACCCCAGCATTGTTCGCATTGATAATACTTTTTTCCACCACCTTTAGAATAATATCGAAAAGTGTTATTTCCACAATATAAACAACCTTTCGCTGGATTGTAAGTAGAACATCGTGGTTTATTTACAAGAGGAGGGAAAAGATAAGGGTAACCATTAATTACACGTTTAACAAAACCTTTCTTTTCCCATTTTTTGATCCATTCTTTGAGAAAATTAGGCATTTCTGATTTGTTATTCGTTTTATCTGCCTTCATATCTTTTACCCTTATCTGTTAGTGAATAATATCCTTTTTGCTCAGATGATCGAATAAATAAATACATTTTATCAGGATGTTTGCTATTCAATTCGTGTTTGTTTAACTCGCCACGAATAGAATTTCGAAATGTATCCATTTTGTATTTTAATTTTTTTGCTTTTACAATCCTTTCAGCTTCTTCGTAAATAGTTTGAAGTGGCACAAATGCCAAGCCTTCATTATTTTTATTATTTATGATATCAATAATTATACTCTTAATTGAAGGCACTGTACCGGGTAATATCCCTTCTCGTTTTTTAACTTCTTTTATTATTCTTTGAACACCTTTATCTTTTTCTGCATTTTCTTCGTTTTTAAGAAATTCTTTATAGATGTCTGAATAACCGGCTAAATACTCTTCATCGGGTGAAAAAATAGAATCAGTAAATTTTACAGAATTATAAATTGCTTCAAGTTGAGAATAATAAATTGGCTTAGTTTCTTTAATAACGACATTCACTTCAAAATTACTTAATAATCCGCCCTTTGTTAAATTTGTACTTCCAATAATACCGGTTGTTTCACGGCCTTTAGAAAATAAATAAATTTTCGGGTGAAAGACAACCTCTGTTTTATGTTCCTTAGTATCTCCGTAGCAATAAAATTTTATGTTCCTGCTTTTCTTTTGAAGTTTGATAAAATAATAGATGGACTTAGGATCAGTAGTTCTAAAGTCTAAACCTGCAATAATTTCTACAAGTCCATTATTGTTCAGACAGCGTTCTAACGAATCTTCAATGACTTTGACCCCTGAATATTTAAGAAATGCCACAGCTATCCTTGCGGAATCGGCGTTTTGAAGCTCTTGGTTTATAATATGTCCTATAGGATAATTTAAATTTGACAAAATCTGTACTGCCATTTTCAATCACCTAAAAGTTCATAAACTTAATTGATACCAAAAACTTTTGCTATAAATTTATTTCCAAGTTCTGTAATTTGTATTGGTTCACGATTTTTATTGACAAAGGCAATTTCTCTGCCATTTTCTTATCCTCATCTTTTTTCTTCAGTCGATATTGCTCTTGTTTTTTATAAATATTCCCCGAACTCTTTCGCGTTATTAGACACAGGTTATCTCCGAATATTAAAAAATACACTTGAAATTATCCGAAAATCCCTATTCCCTGTCAAGCGATTGTTTTCTCTGCGGTTTTTCTGCCTGCGGTTCGCACTTTTTTTACGCACTGTAGGATGCTCATCGCGGCCTCCGGCAGTAACCCGCATTTCCCCTGACCTTATGAAAGGTTCGTAGTCCTTTTGTTTAAACAAAAGGACTAGAAGCATTTCCTTCTAAATAAACCAATTAACCAATTCTCTAATTCTCTAAT
>CAZMQF010000055.1:0-14737 GCA_964568365.1 uncultured Pirellulales bacterium | reverse complement strand
GAACCGATTTCGGATTCAGGGCGGCGAGCCGGCTGCTGCTATCGGTTAATTGAATATTGAGTTTATTGAGTATATTTTTAGAAGCTGCCAGGCCTCTGTTCTGCAGGTTGTTAAGCTCGATTGCTTTGGCAGCCAGCAGTCTGTGTGGCTCGATTTTTATTATCTGCTCAAGTGCTATATGCAGCTTTTCCTTCGCCAGTGCAAGAAGCTGTTTTATCTTTGCAGTCAATGACAGGTGCATTTCGTCGAGCTGCTGGTATCTGTTTAAGACCATAAGTAGCGGGTTTTTGAATATATGGCCTGCAAGGATTGTCTGCAGGTTTTGTTTGGCAAGCTGCAGAGAAGCTTTTGCATTTTGTGAGAGCCTTTTTTCGAGATTTGTAATATTTGCCAGCACTTCGGTGATGTCTGGGACGGCTATGACGCCCGCCTTTGTCGGCGTCGATGCCCTGGCATCTGCGACGAGGTCCGCGATGGTAACATCAACCTCGTGGCCGACCGCGCTTATGACCGGAATCTGCGATGCAAAAATTGCGCGGGCAACCACTTCTTCGTTGAATGCCCATAAATCCTCGAGTGAGCCGCCGCCTCTGCCGACGATAAGAATATCGAGTTTGAATTTGCTGTTGCGTTTGTTTATATCGTTGATTGCTTTTGCAATATCTTCTTCTGCTCCTTCGCCCTGGACAGGGACAGGGTAGAGGAAAAGTTTTGTGCAGGGCCAGCGGTTTTGAATGCTGTCTGTAATATCATGAATCGCTGCTCCCGATTCGCTGGTAACAATACCTATTCGCATAGGGTAAGCCGGCAGGGGCTTTTTATATTTTTCATCGAACAGGCCCTCGGCTTCGAGTCTTTTCCTCATCTGCTCGAATGCAAGCTGAAGTGCTCCGACGCCTGCAGGCTCGAGCTTATCGGCGTAAAACTGGTATTTTCCCTGCGGCGGGTAAACGCCTATGAAACCTGTGGCGAGAGCTGCCAGGCCGTCCTCCGGCTTGAATTTTACTTTTTTGAAGCTGCTCGCCCACATCACACAGGGCAGAACCGAACCCTCATCCTTGAGTGAGAAATAGCAGTGTCCTCTGCTGTGGATTTTCCAGCCGCTGATTTCGCCTGCGACGATTATTTTAGGCGGCAGAGTCTCTTCCAAAGCTACCTTAATAAGCGTTGTAATCTGGGTTACCGTATAGATTGAAAGCTGCTTCTTTGCCATATACAGGCATTATAAATTTGTTGAGGAATTTAGCAATTCAGTTGCTCAAAATAAAAAAGGCTGTAAGTTTTCACTCACAGCCTTTTGTTTCGCGAATCGCTGCTATTATTTTTATTCTGTTGTACCTCTCAGCCACTGCTTGCACATAATCGCCATATCTTCAAAATTAACTTTGCTCATAGGCGGTTAATCTGCCATATTGCTTCCATAAATGTAAATAGTTGTGTCCCAAAAAAGTATTATTTTACGCAGTTGCTTTTCGGTTTTGCGTGAAATTGAGGATTTTCCGTGAATTTACTTGAATATTTGGCTTAATTTGGTAAAATGGTTTTATAAGGGTTCAGCTGGAGGACAAGGGCTTGAGTGCGTGGACTGAAACTGTATTTGTTCTGTCGATAGCTTTTTTCGGTATCTTTTTGGGCAGATTATTTTCACGCCTGAGGAATCCGTACTGGATGTATGGTTACTTTCTGTCTTTTGTTTTTATGATGATACTGATAGGCTCGAGGTTCAGCAGTTTTTTTATCTTTGGGAAACCGTTTTGCTGGATAATAGCCGGTCGAGCCAGATACATTTTGTTCGGCTTGGCAGTGACAGTCGGGCTTATGAGTCCTCTTTCACGGCTTCCGAAAAGAGGACAGAAGATTCTGACCTGTGTTTTGATGGGCATTTTTGTAATTTGGTTTTCTGTTCTTCCATTTTTTGTACCTGCATTGATTGAAAAGAACCTGCTGAATCTTCCTACTCGGCTGGATTCCGACGGGGTGTGTTTACAGTCGACGGACTTTACCTGCGGTCCCGCGGCGGCAGTGACGGCTCTTGGAAAAATGGGTTTTCAGGCAAGCGAGGGTCAACTGGCAGTTCTTGCTCATACAAGCCCGATGGCAGGTACTCTGCAGAGATGTCTTTCTGATGCACTGAGCGGTCTTTATGAACAACAGGGTCTTCAGTGTCGATATCGTCATTTCGCTTCCGTCGAACAGCTTAAAAGTGCGGAAGTTGCGCTTGTTGTGATAAAGGGTTCGTTTCTTACCGACCATTGCGTTGCCGTACTTGAGGTCTCGGACCAGGCAGTGTGCATTGCAGACCCTTCTTTTGGGAAGGTTTCGATGGAGCGTGCGGATTTCGAGAAGATATGGCGGTTTTCTGGTATCACGCTTAACCGTCTGCCGGGCAGGATTTGGTAATCATATCTTTCGAGTATCGGCGTGGTTTTTCACCCAATATCCACTTTTTTAATCCTCAGTTTTCCCGCTATTTAGGTTTTTTTCAGTTTCAGTGACATAGCGTTGTCACCATAGCGATAATATTGTTTACAGATTCTTCGTACTTTTCGATATTTTATATAGGAACGGGGAAAGTTCCGATTACTGAGAGCACCCACATCCATATAAATGGATGGCCCAGCCGGCGGTTTTTAGGGGGGCCGGCTGGGCTACTTTAAATGATTTCAGTGGGTGATGAACCTGTTTTGATTTTTCAGCCGGTTACTGCTCGATTCGTTTTCTGTACAGTCTTGTTTCAAGGGTTTTCTGCCAGCTCGTCCAGTCGGCATCAGGGTTTTCATTGTCGATTGCTGCTGTCACCTGATTAATCTTTGCGTCAAGGTCGTCTATGTAGTTGACCATAAAAGCCTCGGGTGTGGCAGGCAGTTTTGGTGAGCCGAATTCGTACTGGCCGTGATGTGAAAGAATAATATGATTTAGAGAGTCCATCGTATTCTGGTCGATTTTTTTGTCCTTTGCTTCGAGATGGTCGGCTTTTTGTTTTATCATAAGCAGGGCCTGTGCGATGTGGCCTAAAAGCTGGCCGGTGTCTGTATATGAAAAGGATATATCGTATGTCAGCTCTTCGGTTTTTCCAATATCGTGAAGGAAGATTGCCGCAAGGACAAGCTCACTCTGAACCTGTGGATAAAAGGGCAGTATCGCGACCGCAACGTTTAATGTGTTGTGAGTGTGCTCTAACAGGCCTCCGAGATAACTATGGTGGATTCTGATGGCGGCCGGTGCGGTTTTAAACTTTTTCATAAGCTCATCATCAGCCAGAAATTCATCTATAAGGGCCCTTAACTGTGAATTTTTTATTCTGCTCAGGATATCTTTTACCTCCTTGAATAATTTGTCCGTGTCCTTTGTCGTGCGGGGCAGAAAATCATCAAGGCAGACTTTTGAAGTGTCAACGATGCTGATGTTGTTCACAATGATTTGCATATTATTTTGATAGATTTCGCTTCTGCCCTGAATATGTACAAAGCCGGGTTTCGGCAGGGCGTTGTAGATTGTCTCGGTAGCCTGCCACATCCGCCCGTTGAGCTGGCCTGTCCTGTCGCAAAGGTACATTGCGATATACAAATCTCCCCGCGTTGTGCTCCTTAAAATCGGCTCTTTTACCAGGAAGATGTCATCCACAGTCTGTCCCGGCTCGATCTGGTCGATGAATATATGTGCCATTTAGAGACTCCGTTAATTGTTCAGTTTTCTTTTTATGATTAATAATATTGTTTGTTACGTTCTTTTGCAATGTAGAAAAAATAAAAAGGGCCTATACCGAATTAATCGATACAGGCCCGGATTTTATGAGCACTAACTGCTGAAAAACAGTTAGTCTTACACGCCTTAATCGCCCAAGAGTTCCTCTTTCAGCCAGTCATCAGCCAGAACAGTAAAATCAATCCAGTCCACGTTATCATTATCAATTATATCCGCCTTTATCCCTGCGGTAAGCCATTCTTCAGCCATAATTTTCAGGTCATCATAGTTTACATTACAATCACCGTTTAGGTCACCTGCCGGTTCTCCGTATTCAGGGGCGCATACGCTGTACGCAAGAAGTTGTATGTCATCAACAAAGATTAAACCTGTACCTCCCGGTTGTTGATTGTATTTGTTACCGAAGCCGAGGTAAATTCTTACAACATCGGTTAGATTGACGTCATTGACGTCAGCAAAGTCCTGTAGTGCAATATGCCAGTCTTGCCATAAGTTGTTGATTATGCAGCTTGAATCTGGATGGTAAATAACGGCAAGGTTTCCGCTGCCATCCTCGAGTCCCGCGTACATCGGTTCTATGTCATTGTTCGGGTCGCCGTAGAATGATAGTTTCAGCACCTTATAGCTGCTCCAGTCCCGCTTCAAATCCAGACTATCAAGACCGCTGTCAGCCCAGGCATCATCTATAGCGGCATATACCTCTGAAAGATATGTGTCGGGAAACGGTGTATAGTTACAAGGATTCGGCTCACCGGGCCCCGCATAGCAGTTATACAGGTCGGTCTCCCAGGTTACATAGCCATCATTGTCATAATAGAACTTCATCGACTTGCTGCCGGATTGTGCGATATCCTCACTGAGCTGGATAAGCGAGCCGGATGTGCCAGGATTCGACGGGAAAAGCTTGAATGCAAAGTTGCCGTCAACCCAGACGCTCTTCAGAGTACCTGCCGGTGGTACAGCACTCTTGCCTGTGCCGCTATATGATTCGAAGTTATCTATCGGGCTGTAATCCTGAACCTCGAACCGCCACACATCGCCCGGCCAGAGGCACGGGTCGACATCGCCAATCTCATCTATACACCAGTAGTAATCCTGACCTGTGGCAAGAGACTCGTAATAACCTGCGTCATAGCTGAACCTGTCGTCTCCTTCATATTCTACCCTGTCGGTGCCCCTGTTAGCATCCTCTACTCTATTGTTGACATCGTTGAAATCGCTGCTGAAATAGACCCTGTGCTCAACGGCAAAGTCGCCCTTCGTCCAGCTCAGGATACCTATCAATAAATCCAGGTATCCGCCGCCCGAAGGATTCGGAGCGTAGGCCTTCTCAATCGCGTTACGAGCCACGCAGAAATCGTCGTACTCTGCCCACGCCGCAGCAGGGCCGAAAGTGCAGTGATGCAGACCAACCTGTAAAGGCAGACCGTCCATATCTGCTCGCTCTACCGGTGATTCAAGACTCGGGGTGTATGTGCTACCGTTCGGACTACGGCTCAGATGGAATGTGTTGCCGTAACGCTCCATCTGCAAATATCTGTTGGCTGCCCAGCCGGTCATCTCAGCACCAAGCTCATATCTAAAACCATCGTCGCAATGCCTGATTATGTTGCCGACACCCCAGCCGGGAAAGTAGTCTATACTAATCCAGTCTTCGCCAGGCCCTGCCAAATCAAGGTCACTTACCCTTGCCATAATACCGGCGTTGTTAGTCGCAACAGCGTTACCGCGGTCTACATATAGTCCCAGGATATCCGTTATCACCACTGTAGCTGCAAAGTCCCCTGCAATGTCTGTATAAAGCAGGACACCATGATTATTGCCGGCCCAGTAGCCGTTCATCGACTCGATAGTCAGATGTCCGTCATTGATATCTGTTCCTATATCTATCAGATACTCGATGCCCACGATTCCGTCCCAAATTGTGCTCTCGAATGGTGGTATCCACCAGTCCCAGTCTTCGAAGTCGTCACATAGCATGTAGGGATACCATGTTTTAAACTCCCAGACATCGCCCTTTGATGTGCCAGGTGCCCCGTATACAGACTCGATTCTCCAGTAGTATGTCTTGTCTGTTTCCAACACTATTCCTTCGTTTGCCAGGTCAATATAATTAATATCATTGGGTATATCACTAACAAGAGGTGTAGTGGAGTTTGCAACTGTTTCCTCATCTTCACCGAAGTAGAAATTTTGTGTAACAGCATACTTCGATGGTGTCCATTGCAGCTCCACAATTTCGACCGATACTCTATCCTGTCTATCATAAGGAATCGGGTCAAACGCTTTTCCGGCATTAGTTGAAAAGTTCCAGACATCGCCTTCCCATTCACCGGGAGCGCACGTATCATTGACCTCGTCAACACACCAGTAATAAACGGTGTCTAAACCGAGAGAGCTCGTTATTGGATAACTGTTGGTATCGGTGATAACTTTCACCGAAACATCGCGGCCCTCAACCTTGCTGATATCGTCGCTAAGATAAACCTCATGACCCTGAACAGACTTGACATACGGACCGGGTGACCAGCTTAAGGTCGGTTTCAAATCTACCTCAGAAGCATTATACCCAGGTGATTCATACCAGGCCTGTCCTTCACCGCGGTAAAGTATGGTGGTCTCACCATAAGCTCCCCAACCAACAGAATACTCTGTATAAGTAGCATGGTGCATACCAAGCTGCAGAGTCAATCCTGTAAAATCATTTCTGAGGCTGGGGGATTGTGGATGGAGTGTCCATTCTTTTCCGTCAAGGCTCACCTCATGATAAATGACGGTGTTAACATCACCAAGTTCATTAACTTCTGTTACCTGTCTGAGGCGAAGATAGGGTGCTAACATACCCATTGATAAATCTACCAAAATGTCTCCATTACCTATTGACCGCACATTCGTGGCGTGCGTTACCTCAAAATGACCTAATTGCTCACTGTCCTCGCCTTCTCCAGCCTCATCGGGGTCCATTGATGCCCGTGCCATAATTCCAAACAGGTTCCAATAGACACCCTCCGGGTAGGCCGAGACCCTTGTCATTACTATCCAGTTATCTGATTGGATATTTTTGTACAGGAATGGCCCGAGTGGATTGAAGGGCGGCTCCCAAAAGCTGCCGATTGATCCGAGGTGCAGGCTGTTAGGTTCGTTGATGTCGGCATTTATCGCTGTTGCATTCTCGCCTTCGCCTAAACCCACGAACCCATCCCATACAGTGCCTCCTACACCATCTGCGAGATAATCGTGTGGAGTATTAAAATCATCGTAGATTATTGTTGACCAGGATGGTTCACTTATGGACAAAGCTAATACCAGAGCACAAAACAAAACAAATTTCCTGCACATAATATTACTCCTTACTTAATGTACATTCTTGACAAACCGTCCCAGCCGGTGCCGATAACACCATCAAGCAGATAGTCATGCGGCGTATTAAAATCGTCGGTGAATGTCTCTATAGCCTGTATGGGTATGGCAAATGATAGTAGTATGAAAGGCGTGATAAGAAAATATTTCCTGTCCATAGCACGCCTCCACTTCGAACAATTGACTTTTCCCGTTTTTTACGTAGAAAGCAGGCTAATCTCGCATTATTATTTTTTAACAGAAATAGTTTGTTCTGTCAAGTAATTTATAGAGATATTTCTATTTTTGGGAGCTTTTATTTACGATTTCTGTTGTATTTTTTGATTATGAAATATGCTTGCAGGGCCGCTTTTTTTAGATTATAAGGCTAATTTTGTGCTTGGTGAAGACGTTTTTAGTTTGAAGGGTCGTTTATGAGATACAGCAAGTATTTTATACCCACGGTTAAGGAAGTACCTTCGGATGCCGAGATACCGAGCCATCAGTTGATGATTCGGGCAGGACTTATGCGCCGGCTGGCCAGCGGTACATACAGTTATCTTCCGCTCGGCCTTAAGTGTTTGCAGAAGGTTATGAACATAGTTCGAGAAGAAATGAATCGCTCCGGTGCGCTCGAGATAGTTGTGCCGATTATTCAGCCGGTCGAGCTCTGGGACAAGAGCGGACGAAGCGCCGATTACGGCGAGAACCTCTTTCATCTTTTCGACCGTCAAGGCAGAGAGATGGTTCTTGTTCCGACGGCTGAAGAGGTTTTCACGAATCTCGCCGCCAATGAGATAAAATCCTACAAGCAGATGCCCCTTAATCTTTATCAGATACATTCGAAATTTCGCGATGAGTTTCGGCCTCGCTTCGGCGTGCTTCGCAGCCGGGAGTTTATTATGAAGGACGCTTATACCTATGACATCGATGCCGACGGTCTGCACAAAAGTTATATGAATATGCATGATGCGTATTGCAGGATTTTCAAGCGTTGCGGCCTGGATTATGTCATCGTCGAGGCTGAATCCGGCGAGATAGGGGGTTCCGGCTCGCATCAGTTTACCGTACCCTGCGAGTTCGGCGAGGATGTGATTGTTTATTTCGAGGACGGCTCGCGTGCCTGGAATCTCGAAAAGGCCCCGGTGGACCCCTTACCAAAGGAAAAGGCGAAAGGTAAAATCGGGCAGATAGAAGAAGTGCACACACCCGGAATTGGAAGCGTCGAGGATGTTTGTGATTTTCTCAAATGCCGGCCGAAAGATTTGATTAAGACCCTGATTTATTCAGCGGGTGACGAAACGATAGCTGCTCTGGTACGCGGCGACCATGAGCTCAATCAGGAAAAACTCACACAGGCTATCGGCGGCAAACATACAGAATTAGCTGACGAGGCGACAATAGTGAAAGTTACCGGAGCAGCGGTCGGTTTCGCAGGGCCTGTCGGTATCGCTGATAAGGTCTCGAAAATATTCATCGACCACGCCGTCGCTGCGATTCGGTGCGCAATCACCGGTGCCAATAAGAGCAATTACCATATCAAAAATGTTGTGCCCGGCAGAGACTTTCCCCTTGAAGGCAGCAATATTAAGGTTACAGATTTGCGTATTGCTCAGGAGGGGGACAGCTTCGAAGGCAAAAAACTTTTATTTAAGAAGGGTATTGAGGTAGGCCAGATTTTCAAACTATGGACCAAGTACAGCGACAGGCTCGGCGCAAAATTTCTTGACGAGAAAGGCGCAGAGAAGAGCTGTCTTATGGGCTGCTACGGTATAGGGATTAACCGTATAGTTGCCGCTGCGATTGAGACAGGCAATGATGAAGATGGAATTATCTGGCCTGTAAGTATTGCTCCCTTTGAAGTGATAGTTACATCGGTCAATCAGGAAGATGAGCAGGTCGCCAAAACAGCGGAGAAAATTTATAGCCAGCTCATCGATAAGGGCCTTGACGTTTTGCTCGATGACAGAATTTTGCGGGGCGGTGTAAAATTCAAGGATGCCGATTTGATTGGCATACCCGTCAGGGTATCAGTCGGCAAAATTTCAATTGCCGAGGGAAACGTCGAGATTAAGCTGCGTTCAGAAAAAGAAGGCATCAGTGTACCCATCGAGCAGGCCGCCGGCAAAGTTGTGGAAATTGTAAATTCCCTGAAGGAAAAGCTGAAGGTATAAAAGTTTTTGGCGGCAAATGTGGCAGTTAAAAGAACCGGAAAAAGTTAAACTGATAATCGGCATACTGGCTGCCGACGGGAATTGTTTAAAGAAGGCCTTGGAGGCGATAGAAGCTGAATTTGGTGACATCGACCTTGTAAGTGACACCTGGCCGTTTAATCAGACCGATTACTATAAAAGACAGAGCGGTGAAAATATCCTAAAGCAATTTGTCGGTATCGAAAAACTTATAGAACCGGCTGAGCTTGCGGATATCAAGCACAGGACAAATGCAATTGAGCAGAGCCTGTCGAAAGAGCTGGAAATAGATTTGCCCAGGCCGGCAAATCTCGACCCGGGTATAATCGAGCCGTCAAAACTGATTTTAGCGACAACAAAAAATTATTCGCACCGTATATATATCGGCAAAAAGATGTATGCCGAGGTTACGTTGATTTTTGATAATGGAAAGTGGCAGACGATGCCGTACACTTATCCTGATTATACTCAGCAGTGCTATCACGATTTTTTCAGTAAAGTAAGAAAGAAATTACTGGAGCAGTTAAAATCGAAACGATAATAGCAATATCAGCGAGCTTAGTTGCCGGCTCATTTTTATTATCAGCAGTCTTGACTGCTGTTGTAAGAAGATGGGCGTTGAAGTCTGGTTTCATCTCCCAGCCGAGAGCTGACCGCTTCGCCGACAGGGCCGTTCCCCTCGGCGGTGGTATTGCAATATTCGCAGCGCTGGCGATTATCATTATAGCCGCATCTGTATTTTTCAGATTAGTTTTCGTCCCCGGTTACTTCGCCTCACTTGCCCGGACATTCGGTATCGAGCCTGCAGATTTTTTAACCAAGATAAATCAGTTGTTCATAGTGCTGGTTTGCATTTCTGTTTTGTTTGCATTGGGCTTATGGGATGATAAAAGCAGTCTCGGCCCGTTCTTCAAGCTCGCGGTGCAGTTTGTTGTTGCTCTTGTCGCTGCAGGCTTTGCCGAGATAAGGGTCGAGCTTTTTATTCCTAATATATATGTAACGACGTTGCTGTCGGCGTTCTGGATTGTATTGATTATTAATGTGTTTAACTTTCTCGATAATATGGACGGCGCTGCAGCAGGTATTGCCGTTATAGCATCCAGCATCCTTTTTGTTGCGGCGGCGAACAGCGGCCAGGTTTTTGTTGGCGGCCTGGCGCTTGTGTTTGTGGGGACGCTGCTCGGTTTTCTTATCTTCAATTTCCCGCCCGCTAAGATTTTTGCCGGTAACGCCGGTTCACTGGTTGTGGGATTTTTTGTTGCGTTTCTTACTTTGCGGACGACATATTATCAGCAGGCACAGAGCGGCCGATGGTACGCAGTTTTTATGCCCTTGATTGTAATGGCTGTGCCGTTATATGATTTTGTAAGCGTTTCTTTTTTGAGAATAAAGCAGGGCAAAAGCCCCTTTGTCGGTGACACCCAGCATTTCTCACACCGCCTGCAGAGAAGAGGCCTGAGCGTAACGCAGACGGTTCTGACTTTATACCTTGCAACCCTTTGTACCGGCCTTGGTGCCGCTTTTCTTTATCAGGTTAACATTACCGGTGCGGTAATTATTTTTGCTCAGACCTTTATGATAATGGCGATTATCGCTGTCCTCGAATCAACCGCCGAGAGAGGTTCAATAGAGAAAAGGCGCAACTTTTTTTGACATGTTCTTATGAACGTGCTATAATAATTTTATGCTTGCAGAAAAAGATAAAAGAGCAATAACGCATCTTGCTCGTCAATACGGTGTGCAGAAGGTTCTGCTCTTCGGCTCGGCAGCTGACCGCTGGAAAGAATCAAGAGATATCGATTTAGGTGTTATCGGAATAGAGCCGAGGCTGTTTTTCGAGTTCTATGGAAACCTGATGTTCAGTTTGTCAAAACCGGTTGATCTTGTTGACCTCTCGAAAGATACAAGATTCAACGCATTGGTCAAACGCGAGGGAATTCCGATTTATGGCTGATGCGAGAGAAAAAATCGAGGCCGAGTTTGAGAACATAGAACAAACACTTGCAAATCTGCCAGGTTTGGATTCTCTGAACCGATTATCTCAACTGGAACTTGCGGGTGTGGCTGCGCTTATTCACAGTTTTTATAACGGCATCGAGAATGTTCTCAAACAGTTAGTTATCGCAAGAGGTATAAATATCCCGCAGGGGCCGTCTTGGCATATAGAGCTGATTGAAATAGCTGTCGCCAATCGGTTCATCTCCCACAACACGTCGGATATGTTGAAGGAATATCTTGGTTTTCGGCACTTCTTCAGTCACGCGTACTCGTTTGATGTGGACGGAGATAGAGTCGCACCTCTGCTGGAAAGAATTAGAAACGTTTATAAGTCCTTCCACGCAGATATCGCCAAAGTCCTGCCTGAAAAGTAGAGCATGACTTGTGCACTTAAGCTCTTGTGTACCTGTGCTCGTTGCTTGTAACTCGTATTCCGTATCGAGTATCGAGCATCCAGTATCGAGTATCAGTTCTCTATCTTCTGCCTGCCCTGAGCTTGTCGAAGGGCGGTTTAAAAAATTCTGGAATTTTCTTGTAGTTTTACCGCCTTTATGTTATAATTTTTCTCGATTATAGTGGATGCTTTTGCGGTTCGATGAGAGTTATGCGGTTAAAAAACTTTTTAATCTCACTTTTCATTTATTTTTCTTTAGTATCACCTGCACATCTACTTGCCGAACAATCCGGCAAAATCATCGGCTGGGGAAGTCAGGTCGTAGGTGTTGATTTGAGCAGCTGTTTTGTGGCCATCGCCGCAGGCGGCTTGCACACGCTCGGCCTAAAAGAAGACGGCTCCATCATTGCTTGGGGAAGGAACCGGCAGGGTCAATGCAACGTCCCTTCACCAAATACAGGATTTGTGGCAATAGCGGCAGGCACTTATCATAGTATTGCCCTTCATTCTGACGGCTCAATAGTAGCTTGGGGAGACAACGGCGACGGCCAGTGCAGTATCCCTTCGCCAAATTCCGGCTTTGTAGCTATCGCCACAGGCTACAGTCAATCGCTGGGCTTAAAACAGGATGGCTCAATCGTCGCCTGGGGAGACAACGACTTCGGCCAGTGCGATACCCCGGAGCCCAACAGCGGCTTTACAGCTATCGCTGTAGGCTGCGATTACTCACTTGGCCTAAAACAGGATGGCTCCATTATTGCCTGGGGAATCAACTTCAAAGGCCAATGCGATATCCCGGAGCCTAATAGCGGCTTTACAGCCATAGCCGCAGGCGGGTCCCACTCTTTAGGCCTGAAACAGGATGGCTCTATCGTCGCCTGGGGATATAACAGCAACGGTCAATATAATGTCCCAGTGCCTAATACGGGCTTTATAGCCATCGCCGCAGGCGAGTATCACTCGCTCGGCCTGAAACAGGATGGCTCAATCGTCGCCTGGGGAAAAAACAATTACGGCCAGTGCAATATCCCGGCCCCTAATACGGGCTTTGTAGCCGTCGCCGCAGGCTACAGTCATTCACTTGGCCTGAAGGCTGACGGCTCCATCATCGTATGGGGATTCAACTGGTCAGGCCAGTGCAATATCCCTTCGGCTAATAAGGGCTTTATAGATATCAACGCAGGCAGCGGGCACTCACTCGGCCTAAAACAGGATGGCTCCATTATTGCCTGGGGAGGCAACTACTACGGCCAGTGCAATATCCCTGAGCCCAATACTGGCTTTGTGGCCGTCGCCTCTGGCGGGGAGCATTCTCTCGGCCTAAAACAGGATGGCTCTATCGTCGCCTGGGGATGGGACGAATACGGTCAGTGCGATATCACTGAGCCCAATACAGGCTTTATCGACGTTGCGGCAGGCGGCTATCATAGTTTTGGTCTGAAGGTTGATAGCTCCGTAGTTGCTTGGGGAAAAAACGATTATGGCCAATGCAATGTCCCCGAACCCAATAATGGTTTTGTAAGCATAGTAGCTGGCGGGAATTATAGTCTCGGCCTGAAGGCTGACGGTTCAATCGTCGCCTGGGGAGACAACTACTATGGCCAGTGCAATATCCCTGAGCCCAATACTGGCTTTGTGGCCGTTGCCGCAGGAAGCAGTCATGGTCTCGGCCTGAAGGCCGATGGCTCTATTGACGCATGGGGAAGAAACGACTATGGCCAATGCGATGTCCCTTCTCCCAATACAGGCTTTATTGCCGTTGCGGCAGGCGGGTATCATAGTCTGAGCCTGAAGGCCGATGGCTTTATCGTCGCCTGGGGAAGAAACAACTATAGTCAGTGCAATGTGCCTTCACCAAATACAGGCTTTGTCGCCGTTGCGGCAGGTTATGTTCATAGTCTCGGCCTGAAGATTATTTTTGGCGATATAAGCGGTGACGGGGATGTGGATTTTGAAGACCTGAAAGAATTTATTGAGCATTGGCTTGATACCGGCTGTGTACAGCCTTACGGCTGTGAAGGCACAGACCTCGACAATGATACTGATGTCGATTTTAATGACTTTGCAATCTTTGCCCAGAATTGGATGATATAGGCAAACGAATATAATCGTGTCTCGTAAGTAGTCGAATGAGTATTAGGTTTTGAAAATTTGAATTTTGAGCATTTGTGTTTGTTTCGAATTTCGTTATTCGAATTTCGGATTTAGCATTTCTTAAGTCATCATCTCATCCGGTATATCGAAGTTTGCGTAGGTATTCTGGACATCGTCGTGGTCCTCGAAGGCATCCATAATAGAGATGATTTTGCCGGCCAGGTTTTTGTCTTTTATCTCAATCGTATTTTGCGGTACCATTGAGATTTCAGCCACTTCGGTAGGAATTTCCTTTTCCTGCAGGGTTTGTTTTAACGCTTCGTATGCAGCCGGCTCGCAGGTGATTTCATAAACCTCGCCCGTATTTGTCATATCGTCTGCGCCGGCACTGAGAGCAATTTCCATCAGCGAATCCTCGTCGATTTTTTCGGCTGAAACGATTATAAGTCCTTTTTTCCCGAACATCCAGTTGACGCAGCCGCTTTTTCCCAGTGACCCGCCGTGCCTCTCGAATATTCTGTTAATCTCGGGTGCAGTGCGGTTGCGGTTATCGGTCAGCACATCAACCATAATAGCGATGCCTCCCGGCCCGTAGCCTTCGTAAAGAACCTCCTCGAAACTTGCCGAGGCTATTTCGCCTGTGCCTTTTTTTATGGCTTTTTCAATCGTGTCCTTGGGCATATTGGATGCCTTGGCTTTATCTATTGCGTATCGCAGAGCAAGGTTCGCCGAAGGGTCGCCACCACCGGCCTTTGCCGCTACAACAATAGCCCTCGCAAGCTTGCTCCAGGTTTTACCCCTCTTTGCGTCGAGTGCCGCTTTTTTATGCTTGATACCTGCCCAGTGAGAATGACCTGACATAATCCGCTCCTGTATATAGCCTGCCTGTTAATTTTTATCGAAGTAGAAATTAGCATTATAACCTGTTTGTGTTTGTTATACTACTGATTTTTTTTGTGAAAACCGGGTCGTTTTTGTGTCAAGTTTTTAAAAAATAGGTACGGGTTTAGCAGAA
>CAZMQF010000054.1:11148-14800 GCA_964568365.1 uncultured Pirellulales bacterium | reverse complement strand
AAAGAAATTCGAACGCGGGCAGACGAGGTATGATGACCAACGTATTTATTGCCAATCATATACATGGGGTGATTTCAACCAGAAATTAAGGGACCTCCCTGAGGACGCCGCAGTTTACCGTTGTCATATAGCAGACGGTAAGGATAAGAAAACCTATCAGCACAATAGAACTTCTAATTCTCTTCCAGGGAGTGCTGGCCGATTTCCAAAAGTAGGACCAGATAAAGTAGTCCTTAGTCGACATGGTGGGGTTGCGTATTTAGTAGGCTACATAGGTGCGGATGAAAGGTTGGATGCCGTCCTTCGCGGAGCTATTCGCATTTCAGTTCGCGAGAAAACCGAGAACGTTGGAGGTTCTGATTGCTGGGTAATAGATGCTCATACGAAGTATGGACGATACTCGCTATGGTTGGATCCAGGACATGGTTATCATCCGGCCAAAGTAAGACAGAGGGCAAAAGAAGGTGAGCACGTGCATGAACACCTATTATCAAAAGGCGACGTCGCAACGGCATACGTGGACAATGTTCGCTTTGAGGAGGTTGATGGTGTCTGGGTACCTACGGAGGCGAATGTAGGTTATAATAGGATCGTAGGTGGTAATCGAAAGAACTTTTCGAAAGCGGACATACACTTCAAGCGAACGAAGATTATATTGAATCCTGATCATGATACGCTTAGGTCGTTTGCCGATCCAATTTTCGAGGATCCGAATAACGACCCGGAGCTCAGGAATGGAACGCGTGTGAGAATAAACTTCCTACACACGCAATACACCTGGCAGGATGGCAAAGTCGTTGACCAAGACGGCAAAGTAATTATGGATTGTCTTAAAACAGAGAAGAAAAATACCAAGCACACCGACGAAAAAAAATAATCTTATCAATATAAATTTATTCGAGCAGGCCGTAATCTTTTAAGCTCTGCTGTAAATTTTTCTTTTTACCTTCTTCCAGAGGCGTCAAAGGCAAACGTATCTCTTCATCCGCCATATCCAGCATAGCCATCGCAGCCTTAATAGGTATCGGGTTCGTCGCCAAGCTGAGCATATTTTTACTGAGCGCAAATAGCTTATTATGCCACTTGCGGGCCTGCACAAAGTCACCTTCTAAAATCAAATCGGTCATCGCCTTGACATCCTGAGGAACGATGTTTGCAACAACACTGATAACTCCCTTGCCCCCGACCGCGCATATCGGCAGTGTCAGCGAATCATCACCCGATATAACAGTCAAATCGCAGGCGTTAATTATCGAGCTTGCCATATCGAGTTTGCCGGTGGCCTCTTTGATTGCAACAATATTTTCCACCTCCGCCAACCTTGCAACAGTCTCAACTGCAAGTCCCGTCCCGCCGCATCGGCCGGGTATATTATAAAGCACTATCGGCAAATTCACCTCTTCCGCTATCGTCTTGAAATGCTGATAGAAACCCTCCTGCATCGGCTTGTTGTAATAGGGACAGACCTGCAATGTCGCATCAGCGCCGACTTTTTTTGCATAGGCGGTCAGCTCAATTGCTTCTTCAGTCGAGTTCGAGCCTGCACCTGCAATTACAGGAACCCGGCCGCTGGCAGCCTTGACAACGCACTCAATCACCTTCTTATGCTCATCGTGACTCAATGTCGGGCATTCCCCTGTTGTGCCGACAGGAACTATCGCATCGATACCGCTTTCAAGCTGGAAATCAACCAGCTCTTCAAGCGTTTGATAATCCACTTCGCCATCCTGAAAAGGCGTTATTAACGCCACCATTGCGCCGTTAAACATCTCAACCTCCCGTAACTTTTGATAAAATTCTCAAATATTCTTTTACTACCGCCTCAAGCCCGGCATACAGAGCCTCAGCAACAAGCGCATGACCGATGGAAACCTCAAGCACACCGGTAACTTGCTTTATAAATCTGCCAAGATTTTTTAAATTCAAATCGTGACCGGCATTCACTCCAAGACCTGCATCCACAGCCGCCTGAGCTGCTCGTGCATACTTTTCAATTGTGGCTTCAAGATTTTCATTTTTTCTGAAAGCTGCTGCATAAGGCTCAGTATACAGCTCAATCCTGTCGGCGCCAACCTCTCCAGCCGCCTTCATATTCTCGGCAGCGGCATCCATAAAAATACTGACCCTGATACCCAACTTTTTTAATTTCTCGATGACAGGTTTAAGCCTTGCCTGATTTTCATTATTCAAATCCCAGCCGTGGTCGGAAGTATTCGCACCAACCTCATCCGGTACAAGCGTCGCCTGGTCAGGCCTGAGCTCACTTACGATTTCCATATACCTGCCGGTAAACGGATTGCCCTCAATATTATATTCAGTACCGGCAAACTCACTTCTCAGCATCTCGGAAATCCTGTAGGCATCGTCATAGCGAATATGTCGCTCGTCCGGCCGAGGATGAACGGTTATACCATAAGCACCAGCCCGAACTATAACACGCGCAGCCTCGCAGACGTCCGGCAGATTCAATTCAAGGCTCCGGGCATTTCTAAGCAGCGCTATTTTATTTACATTGACACTAAGTTTAGTCATTTTCCTTACCTGAATCCAAAATCGAGATTATATCACTGCTAACCTGTTTGGCAAAAAAAAACGATAAATTCTGACCCAATTTGCTATTCTGCTTTAGAACTACAGCTTTTTCATTGAGCCGCAAGCGAATACTCTTATAATCTAACTATTTACTCATCGCTTTTTCAGGAGTGAAAATATGAAGACTATCGATTTGCGAAGCGATACAGTTACTCTGCCGACCCCTGCAATGCGTCAGGCCATCGCCGCAGCCCCACTTGGCGATGACGTTTTCGGCGAAGACCCCACGATAAACAAACTTCAGCAAATGGCTGCAGAAATTATGGATAAAGAAGCTGCTCTGCTGGTCGCAAGCGGAACTATGGGCAATCTTGTGAGCATCCTGACCCATTGCAGCCGCGGCGACGAGGTCATCCTCGGCGACCAGTCGCATACATTTTACTATGAAGTCGGCGGAATCTCAGCCCTCGGCGGAATCCAAACTCATACGATACCCAACCAGCCGGACGGAACACTAAAACTATCCGACATGGCTGCAGCCATACGCCCCGATGGCTCACACTTTCCGCCGACAAAGCTCATCTGTCTTGAGAACACCCAGAATCGTTGCGGT
The DNA here is from genome assembly GCA_964568365.1 of uncultured Pirellulales bacterium. Classification (GTDB taxonomy): domain Bacteria; phylum Planctomycetota; class Phycisphaerae; order Sedimentisphaerales; family Anaerobacaceae; genus CAYLMG01. Next base: position 11,655 of record CAZMQF010000054.1, on the reverse strand, counting down.
GGGGTAATCCTGAAACCTGACTATATGAATTCTGTTGCAGAACTCGCAAAGCAAAACAATCTTAAAATCCACCTCGACGGCGCAAGGATTTTCAACGCCGCAGTCGCTCTCGGCATCGATGTCAAAGAACTGGTTAAAGACGCTGATTCGCTTATGTTCTGTTTGTCAAAAGGCCTTGCCGCCCCCGTAGGCTCGGTCATCTGCGGCTCCGCAGAATTTATCAAAAAGGTGCATAAAATCCGCAAGATGGTCGGCGGCGGTATGAGACAGGCCGGTATCATCGCCGCAGCCGGCGTCGTTGCTCTCGAACAGATGATTGACCGATTGGCAGAAGACCATAAAAATGCAAATAAACTTGCCCGGGCAATCGCTCAAATAAAGGGCTTTTCAATTAATCTCAATGCCGTACAGACAAACATTGCTTACTTCGACCTCGACAGTGAAAATATCACAGCCCAACAGGTCGTCGAAAGAGCAAAACAACAAGGAGTACTACTTTTAAACCTC
>CAZMQF010000054.1:0-11138 GCA_964568365.1 uncultured Pirellulales bacterium | reverse complement strand
CGGACCCAAATCGTTTCGAATGGTGACGCATTACGGCATCGAGTCGGACGATATAGAGACAACAATTTCAGCCTTGAGTCAGATTATGAAGGAACTTTACAGGTAACGCGGCTCGCCGCTCATATTTTCCAGCAGCCGCAAAATTATACTTTCGCACATAGAAAGGAGAATCAAATTATGACTTGCAGGTCAAATATCTCAATCCTGTGGACAGTTGCGCTGGTGCTTGTTTTCTCTGCCCTGTCGTCAGGCCGCAGCTTTACTCTCCTCAATGAGCCGGTTGACATCAGCGGTGATTTTCAGGACTTTACCAATACATATTATCTGGCCGACAGACTTACTGAATTCGACCCCAATACAGCGGCCGGAAAAACTATCTATCGTCGATTTGAGCACGCCACCAATGAGGCCTTTAACTATATTTTTGCCTCTCTTAAACAAGTGCGTGCCAATGAATTTCCCGGCGGCGAATACGCCGTATCTCCGGCACTGCCGTTCTCCGTGGAATTTATTTCACCGCGGACAATCCGTATTCGCGCCAAAAGCGGTGATAATATGAAACCCCAAGGCCAGTCACTTATGCTGCTTGACGGCAAAGCCCCGACCGATACGACCTCCTGGAAATACAGCGATGTTGAAGGCGGTTACCGCTATTCGAGCTCTTATGGCTCGGTCACTATTCTGAAAAATCCCTGGCATATCGAATTGCGGGATACCGAAGGACGCTTGCTGACCCGAACCAATCACAGCAGTGACAATAACACGTCCATTACGCCGATTATGCCGTTTTGCTTCGTCCGCAGGGCTTCGGATTATTCCCGTAGTTTCGCGGCGGTGTTTTCCCTTGCTCCCGGCGAAAAGATTTTCGGCTGCGGCGAATCTTTTACACGCCTTGACAAGCGCGGCCAGAAGGTTGTCCTCTGGACGAGTGAAGCCAGGGGCGCCGAGAGTGAGAAAATGTACAAACCAATTCCTTTCTTTATGAGCAGCCGAGGATATGGGGTATTTATGCACACCTCATCGCCTGTTACCTGCGATTTTGGAAAGTATTTCAGCGGCATCTATTCTTTGATGATTGGCGACGATGAGCTTGATTTGTTTGTTTTCTTCGGCAGCCCCAAAGATATTCTCGACGAATATACAAACCTGACCGGCAAAGCTGCGATGCCGCCATTATGGTCATTCGGCCTGTGGATGAGCCGGATTACATATTTTTCCGAAGACCAGGTGCGCTCCGTCGCAAAAAAACTGCGCGAAAACAAAATTCCCTGTGATGTAATCCATCTCGACACAGGCTGGTTTGAAACCGACTGGCGGTGCGATTATGAATTCTCAAAATCACGCTTTCCTGACCCGGAAAAAATGATTGCAGATTTGAAACGCGACGGTTTTCACATTTCCCTTTGGCAGTTGCCTTACTTTGTTCCGAAAAATCGTCTGTTTGCGGAACTGGTGGAAAAAGAGCTTGTAGTGAAAGACGCCAAGGGCAATCTGCCTTATGAGGATGCTATCCTTGATTTCTCTAATCCACAGACTATTCAGTGGTATCAGGACAAAATCGCCGGTCTGCTTCGTATGGGCGTAGGCGCGATTAAGGTTGACTTTGGCGAAGCAGCACCTCCCGACGGATTGTATGCATCCGGGCGCACCGGCTTTTATGAGCACAATCTTTATCCCCTGCGGTATAACAAGGCGGTTGCCGATATTACCCGCAAGGTTACAGGCGAAAATATAATCTGGGCACGCAGCGCCTGGGCCGGCAGCCAGCGATATCCGTTGCATTGGGGAGGTGACAGCGAAAACACGGATGCCGGAATGGAAGCACAGCTTCGCGGAGCATTGTCTATCGGTCTGAGCGGCTTTTCCTTCTGCAGTCACGATATCGGCGGTTTCGTAATAAGGTCACCTGCAGAACTTTATCGTCGCTGGCTGCCGTTCGGCATGCTTACCTCGCACAGCCGCTGTCACGGTGCGCCGCCCAAGGAGCCGTGGGAATACGGCGAAGAATTTATGAATGATTTCAGACTGGCCGTGGAAATGAAATATAAACTGATGCCATACGTCTATGCCCAGGCTAAACAGTGCAGCGAGCACGGCCTGCCTATGCTGCGGGCGCTTTTCATCGAGTATCCCGACGATGCCGGTTCTTGGCTGGTTGAGGATGAGTATCTGTTCGGCTCGGATATTTTAGTTGCACCACTGCTGCACGCTAACACTACCAGCCGTGATGTGTATCTGCCAGCGGGACAATGGATTGATTACCAGTCGGCAAAGGTCTATGCCGGCGGCTGGCATCATATCGAAGCCGGCAAAATTCCCGCAGTTATCCTTGTGCGTGATGGAGCAGTCATACCTCATATCAATCTGGCACAATCAACAATGAAAATAGACTGGTCAAAAATTGAGCTTGTCGTTTATGCAACTGACGAACAAAAAACTGCGCAGGCCTTGATCTGTTTACCAACAGACAACAAACTGCACAGCTTGTCCCTGACTAAAAAGGATGGTAAGTTTGTGCTGGATAATGACCCATTGAGCGGAAAAGTGAGCTGGAAAATAAGAGCTGTCCTGCCCTGAGCGAAACCGTTTTTTTCAACTGTACATTTCGTTGAAGAAGTTATTTGCTGCGGCGACAGCGGAACGCATCATATCTTCCGCTCCGGCGGTATCTCTGTTTGCCAGATGTTTAGTCAGCATGTTATTGTCAAGTTGTTCAGCAGCTTTTCTGCAGGCCTCCCAGCTTAAGATGCTTCGTACAACTCTTTCAATTGCCTGATTTTCATTATCATAGGCCCTGGGCTGCATATCGTGTCCGAACCAGCGGCTGTAACCCGCCTGCTGGATAAGGCCTGCTATCGCGATGTTCATTCCGTTTACTCTTGTGCCGTGGTCGATGTCGAATTTTCCAGGCCCGCCGAGAATTATACCATCGTTATAACCCTGACTGTTCAGGTGCATATGAACCATCGCATCGTTATCGAGCTCTTCAACCGTATCGTAAATATGGTCCAGCCCAATCATCTCCGAATGACCGAATTCCTTATTTACTCCCTTTTTCTCCATCGAAATCCCGTATTCTCTCTGCAGCTTATACCAGAACAAAATCGCACTTGCCACCGTCGGCAGCAGCATCGCAGGATGTCCCTCATTCGGCTTTGGCTCTATACAGATATAAAGCTCCCCGCCGCACGATGACTCGTATTCACAAAGCTTAGCCACACTTTCCTTTAGGTTCTGATACATCTGCCTTATTCCAATCGTCGCAATATCATACCCGAACGAGCCGTTCCATAAGCAAAACGTAGGAAATTTATGTGCATCCGGATGCCACGCCTTTTTCAGCGGCCCGTATGCGATATCCACAGCCCCCCTGCCGAGCTTTTCTGCGGCCGCTCTTTCCTTCTTGTCAAGTGAGCATATCCCGCCATAAGCGAAATGGCTGTGCGCGCCGGGCGTTACGAACGCAACATACATCCCCGCATCAATAAGTGCATCGGCTATCGCCTCAGCATTTTTCTCGTTTACCTCCGTGTCGTAATGCATCTCGAAACCAAGGACTACATTTTTCGGCAATCTCGGAGCAATCTTTTCCTTTATAAGTTTTATCACCCCGACCTCGTCGAGCTTGTCGCTGCTCCACTGCGGCCTGATGTCACCGGGTGTAAATCCGCCCTTGCCCGGATTAAACGTCCATCTGCATATACTGTGAAATGATTTATCTTCTTTCATAGCTATCAACTCCTGCTCAAAATACTCTCTAATTTGCTTCGCCAGTTTTCGTAAGCGTTTTTATAAGCCGACTGCATCTTTACGTCAGGGGCAATTTTTTTAACGCATTCAAATCCCACAAAAGCTTCTTCGTAGTTTTTGTATATTCCTGCTCCTATACCTGCTCCTCTCGCTGCACCCTGTGCGCCGTCGGTATTATACAATTCCACCGTCGCACCCGTTACCGCTGCAAAGGTTCCGCAAAAAACATCACTTAAAAACATATTAGCATAGCCTGCACGAATAGTTTTAGTCTCGACGTTCATCTGCTTCATTATATCCAGCCCGTACTTCATCGCAAAAACGATTCCCTCCTGGCCCGCTCGTAAAAGATGCTCTCGGCCGTGCCGGTTAAAATTCAAGCCGTGAACAGAAGCGCCGATATCTCTGTTCTCAAGTGTTCTTTCGGCACCGTTTCCATAGGGCAGAACAATAACACCATCAGAACCAATACTTACCGTTTGAGCTGCCTCATTCATCTGCTCGTAGCTTAATCCCGATGCGATGGTATTTTTAAGCCACCTGTTGCATATTCCCGTGCCGTTGATACACATAAGAACGCCGTACCTGGGCTTATCGATACTGTAATTGATATGGGCAAAGATGTTCACTCTCGATTTGGAATCATAGCTGACTTTTTCACAAACACCGTAGATTACTCCGCTCGTCCCTGCGGTTGTTGCTGCCTCTCCGGCGTTGAGAACCTTCAATGAAAGTGCGTTATTCGGCTGGTCTCCTGCGCGGTATGTTATGGGAATACCTGCTTTAAGTCCAATTTCCTCAGCAGCTTGTTTTGTCAATTCGCCCTGCATTGAAAATGTGGGCAGAGCCTGCGGAATCAAATCTTTGTCAATCCCGTAGCAGTCCAGCACAATATCGGCAATTCGCCCTTTCTTAAAATTCCACATTATCCCCTCAGACAATCCCGAATATGTGGTTTTAATCTCTTGGCACAATTTCATCGCTACAAAATCTCCCGGCAGCATTATCCTGTATATTTTTCGATAAATCTCCGGTTCGTTATCTTTGACCCACTTTAGTTTTGATGCAGTGAAATTACCCGGCAGATTCAGGCAATGCTCGAAACATTTTTTTTCGCCAATTTTTTTCGCTCCCCGTTGCCCGATTTGCACCGCCCTGCTGTCGCACCATATTATCACCGGCCGCAGGACTTCAAAATTTTTATCAACCAGGACCAAACCGTGCATCTGATATGATATTCCTATCGCCGATATATCCTGAAGCTTATCCCCCGTCTGTTTTTTAAGCCCGGCTATCGTTTCCTTTACATTTTCCCACCAAACGGACGGGTTCTGCTCGGCCCAGCCGCTTCGTTTAGCAACAATCTCAAGCTCCGTATCGGGGCTGGACGCAGATGCTGCAACTTTTCCGCTGCCGGCATCCAGCAAAGATGCCTTCACAAATGAACTTCCGACGTCTAATCCGAGAAAATACATATTCAACCTGCCAAAATGAATTGTCCGGACCAATTGCGTAGAAAGATATTCTCATTTCTTCGTCCAGATAAAAATTCACGGCAAAGACGAGTAAACCAAACCGTAGCCCTTAAAAATGTAGTATATCATCATCAGGCAGACGAGCGCATAAACAAGCTTCGGCAGCCAGAAACTGAAAAGTTGGAACTGAAAAAGAGCGGTTTCAGAATTCATATCTGCAAGTTTTTTCACGCTAGAATCAAGCTGGCCCGACTCCTCGCCGGTTTTCCATATATCGATAAAGCCGTCAGGCAGCGGTCCCTTGAAACCTTCAGAGGCATCCTTGCCCTGCTGTACGCTTAATTGGGCTCCTCCGAGTCTGCCGGCTATGACAAGGTTGGTTGTGGTCTGGGTTGCGATTTTCGTACACTCGGTTATAGGAACACCTGCTTCTATGAGAATGTAAAAACTATAGCAATAGCGGCTCAATGCAAGATGCTTCAACGCCTTTCCCAATACCGGTATACAGAGTGACACCGTATCAAACAGATACCGCAGCGACCCGGTCTTCGGCGTAAAAATAATAACCAGATAAATGATTAATGCGGGAACAAAAAACAAACTCATTAAAAAAATTGATTGATGAACAGCACCAAAAATCGTGGAACCGCCCAAAAAAACGCCGGGCAAAGGAATAATCAGAGCTGCAAAAACAAGTATAACCGCCGGAAAAGCCAAACCGGAAATAATCTTGCCTTTAATCGTTTTTTTCAGGTTATGCCATTGCGAAAGTATTTTTAATACATCCGGCAGGCTGCCGGAATTTTCCGCAGCTTCTATGGCCAGAACATCCAGACGGTCAAAAACTTTAGGAAATCTTTGCATCGCTTCCGTGAGCGTATTTCCTTCTGATATGATTTTTACGATTTTAGCAAGCGTTTTGTGCATTCTGCGAGTTGAGCCTTGCGCAGCTATTGTTAAAGCACGCGAAATGGGCAGGCCTGCATCGAGCATCGTTGCGAGATTGTGATAAAACAATTCGTTATTTCCAGCCATAAATAAATTATGATACATTTCTGCGTCGAAAAAGCGAGCAAATTCTGCCGGCTCTTACTGCTATCGTGTAACCTTTATCCTCTTGCCATAAATAGATTTATGGTTTAACATAAGACGTTATGGAACTGCGGCAAAGTTTAGCTGTCATCACCGGCTCAACCGGCCGATTAGGCTCGGCAATTGCCCTCGCACTGGCCGAGGCAGGCTGTCACTGCATCTGCCATTACAACAAAAATTACGAAAAAGCAAAATCAATTGTCGAAAAGATTCAGCATCACAAAGTCAAAGCAAAAGCAATCCAGGCAGACCTCACCGACGAAAAACAAATAGAAAATTTATTTGAACAGGCCCGCCGGCTCGGCACACCACAGATTCTGATAAACTCGGCAGCAGTTTTTTCCAGACAACCGCTGGAGCAGGTCAGCTTCGACAAGGCACAGCAAGTTCTAAATATAAATTTGACAGCCGCTATTCTTACAAGCCGAACCTTTGCTAAATCCATAAACGAAAAATTCCCGAACAGCACTTCTGTCGCAGGAAAAATAATTAATATCGCCGATACAGGTGCGCTCCGACCCTGGGCCGGTTATGTCCTTTATTGCTCCTCAAAGGCAGGCCTAATCGGAGCCACAAAAGCACTCGCAAAAGAGCTCGCTCCGGCAATATGCGTAAATGCAATAGCGCCGGGAATAGTAACCTGGCCGGAAGAATTTGACGAACAGCAGAAAAAAAGGCAGCTTTCATTTATACCCATAAAAAGAACCGCCAGGCCGGAAGAGATAACAAATGCAGTTAACTTCCTTCTTGAAAATGATTACATTACAGGGCACGTCCTTTGTGTTGACGGCGGGAGGAGCATTTGATAGCTTTAGGATATAGAGAAAAAAATTTAGAGAATAATTTATGAAACTGAATTGGGCTAATCGAATCACGATTATAAGAGTGCTCTTAATTGCGCCTTTTGTCATCCTTATGCTAAAAATAAATGAGCAGGAGCTTGACGAATCACTGCGTAACCTGATGCGTTACTTCGCCACAGCCGTTTTCCTGTTTATGGCATTAAGTGACGCTCTCGACGGCTTTCTCGCCCGCAAAAGCAAACAGGTAACAAAGCTCGGCGCATTTTTAGACCCTATGGCCGATAAACTGCTGATGACCTGTGCCTGTCTGCTGCTCGCTTCCAATCGAGGCCATATCGAGAACTTTCGGCTGCCGATAACTGTCGTTGTTTTGATAATCGGAAAGGACCTTTTTTTGCTTATCGGCTTTGTCATTGTATATTTTATCACCTTTCAGATTCGTATTACTACTATACTGATAGGCAAAATTGCCACCGCTTTGCAGCTCGTTATGGTCTTATCGGTTCTGGTCGCGCCGGAGGTTTCTACGGTGATTCCGTCCTGGATATGGGTCTTGCGAACCCTCTGGTGGTCGGCTGCGGGTACGGCGATTCTCGCCACGCTTATTTACACTCGCAGCGGAAGCCGTTATATTGCCGAACACGAAAATAAAAACGAAAACAACAACCTTAAAAATAAATAATTCACCGGTAAAACTGATGAAATTTTCAGAAATACAAGAAGTTCTTGAAGAGCTGAAAAAAGGCAGAATAACCGTCCTCGTTGATGACGAAGACCGCGAGAATGAAGGAGACCTCGTCTGCGCAGCTGAAAAAGTTACACCCGAGGTAATAAATTTTATGGCCAAATTCGGCAGAGGCCTCATCTGCCTGCCTTTAACAGCAGAAAAATGCGACCAGCTCGCACTGCATCCGCAAACAACAGAAAATACAGCTCGTTTCGAAACCGCCTTTACCATCAGCATCGACGCTGCCAAAGGAATCTCAACGGGCATAAGCGCCCACGACAGAGCAAAAACCATCCAGACCGTAATAGCCGACAATGCAAAGCCGGCCGACCTCATTAGACCGGGGCATATCTTTCCGCTCAGGGCTCGTAAAGGCGGTGTCCTCGTTCGGGCAGGTCAGACCGAAGGTGCAGTCGACCTCGCAAGGCTTGCAGGGCTCAAACCCGCAGCCGTTATCTGCGAGATTATGAACGAAGACGGCACAATGGCAAGGGTCCCCCAGCTGCTCAAATTCTGCGAAAAACACAATCTTAAAATCTCCTCAATCGCAAAACTCATCGAATACCGTCTGCAGCGGGAAAGCCAGATAAAACGTCTCGAATTCGTCAATCTGCCAACGGATTACGGTCAGTTCAAGCTGATAGCCTATGAAAGCATAACAAGCAGCGAGCCCCATCTTGCATTGTGTAAAGGAAGTATCGGCGAGCTCGACAGCGACGGTAACCCAATCGAACATATCGAACCTGTGCTCGTCAGGGTACACTCGGAATGTATGACAGGCGACTTGTTCCATTCACAGAGATGCGAATGCGGATACCAGCTCATTGAATCGCTTAAGATGATAGAAAAACAGGGCGAAGGCGCTTTAATATATCTTCGGCAGGAAGGCAGAGGTATCGGCCTTACAAACAAGCTGCGAGCTTATAAGCTCCAGGAACAGGGACTTGATACCGTCGATGCAAATATAAAACTCGGCTTTATGCCCGACAAACGTGATTACGGAATCGGCGCACAAATCTGCCGTGACCTCGGTCTTGAAAATATAAGGATACTAACTAATAATCCTAAAAAAATAAGCCGGCTCGAAGTGTACGGAATAAAAATCGTCGAGCAAATACCCTTAAGAGCCAAACCATCCGAGCATAATATCGACTATCTGAAATCAAAGAAGTATCGTCTCGGACATATGCTTGACGAAGACCTCTAAAAAAGGTAAAAAGACAAAAGAAAAAATGACCTTGATTAAAATAGAAAAAACAACCTTTGTACTAAAAATAATTCTCTGCTGCTCTCTCGCTGCAAACATCGGCTGTCAACCCCCGCCGCCCGAACAAACAGCTCAAAAGCAAAATATGCAGGACGAATCGCAAATCTGCATCCACAGCAGCTTCGCTCCCGATAAAATCGAAATTATGCCCCTGACTGAAATGACTATTGACAGCAGGCAAAATGCAATAATAAAAGTTTATGTCAGCCTGCTTGATTCGTCTAATTGTCAGAAAAAATGGCCCGGCATCTTTCGCTTCGAATTATACCAAAGAGTTCTGAGGTCCGCAGAGCCGAAAGGCAAAAGACTCTTTATCTGGCCGGACATCGACCTCACAGAGGCAACAGTCAACAACATTTACTGGCTGGACTTCCTGCGGGCGTACGAATTCAACCTCGAATTCGAATCTGCTGCAAATCAGGACTATATATTACAGGCAACTTGTCTTTTACCTGACAACAAAAGACTTTCAACAGAACTAATACTTAAGCCGCAACAAAAGCCGTGAGCTCAAAGCTGCTGTTCTTTTTTTCTCAACATAAAAATACTTGCAGAAAACCTCTTTTGCCGGTATTATACTTGATTCGTTTTTGTCGTCTAACATTTAAAACTGTTATCCATCTAATAAAGGAAAATACCCGATGAATGAATCAGCAATCGACGAACTGTGTATTCAAACGATTCGTTTTCTCGCTGCCGATGCCGTCCAGAAGGCCAATTCCGGCCATCCCGGAATGCCGATGGGCATGGCACCTGCTGCGTATGTCCTCTGGACAAGACTGATGCGCCACAATCCCGCCAATCCAAAATGGCTCAATCGTGACCGCTTCGTCCTTTCAGCCGGCCACGGCAGTATGCTGCTGTATTCTCTGCTGCATCTGACAGGCTATGAAATGAGCCTTGATGATTTGAAAAACTTCAGACAGTGGGGAAGTAAAACTCCCGGCCATCCGGAATACGAACCGAATCTCGGAATCGAAGTTACCACCGGCCCGCTTGGACAGGGTTTGGCAAACGCCGTCGGTATGGCTATAGCTCAAAAGTACCTGGCCAGCCAATTCAGCAAGGACGGCTTGCCCATCTTCGATTATAAAATCTTCGCAATAGCAGGTGACGGCTGCCTGCAGGAAGGCGTCGCCGCAGAGGCAAGCTCCCTCGCAGGACATCTCGGCCTCGATAACCTCATAGTAATATACGATGACAATCACATCACTATCGACGGCAAGACTTCACTTGCATTCACCGAGGATGTCACTAAGCGTTACAAAGCTTACGGCTGGAATGTTATCATTGTCGATGGTGACGGTAATGACCTCGGGCGAATAGAAAAAGCTATCAAAAAAGCAAAACGTTCTAAAGGCAAACCAGCAATCATAAAGCTGCGAACGCACATTGCATACGGCAGTCCCAACAAGCAGGACACTGCATCGGCTCACGGCTCACCGTTGGGCGAAGATGAAATTAAGCTCACAAAGAAAAATTTCGGCTGGGACAGCGAAAAAACCTTTTTTATCCCCGAGCAGGTAAAAGAGCATATGCTCAAGGCTGTCAATAAGGGCAAACGCGCTGAGGCTAAATGGAACAAGCTGCTAAAAAAATATTCCAAAGCCTATCCTGAGCTCGCAAAACAATTGGAAGACGCCTCAGAAGGAAAACTCCCTGTCGATATTGACCAGCTTCTGCCGAAATTCGAAGCGGGCAGCTCCGTCGCAACGCGAAAGGCCTCAGGAAAAACACTGAACACCCTTATGCCTCACCTGCCGATGATACTCGGCGGCTCAGCCGACCTTACACCTTCGAACAATACACGTTTTGAAGGTGCCAATGACTTCCAAAAAGATAACAACGCAGGAAGATATATCCGTTTCGGCGTAAGAGAGCACGCAATGGGTGCTATCCTGAATGGTATCTCCGTCAGCGGCATTTTAAGAGCTTACGGCGGAACGTTCCTCGTCTTCAGCGACTATATGAGACCTGCAATCAGGGTAGCGGCTATGTCGGGCTATCCATCCATATTTGTATTC
>CAZMQF010000053.1:7229-14939 GCA_964568365.1 uncultured Pirellulales bacterium | reverse complement strand
TTCTCAGGATCCTTTTTATTGTAAACTTCCTCTAAAGACTTAAACAGTTTTTTAGCTCCTTCGAAATTGCTTTCTCTTTTTATATATAAATCAAATAACAAACGTATATGGGTTGGATAAAATTCTAATTGATCACCTCGTATTAAACCAACGGCGAAATCGTGTTCAGAAAATTTGCTTGTTTGTGTTACAGTAACCTTCACATCATTGTTGCTTTCATATATAATTCTATGCTCTCCTTTTTCGAGAGCTTTTAGTTCACTTGACAACCGTGACATCTCCATGGCTATCCCCTGCATATTTTTAAATGTTTTTTACAGTTAGGGGAAAATGCCTCTTTTAAGAGACGTCACGCTAACTATAGACATACTATTCAATAATTCGTAATAATTAACTCGTTGATTTGCCCTCTTTTAGTTCCCTTGCAGTTTATCACTCTACTTGCTTGCACTTTTTCGATTGTGAAACCTGATTTCGGGGGATAATGTTTTTCAAAAAAATTGTCTCCAGAATCTTCGTTTGGGGGATCTGAATTGCTTAAAAAAAGTTTTACTTTCTTTTTATTAAGCTCTTGACAGAATTCAGCCAGTTTTACCTGGTCCTCTTCCGAAAAACTGTTTTGAGTATAAGAAGTGAAACTTGCAGTTTGACTTATCGGCCTGTAAGGCGGGTCAAGGTACACAAAAGAATTACTATTTGCATATTCCTTACTTTCAGTAAAGTCGCCGCAAACTATTTCCGCCTTTTGTAATATTTCTGATACTGCCCTTAAATTTTCTTCATCGCATATCCTGGGATTTTTATAGTCACCGAAAGGTACATTGAATTCACCTTTACGATTAACACGATAAAGGCCATTAAAGCAAGTTTTATTAAGAAATATGAGTTTTGCAGGTGAACGGTTTTTGTTAAATAAGGTTCGCTTTTTAAGAAAGTATTTTCTTCTATTAGTTACACATAAAAATTCTTTCTCGAGATTCTTAAGTTGCCTGATAAGTTTTTCAACATCATTTTTAATTGCATTATAGCATTCAACTAAATCCTGATTTATATCAAATAAATAAAATTTAATGATATTTTCATAATTTTGAGCGATGTAAAAAAATACTGCTCCTCCTCCGACAAAAGGCTCGATGTATGTATCAATTTTTCCATTTTCAATTTTAACGGGCAGCCGTTTTTCTATTTCAGAAATCAGTTGTGTTTTCCCGCCAGCCCATTTGAGAAAAGGTTTTGCTGTTCTTTCTGTGGTTAATATGCTCATAATAAATCTTTGATGCAACCTTTATAAGCTTTTAAATCTTTATTTTCACATCTTATTATATAATATCAGATTGTTATAGAAATACAACTTTCTATCAATAAGTTTTTATTATGGAATCTATGGTTAAATTTCCCATAGTGGCTTGGTGCCGCTTTGTGGTTAAATATTCTCTGTGTTCTGTATTCCGTATTCTGTGTTCTGTATTCCTTGCCTTTTATTTCCAGATTTCGAGTTCAAGTTCCAGCTCTATATCGAACTTCTCTTTGACTTTTTCTTTTACAATATCTATCAATTTTGTAACGTCCCTGCTGGTGCAGCCCTTTTCCGCGATTATAAAATTAGCATGTTTTTCGCTGACGACGGCGTTACCTTCCCTGAGGCCTTTCAGGCCGGCCCTGTCTATCAAAGCGCCGGCAGAGACAGCCCTGGGGTTCTTGAATATGCAGCCGGAATTTCTGGCGTTCAACGGCTGAGTGTTTTTTTTGTAAATCCAGATTTCCTTTACCGTCCGCATAATACTTTCCGGGTCGGCCTCCGCCAGACTCAGCCGGGCCCCCAGGATAAAATTAGCGGTTATATTTGTTCGGCGGTAATCAAAAACCAGCTCCGGTTTGGTCTTTTCAAAAACCTTGCCCTCGTTATCCATCAGGCTGACAGCTTCCACTACGGCACCTATGTCACCGAAGTTTCCGCCGGCATTCATTTTTACAGCCCCACCGACCGAGCCGGGTATCCCTGTAAGGGCCTCCATACCGCTCAGGCCCTTCTGGACACAGGTCAATACAAGCCTGCTCAGCTCCATACCGGCTCCGGCCTGAATCTCCTGGCCGTTAAATTCGCACCTCGAAAAATCTTCCGAATCAAGCTTTATAACCGCCGCACGAGGACCTTTATCACTTATAAGCAGATTTGAACCGAAACCTATGACCCTGATGGGAATGTTATTCTCCCTGCAGCGCGTGACAACCTGCCTGAGCTGCTCTACGTTTGCCGGCCTGATAAAATAGTCGGCAGGTCCGCCAAGGCTATACCACGTTTGCTTTGACATCGGGTAATTAGTTTCAACGATTTTCTCTAAGCCACTGAATATATTCATAAGACAGCTTCCAAATATCTCCTGCACCCATAATTACGACCAAATCATCGGCCTTTGTATTTTGCTTAAGGTACTCCAGCGTCCGGCTAAAACCATCGATAAACAGCGCATTTGAGCTGGCCCTGCAGATACGCTCAACAAGGAGCTCGGCGTTAATTACCTTTTTTGTCGCCTGCTCATCACGGACAAAATAGATTTCAGGCACAATAGTAATATCAGAAAGCTTAAAGCTTTCTGCAAAATCATCAAGTAAAAATCTTGTTCTGCTGTATTGATGCGGCTGATACACGCACAAAAGCCTTTTGAAGCGGTATCTCTGCCGTATCGCCGCGAGGCTGGCCTTAATCTCGGTGGGATGGTGAGCGTAATCGTCAATAACCGTAATCCCGCCGATTTGTTCTCTAAGCATCAATCGCCTGTCCATTCCCGCGAAATCACCGAGCATCTCAACAATTTGCCGGCCATCGGCGCCGCAATTAACAGCTATCGCCACAACCGCAAGTGCATTGAGAATATTATGTCTGCCCGGCTGACTGATTCGAGCTTTTCCCAGGCAACGGCCCTTATGATAGACATCAAAACGGTAAAGACCGTCATTCAGCTCGATGTTCTCGGCGTAAAAATCGCAATTATGACTGAGGCCGAACGTTACAAACCGAATCTGCGGCAGGCCCCTCATAATCTTTTGCACATTCGAATCCATATAGTTTGCCACGACCAAGCCGCCGTCCCTGATACCGGCTGCAAAGTGCCTGAAGGCGTCGACGACGTTTTGCTCGTTTTCGTAGATGTCGAGGTGGTCAGGCTCGACGTTGAGGATGGCTGCGATTCGGGGATGCAGATTCCAGAAGCTTCGGTCATATTCGCAGGCTTCGGCGATGAATAAATTGCTGTCGCCCGTGCCGCTGTTAGTACCAAGCTGGAGGACATCAGCTCCGATTACGAAGTTGACGTCCAGGCCGGCTTTTTTGAGAAGATATACAAGCCAGCCGCCCGTAGTACTTTTACCGTGAGTCCCTGCGATTGCCACGCCATCGAAGCTGTCCATCAATATACCGAGCATCCGGGCGTACTTATAGATGGGGCAGCCTTTGCGCCGGGCTGCGATAAGCTCCGGATTATCCGCTTTGACTGCTGCCGAGAAGACTACAACATTCGTATCGGGCTTAAAATTGTCCTCGCAATGCTGAATTTTTATTTGCGCACCCGACTGGTTAAGTTTATCTGTAACAGGGCTTCGCGTCTGGTCTGAGCCGCTAACAATAACATTGTTCTTGAGCAGAATCTTGGCCAGTCCGCTCATACCAACCCCGCCTGCACCGATGAAGTGATACTTTGTCCCCGCTGCTATCGCTGTAACGCCGTTTTTCAAAATAGGGGCTGTTGTTTTGGTTTTGGAACCGTCCATATTGGCCTTTTGTTACAAGTACTGCCTTAATTTTTATCATCCTTTGACAGGCAGATGCAAAAGTAATCTATCACGAACCCGCCAAAAATAAAAGAAAAAACGCAGAAAACCAGCCACGGATTGAGACTGATTAACACTGTTTTTTTCAGACAGTCCTTGGGACTCCTTACGGAGGATAACAGGATTAACAAAAGAATAATTCAGCCACCGAGGGCACAGAGGAAAATGACACAAAATCGTTAAACGTCCCACTATCATATTTTTTCTACTAATCGTCCGAATCTCTCGAACGAGTTCCTCAGCATTGAGTACAGAGTGTACGTGACGATTGGTCCCAGAGCCGAGATGATGATGGGCATCCATTGAAACAATATGGGAACTCTGTCCTTTAGAAAACGAAAGACCATAACTAAAATAAAGCTGAAGAAAAAAAAGAAAACAGCGACTTTAATCAAGACAGGTATGGTCAGGACGGCAAGTCGTTCGAAAAATCTATTGCCGTCGATCTTGTTGTTAATCCTGAAACATATTTTAATGCCCCAGTATACGACAAACGCAGAGAGAACGGCACAAATGAATGAGAAAAGGCTGTTTATTAGCGGAGCCTTTTGTCCATAGACCGGGCGAAAAACATAGAACGGACCCAAGAGTGCTCCCAGCACCACAGGAACGAGCAGGTATTTCACTTTTGTCCAGGAGTCAAGTTGACCACTGGCCAGCGCCTGTTCGAGTTTGCGTGATGACCACAAAATCATTTTTCTCGGCTCCTAAACGAATACAATCAAACACTTTGACAAAATATTTTCGTTCAATCGCAGATGCGGTCGGCTCCAACAAAACAAGCGACGAGTAGCGGTTTTTTACGTGCTTTGGTAGCTGAATTCCATCACTTCCGGCTTAACGAGGTTGATATAATCAGCCATAGTCATCCGTACTGCCTTTTGATGCGAGCCGGCCTGAAAAAGAATATGCTCGTCGGCCTCCAGCGCTTTATCCATAATCGTTTGCAAATCATAGAGGCTGCCGAAAGGAGGTTCAGCACCAATCTCACAGTCGTCAAAAATCTGTGCTATCTCATCTTCCGCGGCCAGTAGTACCTTTTTTGCACCGAGCTGTTTTTTGAGGGCCTGCAGGTCAATTTTACAGCTGGCGGCAAGCACGCACATCACAAATTTGTCATCGGCCTTGACGATAACCGGTTTTGCGACAAATTTGCCCGACTCGTGCTCAACGGCCGCCATCCGCTGGGCGGTAAAAACAGGCTTGTGCTCTGCAATTTCGTATTTTACGCCCGCCTTATTGAGAAACTCCATAACTTTCATTCTCTTTTCCTCCCTAAAATCAGGTTTTAATGCGCTTTACGATATTAAATCCCGAAACCGGATTGCAGCAGCCAGGGTCCAAATTTTTCCTGCGATATTATTAAGATTCTTCAATAAATAGTTATTCCTTTTCATCAGCCTTACCGCCGACCAGCGGCCAGGTATTTTCAACCCTGAAATACATAAGATGCCTTCGGTCATCCGGCTTATAATTTATGGAATGCAGTTTTTTAATTTCCCTGATTCGCTGCTGGTCGGTTTCCTCACCAACCATTGTCAAATACATCCTGAGCCCTTTAAAACCTTCGGTTTTTTCGATGAACATATAACAGGCCTTGGGATTTGACTTTATGTTTAAGAAACTTAGACGCTCCATCATACTCAAAGCTATCGTCTGCTCATCAATTATATAAGGTTTTGTATAAATTGCAGCATCTACGTTGCCTTCGGAATCCGATGTGGACAAAATACCCGTACCCTTAATGTTTTCAAAATACGCAGCCAGATTCATAGTTACCCCATTAAAATATAATTTTACTGCCTAATCTAAAATCTTTTATAATCCTCTCTCCTGCTCAAGCCCCATTTATACCTTTCAGTTAAACATCAATGTATAAATATATCTTGTATTTACCGCGCCTTCGCCCTAAAAATCAAGCAAAATACTGTAAATTCTCTTACAATAAAGCAGGCTTGAACAAATCCCGAATCAGTCTCCGATTATCTTGACCAGGACGCGTTTTTTTCTTTTGCCGTCGAACTCACCGTAAAAAATTTGCTCCCACGGGCCGAAATCAAGCCTGCTGTCTGTAACAGCAACAACAACCTCTCTTCCGAAAACCATCCTTTTCAGATGTGCATCCGCGTTGTCTTCGTAGCTATTGTGCTTATATTGATTGTGCGGTTTTTCGGGAGCGAGTTTTTCGAGCCAGACCTCGAAATCCTGATGCAGACCAGATTCATCATCGTTAATAAAGACGCTGGCTGTAATGTGCATCGCATTTACAAGAACAAGACCCTCACGGATGCCGCTTTCTGCGAGACAGTTTTCGACATCAGGCGTGATATTAATAAAATCCCTTCTATGCGGCGTATTAAACCACAATTCTTTTCTGTAACTTTTCATAGCTGTTCCCCTGATAAAACTGCTGACCTACTTTTTGAACAAACCGGCTTTGACCTCACTACCACTGTCAGCATTAACATATATGGTTTCTGAAACCGCGGCTGAACAAGAAAAAACATATACCAGCATGCCGACTAAAATTAGAATTGTCTTTCGATGATTTTTCATTTTTTCTACTGCAGCAATCTTTTATAGACTTCCTCGATTGTATCGACCATTGTTTTGGGTGCGAATTTTTCTTTTACGGATTCCCGGCCTGCTTTGCCGAGCTTTTCTCTTAAAATCATATATTCGGGTGTTTCCGCAAGTGTGTTGTATAATCGCTATGATAGGTCTAAGCAGGAATCTTTTAGCCAGCTTTCTCATTAGTTGCGATTTTTCGATCAGTTTGGCACAAGGGGGTGATAATAAATAGTAAGAATGCACAAACAATCTGCCTAATTGGTTTTGAAGAAGGAAATTATCCCTAAATTGCCGAAGAACCGCTATCTCAGTTGTATCACTGCCTCCATAAACTGCTGTGGCTATGAAACAGCCTGACCGCTTCGTATCCCGTGAATCGAGTGCTTTTAGATGGTGCTTGGCTGCCTCTCGTACATTGGCCTCATGCTCATCATCAACGAGGCTGACAGGTGCCTGCAATATCCTCATAAAAGTCTGCCGCGCCAACTCTATATCAGCTTTGTCCACATAGAGTTCACCCAAGGCAAGAAGCAAAAGCAAAGGCGGAGTAGACAAGTAATCGAACAAATGGAGTTTCTCCTCCAAGTACGCTACCGCTTGCTCGACGCCTTTCTTTTGTCTGATCGAATCCTTGACCATCCCATATGCCGCTGCCAAGCTGTAGAGTTCAGCTTTATGGAGCGGCTGCGAAAATATTCCATACCCTCCTTGAGAATCCATCAAAACTGCCTTTTCCATTTTCTCAATGCCATGGGAAAATTCTGGTCTATCAGTATCTCCCGGAGCTTGCCTATACGCACGCTCAGAATAGTGACGGCCTACGACGAATCTCGCATATGACTTATCATCCTCAGGCAAGCCCAACTTAATCGCGGCCTCCAATTCTTCTATTCCTTTCGTAACTTCCGATTCTTCGTCTCCAAGTGCAACCTTAACAAGCGCCTTCGAATAGAGCGGTTGTGCAGGATTTTGTTCGAAAAAGTCACAAGAGCTGAGCATATTGATTTGTTTATTGTAATGGTGGCTTTCAGGACACCCGCAGATTTTTTTAGGAAGCCTGTGTTTGCAGTGGGCGCATTTAACCTTGACTTCTTCACTCATTGTTTATTCCTTCCTCTCTGACTACTCCGACGGTCATTAAAGATTAGCCTTTACAGAGGCAGAAAATTATCTCTTTTTTGTCATCAATCTTCATGGGGCCCGTATTATTTTCTTCTTTCGTCCCGCTCAGTTTTTTTCAAAGCTCTATCAATCGCTCTTTCCCGAGATTCCTCAGGAGTTCGTCCGAGCGCCTTCCCCACTAACTTGTTG
>CAZMQF010000053.1:0-7219 GCA_964568365.1 uncultured Pirellulales bacterium | reverse complement strand
ATAAATCTTTGTTTCATAACCTGCTGGGACAAGCGGTTCTGTATGCTTTTTTGTTTCCTCTTTCCATTTTCCCATTGTTCTTAACCTCTTCTTGTCTTTCCCTCGAATATTTTTGCGGAAAGTTAGTAACATATTTTATCTTGTTCATCACGTTTGTGCTGTGTTAAGTCCTTGCGGTTTTTTCCAAAAACCTATTATACACTTTTTCGATTGTATCGACCATTGTTTTGGGTGCGAATTTTTCTTTTACAGATTCTCTTCCGTTTTCGCCTAATTTTTTTCTCAAGTCTGCATCTTCGATAAGCTCGGCACAGGCGTTCGTTAACTGCTCGACGTTTTTCGGCTCAATGAGGCGGCCGGTATCTTCGTTCACCACTTCTCTTGCCCCGTCAACATCAAAACTGACAACAGGTTTGCCGCAAAGCATCGCCTGCGGAATAGCCCTCGCGAGACCTTCGCGCAGCGAACAATGCACAAGTATATCCGATGACTGAATAGCCAGCGGTATCCGGCCCGGCGGCAAAAGCGCTGTAAATTTTATGCGGTCTGCAAGGCCAAGCTCGTAAACCTGACTTTTATATTTATCCGATAAATTGCCGTCGCCGACGAAAAGCCACATCGCATTTTCATATTTTTTTGCAAGTGCCTTAGCCGATTCAATTATATAATCGTGCCCTTTGAGCTCAAAGAGCCTTGCTATCGTAACAAACACAATAGCAGCTCTGCTGATACCGTATTTAACCCTGAACTCCCGTACCTGGTCTTCATCTATTGCGTTTAGAAAATCTTCTTCTTCAATGGCTGAATATGCAGTGACGAAACTTTTTTCTGTTCCTATACCAGCCGCCTTCGCCTGCTGTGTCATTGCATCAGCTACCGTGATAAAACAATCTGTTCGCTTTGCCGCCCTTTTTTCTATCGCAATATAAAATTTATTAAGCCTGTTACTTTGGTATGGATGAAACGCAAGGCCGTGAATGGTATGCACTATTTTCGTATTGCGTATTGCGTGACGCGAATTGCGTATTGCGTGACGCGAATTGCGTATTGAATGTGCAGCGAATCTTCCGAGAATACCAGCCTTGGCTGAATGTGTATGAACGATGTCCGGCTGAATTTTTTTGAGAATTTTTTTAATCTTTCGATAGGCGATAAAGTCGTTGAGAGGGCTAATCGGGCGAATCATCTGGTTGATAACGATAGTTTTGTAGGCGGCGTCTTTTGTCTGGTTGAAGAGCTCACCTTCAGGCCCGATGGCCGGGCCGGTTATAAGGGTGACATCGTGTCCGCGCTCGGCAAGCAGCTTACAGGTTATAAGCGTATTTTCCTGCGCCCCGCCGAGAATAAGTCTTGTAATTATATGAACGATTTTCATTTCAATATTTTATCCAGACGAGGCAAAGTCCTTGCGGTGGTGCTATGGGTCCGGCAGCGGTGCGGTCTTTGGCCTCCAAAATTTCTGTTATCTTCTCAGGCTGCCACCTTCCCAGACCTATATCAGCAAGAGTCCCAACAATATTTCGCACCATATTATATAAGAAACCGTCACCCTCAACATCAATATAAAGGCGGTCATTGTCCCTTGTTACCATACTTTGAAAAATGGTTCTGATGGTGCTTTCTCTGTTATTTTTGGCAGAAGCAAAAGACTTAAAATCGTTTGTCCCCTCCAGAAGCTTTGCAGCCCTATTCATAATATCTTCATCAAGTTTGGCCGGTATATGCCAGCAGTGGTTTATCTGCAGTACCGGCCTGTGCTTTCCGTTGAAAATCGTATAGCGGTAAAGCTTGCTTTTGACGTCACCTATAAGGTCAAATTTTTTATCCACCTCGACCGCCTCGGTGACAACAATTTCCGGCGGCAGTCTGTCGCTTATTGCTTTGACAAAATTCTCCGTCGGGATGGGGCAATTAACAAGCTCTATCAGGCCGGCCTGACCGAGTGCACTAACACCGGCATCGGTTCTGCTGGCACCGTGCACGGTTACTTTTCTGCCTACAAGGGAGAAAAGAGCTTCATTGAGCGTTTCCTGGATGGTTTTAAAGCCCGGCTGAGTCTGCCAGCCGGAATACCCGCTGCCGTCGTACTGAATTGTCAGTTTTATCTTACGTACTGCCATCACGGCAGATTAAAGCAATTTTTCAGCTATTTGTACAGCATTAAGAGCGGCACCTTTGCGAAGCTGGTCACCCGCTACCCAAATATTGATAGCGCGATTATCGGCAATAGATTCATCCTGCCTGATATGGCCGACATAAACATCGTCTTTTCCGGTTGCATCTACAGGCATCGGGAAACGATTGTTCTCACGGTCGTCAATCAGCGATACTCCCGGGGCCGTGCTCAATAAGTCCCTGACCTGGTCTGGCGTAATGGGGTCCCTGAACTCAAGATTTATACTTGCGCAATGAGCCCTGAAAACGGGTATGCGGATGCAGGTGCAGGTAATCGCAATATCGGGACAATCAAAAATCTTGCGAGTCTCATTGACCATTTTTATCTCTTCCTGGTTGTAGCCGTTAGGAGACAGCTTTGAGTCATGGCAGAAAATATTAAACGCTATCTGGTACGGAAAAGCCTTCATTGTCGGCTTTTTGCCGTCGAGGATTTCCCTCGTCTGGCTTTCGAGCTCCCGCATAGCCGACGTGCCGGCACCGCTTGCCGCCTGATATGTACTGACTACCATTCTCTTAACAGGGTTGGCCTTATGTAATGGCCAGACCGGTACTATAGCGACCATCGTCGTGCAGTTCGGATTGGCGATAATACCCTTGTTCTCTTTAATCTTATGGGGATTTATTTCGGGAATAACAAGGGGCACATCCGGGTCCATTCTAAAAGCCGACGAATTATCCACCACTACCGCCCCTGCCTTGACCGCAGCAGGTGCAAATTCCTTACTTCTTGCCCCGCCTGCACTGAACAGAGCAATATCAATCCCGTCGAAGCTTTTGCTTGTCAGCTCTTCAACGATATATTCTTTGTTTTTGAATTTGATTTTCTTGCCCTTCGACCTGCTGCTCGCCAGCATTTTGCACGAATCGAAAGGAAAATCCCTTTCTTCGAGAATTTTCAAAAACTCCTGCCCGACCGCTCCGGTCACACCTGCTACTGCCAAATTACAACCCATCTTTTTACTCCTCTACGCCTTTTTAAGACACAAACAAGAGGCAGCCCATTTTTCGGCTGCCTGCAATATTTACTTAAAGAACAAAAATACAAACCCGGTATTTTATCGTTTTTGCCGAAATAATGCAATAGTTATTTCTAATATATATAATTATTTATAAAAACACAATTCTCTACCTGCGTGCCTTTCTCTGCCATATTTCAGACATCAAAGCTGCTGTAATAATGCATACAAACACAAAAACAGCAGCCAAAAAAGGCCCAAGGCCGATTAAGAATAAGCTGTTTTATTTGCTTGTGTACCAAGATTTTATTATGATACTTTGTTCAAAAAATTTCGGTTATGTCAAAACTCATAAAGAAAATATTTGCGAAACAAAACTGGAAATACTATTTTTCCGAGATTGCAGCTTCCTTTGCAGCTCTTATTACCTCTACAGCCTCAGCCGTTATCACCGACAGATTTACCGGTTATGATATAGTTATCTCTGTCGTCTCAGCCGTGGGAGGGACAGCCGGTTTTGTCATCGGCTCACTTTTTATTTTCGCAATATTACATATACCTGAATACAAAGCGAAAAAGAGAAACCTTGTTTACGATATGAAATCCATTGCAAAGGCCAACCTGCACGGCATCGGCGCAATGTATGCCTTCAGAATACCGTTCCAGTATTTTTTACAGAAAATTGGAATCACACCCGCCTATGCCGCACTCATTTCACAATTTCTTTCCGGCCTAATCGCAACAGCAGTCAGAATCTACCACAATTATAAGGCAAAAGTCTTCGCAAATTAAAATTCTGCATTACAAAAAAAAATAGCCGGCTATTCTGCATAATGCCTTACGAGTCCATATTTGCGAGGCACGAGAAGGTCGGCTTTTTGTGCTTCATCCTGAGGTTTGGCTTTGTAATCAACATCCATTATCTCAATAAACTCGGCTGTATATTCCTTAAGGACACCGCAATATTCAACCACAGTATCAGCCCTGACCATCTCAAGAACAACTTTATGGCCTACATATTTTTCCAGCAGCGGCTCATACGATGTCCCGACGGTACCTACAAGATCGGTTTTCATCCGGGTGACATACTTATCCTGTGAAGCAATCGCCTGCCCTGCCGGTGAAGCCTTCCTGGCCTGGCTGATTAAAATATTTATCACCTCCATCACAGAATCCCTAATAGTTTTAAAGAGGTTTTTAATCCTTCGATTCATCCTCCTGAAGAGTCCCGGATGATAGGTTTTTTTAAGATGGATTTGTCTTTTCTTTTTGTTTTTTTCACTTAGCTGATGATGATAGCGAACCAACATCAATATATGAGGAAATTCATACTTATATAAAATATAGCTTTTCTCTATATGGCCGTCAGAATCTTTGTGCGTCGAAGGATATGAAAGTTCCATCCCGGTGTTTTCAACCTCAAGTCTTCCCCAGGCTGTTTTACCATCTGTCCTTTCGAGCGTTATCATATTGCCTTCAAAATCTTTCAGGCATTTATCCCTTGTCACTCTTCTTACAAAAGCCGCCACCAGGGTCGCTAAAACAATAAAAATTATTGTCAAAGCCGTATAAGGTATCTGCACAGCCAAAATATACATAAGCAACTCCACACAAATTGCTAAATCCATCAAAAAGATACCCAAACCGTAAGGACCAGTCAATCAAAACCATTTGTTTCTTTGCCTAAGTTTAGCTTCAGCCGGCCTGCATAGAAATCCTAACTGTCAACTTGGCAATTAAAAGCTGCCCTGGTATGCCAAAAATTGCATATTTGACGACTAAAAAACTGTTCTGATTTTACATTATTATATTTACAACTTTCATAACATCCTGACATACAAGGACTTATAAAGATGCTGTGCAAATAGGAGTCTCTTTGTTACGATACTGGTATATTTTTTGCTTGATTAGTATTAGATTATAGAAAAGCAGTCTAACCTTTTTAAGGAGAGAAATGACAATGGCAGTTAAAAAATTGGCTTTCGAAACAGATGCGCGCGCCGCCCTGCTGGCTGGTGTTCAAAAGCTGTCAGCGGCAGTAAAATCAACTCTTGGCCCGAGAGGGAGAAACGCAATTATCGACAAATCCTGGGGCGGCCCGACCGTAACCAAGGACGGCGTTACCGTAGCAGAAGAGATCGAATTCATCGATAAAAATGAAAACCTCGGTGCAAAATTAGTCAGGGAAGCTGCAAGTAAAACTTCAAAAATCGCCGGCGACGGAACCACAACCGCAACCGTCCTGACAGAAGCGATTTTCAAGGAAGCTTACCGTAATCTGGCAGCAGGCGCCGATGCTATGGCGCTGAATCGCGGGATACAAAGCGCTGCCCGGGCTGTAACTGATAAACTGACAAAGCTCGCAAAACCGGTAGACATCGCCAAAACCAGTGACATTGTGAACATCGCCGCGGTCTCAGCCAACAACGATTTTGAAATAGGTAAAATTATGGCTGACGCCTTTCAAAAGGTCGGCAAAGACGGCGTGATAACAGTGGAGGAAGGCAAAGGACTTCAAACCGAAGTCGAATTCGTAGAGGGCATGCAGTTCGACAGAGGCTATTTGTCGCCACACTTCGTCACCGACCCCGAGAATATGGTATGTGAACTTGAAAAACCTTATATTCTCGTCTATGAGGACAAAATCAGCAGTGTGGCAAAGCTTATCCCCCTGCTGGAAAAAGTTGCGAAAAGTAAAAGACCGCTTCTGATTATCGCTGAAGACGTCGAGAGCGAGGCACTTGCGACCCTGGTCATAAACAAATTAAAAGGAGTCCTGCAGGTTGCAACGGTAAAGGCTCCCGGTTACGGGGACAGGCGAAAGGCAATGCTCGGAGACATTGCAACGCTGACCGGCGCGGAAGCGATTTTCAAAGACCTCGGAATAGATATGGAAAATATCAGTACCGCCCAGCTCGGACAGGCTAAAAAGGTTACGATTGATAATGACAATACTATTATCATCGAAGGGGCAGGCAGCAGCAAAGCGATTCAGGGCAGAATCAAACAAATCCAGAGCGAAATTGAAACGACCACAAGCGACTATGACAAAGAGAAGCTTCAGGAAAGGCTGGCAAAGCTTTCCGGCGGTGTTGCACAGATTAACGTCGGTGCGGCGAGCGAGGCTGTAATGAAGGAAATCAAGGCCCGAATTGAAGACGCGCTGCACGCCACAAGGGCAGCTATCCAAGAAGGCATTGTCCCCGGCGGCGGTGTTGCACTGATTCGCTGCATCGACGCGGTCAAAAAACTAAAGCTCGAAGGCGATGAGAAAATCGGGGCCGACATTGTCGCTAAAGCCCTGACAACACCCTGCTACTACATCGCTGAAAATGCCGGGGCAACACCCAATTTAGTGGTTAACAAGGTAGCCGAAGGCAAAGGCAGTTTCGGCTACAATGCAAACACAGACACCTATGAAGACCTGCTCGAAGCAGGCGTGATTGACCCTGTTAAGGTAACACGAATAGCGCTTCAGAATGCGGTAAGTATAGCGGGCCTTCTGCTTACAACCGACTGCCTTGTTACAGAAAAGCCTAAAGAAAAGGGAGAAGCCCCTGCCGGAATGGGCGGCGGCATGCCGCCTGGTATGGGCGGAATGGGAGGCATGGGCGGCGGAATGGATATGATGTAACTTCAAACTTACAAAACCCGGAACGTTAATTCAGGATAGTAAATAATAAAAAAGTAACTGAGACAAATTGAAATATAAGGAGATTGGATATGAAGCTCAAACCATTGGATGACGGTGTTGTTATAAAACCGACTGAAGCTCAGGAAAAAACTGCCGGCGGTATTTTTCTGCCGGATACGGCAAAGGAAAAACCGCAGACAGGAAAGGTCATCGCCATCGGGCCGGGCAGGATGCTCGATGACGGCAAGCGAAGCCCAATGCATATCAAGAAAAACGACGAGGTAATTTACCCAAAGTATCTCGGCAGCGACGTCGAGATAGACGGGGTAAAATATGTAATCCTGAAAGAGCGTGACATTCTCGGGATAGTTGAAAAGTAAACAGGAAGGTAATAACAATTTCGATTGAAATTTTAAGGATTTGAAGAGGTAACAGAAATGGCAAAGCAATT
>CAZMQF010000052.1:0-14963 GCA_964568365.1 uncultured Pirellulales bacterium | reverse complement strand
TTGTGAGGGTACTCACAATGGGCTCCTTTCACTTATTATAGATAAAATTAGTGTATACCCCTTCTCAGATGAACTATAAATCATACACTTCAATTACCATAATTTTACCGTTTTAACCGAAAGAGGTCAAGCTATTTTTACTAAATTGCCTAAGACTAAGTCCTATAACTAAAAATTAGAGCAGTGTTTCAATCCTCAGGGCGTGATATCTGACATTGGAAAACGGCTTTCGCAGCAGCCAAACGAACTAATTTTGACCTGTCCTTCAATAATTTGGGCAGATATTTTGTAAGGTTTGCTGTCCTTATTTGTCCTATCGCAAGTGCAGTTAAAACATTGACTCTTTCGGCATCATTTTTATCCATATTCTCTGTTAAATTTTTCGTGAAAACTCTAAGCACCTCGGCCTCGCCGTCCGGGTAACCGAGCTGGCCAAGCTGCTCAGCTGCGACAAGTCGAACCTCCAGGACCTCATTTGGGTCTGAGAGCGCAGTGGTAAGCGCACCTCGAGCGAGTTCAGTTCCGAGTGCACCCATCGCTCTCAAGCCAAGAATCCTGTCGTCGGCATTGATATTTAATATCATTGTCCAAAGTTTGGGGTATATCCTTTCATCCCCGAGCTTTGCGATGGCCTCTGCTGCCTGAAATCGAACCTTGTCATCAGAATCAACATCATCCTTCGCCCAGTATAAAGGTGTTAAAGAACTTTTGTCGCCGCATTTACCAAGCAGGAATACCGCGTTGGCTCTGACAGACATATCTTTGCTGGATATCGCCTGTCCAAATGCCGGGAGTTTATTTTTATCTCCAAGCTTGTAAAGTGCATAAGCTGCGGCAAGCCGGGTATTCTCGTCGGATGATTTATAAAGAGTGTTCAATGTTCTTTTGGCATCGCGATATTTTGTGTCACCAGCTGCCAGAGCTGCCGAGAACCGCACAGGCACTATCTGGTCTGTTAATAGTCTCTCTACTATGGGCATAAACTGCATGCGGGCGGTAGTTGCAACGACCTCGATGGCATTTGTTCTCACTCGCGGGTCTTCATCCAGTAAGCCGTCGTGAACGATTTTGTTTGCCTGTGGCAAGAGCCTGCGCAGCGATGTTTCATCTGCATACTCGTTTGTCTGAACCATTTCATTGCAGCCGACAACCACAAAAGACATAAAAACATATAAGAGAACTGAAAGCGATGTACGGCAATTGGAGTTTTTGGTCTGCTTCATTTTCTTCACCTGTTTTTTGCTGGAAACGACCTTGAACTTCTCTTTATTATCGCTGCCGACATTAATACTGCGAAAAAAATTGCGCAGCAAATATCGAGCCAATTTCCGTGTTTACTATAAAAAGTTACTCTTTTATCTATCGGCATTTTATCGGCAAACCATCCAATTATAGCGGTTCGATTCATAGCTTCGAGGGGCAGATTTCCGTCGATAAATCCGTTTTTTATCCTGCCGGTCGAATCTATAAGGCAGCTGATGCCGGTATTGACGCTGCGGAGGACGGCAATTCTGTTCTCGACGGCACGGAAGACACAAACCGCGGCATGCTGGGCCAGCTCGGTGCTCGGATAGGCCTTGTCATTTTCGAATCTTACGAACCAGCCGTCATTACTTATATTGATGAGCCAGTCAATTTGCTTTTGGGCTCGTTCATTGAGGGTAAATCTTCTCGCTATGTCGGGCACCGTGTCCTCGTAACATATCATCACACTGAATTTATAGATTCTGCTGCTCTGGTCGTGCTTTTCTATCTCAAAGATGGTGTACTCATCACCGGCGTCCAGACTATAGTCGTAGTTGTAAGGCGTAAATTTCATCAGGAAATCATATAACCAGGTCATCTTTTTCTTGAAGGGGACAAACTCGCCGAACGGCACGAGATGTATTTTATTGTACTGCTGGTAGGCCTTGTTTCCGTGTGGGGTATATAAAAAGGCGCTGTTGTATCTGGCAGCCAGGCCCTGAATGGTGAGATTGCCGATGAATTTGGGCTTGCCGCCGGCGGCACCGACAAGAAGGTATGCCCTGTCCTTTGCGTGCTCGCGAAGACGCAGGTCAAATTGCTTGTGAGTGCTCGAAGGGTCAATTACCCTCAATATCCTTTCGTCTAAAATGGCTGGTACAACGGTTTCAGGCCAGACAATCAGCAGTGGTGCTGCATTTAAGGTTTTGTTACTTTCCTGCAAAAGCTCGGTAAAAGTTTGCTCATTAATTTCGTCGGAGTCTGAGCTTTTAACCGATTGTGGTATGTTTGACTGTAAAGCGGCGACGAGGGGCCCGTATTCTATGATTTTATCGGACTGCTCGATTCGCCATCTTCCGTAAAAGAAGGTAGCCGCAAGAGCTGCAGTAACTAAAAGTGTTTTTAATAACAGCCGCATTGTGAATAGTTTTTTGTGATAAGAAGCGATTAGCAAATCAGCGAAGAGTGCGTTGACCATCGCTATGAGTAGAGACAATCCTGCTGCACCGAAGATATCTGCTATCTGAATGAGTATGATATTTGCATACTGGCTGTGTGAGAGATGCCGCCAGAGGAAACCTCCGAGGAAAAATCCCTGAAGCCGTTCTGCACCGACAATGAGAATGGCGGCCGTCAGAAAGAGGGGCAGCTTTTTTGCCCTGCAGAATCTGACAGCGACGGCGAGAAGCGGCCAGAGCAGGGCGGTATATGCGCAGAAAACTATCCAGCCGACGATGGTAACAGGATATATCCAGTACAGATTGATGAGCCAGTAACATAATGAGACTATATATGCCGATATTATTAAAGTTTTGAATCTGACACGCGGCGAGCAGGCGAGTATAAATGGCACGTAAGCAACCCACGCAAATCCGGACAGTCCGGTCGGCGGCTGAATAATGCTGAGAAGAGCCGCAGTGAGTGCGAAAAGAAACGCAAGGCCGAGATAATTTTTTATTTCTGATTCTTTCAATTTCCCAAAACCTTTAATGCCGCAGTCATCTCTGAAGTGCCGTATTTTTTGCCGTTATTCATCCTTATTGAAAACTGATTTGTGAAAAGTTTCAACAGTTTTCTATCCTGAGCGATTTTTTCTGCCGGCATCTTCATATCCGATAAGAGCTGCTTTAGCTCGTTCAGCTCTCTGAAATCGAGGAAAAGATTTCGAACCTTTTGCCTTGTTCTGATTTATATTTCACTTTTTACTTTCTAATACGTGGTAGCTTTCCACTTTTCCTTAACTTGAACAGCTTATCGGCAACTTGTTTTGGACTAAATATTTTTTTATTTTTTAACCTTTCTTTAAATCGAGAGGTAAAATTTACTAGAGCTAAAGAATCCTTTACGAGTTGGTCACTTGGTATGTTATTTTCTTTGTAAAATATTTTTAATTCTTCGATTTCTTCTTTTTTCCATCGTTCCATAACGTTATCTCCTCTTTGTGCTTATTATTTTTTAATATAGGTTGACCACGTAAAGGCCCTAACTTCGCACTTTTTCTTAGCTGAACTAAATGTTTCATAACCTCATCTGGCTGAAAGGGGTGTCTTGTTTCACCAATTCTTTTATTAAATTTTTCTGTAAAAATTATTTTCAAAGCTTGTTCGTCTTGTAACTGTTCCGTTGGCAGTTTATTTTCATGATAAAGCCATTTTAATTCTTGATTTAAATGTTCTGTCCAATTTCGTTTTGTCTCACCTTCTACGGATTCATTCTTAAACTCTCTTATTCTTTTGAGAGATTCTTGACAATATTGACGAGATATTTCAATACCGGTATATTTTCTTTTTAATTTTGCTGCAACAATAGCGGTAGTACCTGAACCACTGAAAGGATCTAATACCCAATGACCTTTATTTGAGCTTGTTCTGATTATCCTAGCAAGTATGCTTTCAGGCATTTGGCAAGGGAAATTTTCCCTTTCTTCGAAAGTTCCGCATATTCGGGGATATTCATCCCATACATCATCCGGCATTTTTCCTTCTGGATTTGCTCGTTTATCTCTATATTTTTTTTGCCTATCAGAAATTATTCTTAAAGTTTGATCGTTGAAAACAAAATCATTTTTGTCATTTACAAAATAGAATATATGCGTATGTGCTTTAGAGAATCGATTCCTCATTTGCTGGCCGAAACTGTAGTGCCATATGAGCCAGTTTCTCATAAAAAGGCCGAGCTCATCGGCAATAATTTTTATATTTGCCGCGTAATCGTCACCTATTGCAATATAAAAAGAGCCGTGCGGTTTGAGAACTTTTTTGCAGACGCTCATCCATTCCTTCGTCCAGGCGATATAGTTTTTGCCTTTGACTTTGTCATTGTATTTGTCGTATTTGTAGCCGATGTTGAAAGGGGGGTCTGCGAAAATCAAATCGGCGAAAGGCTGTTTTACCCTGGCCAGGAGCTTTATGCAGTCACCGCAGATTATCTTGTTTAACAAATTATTCATAAGGACATTTTATAAAGCTATTAGTCTCGTGCAAGATAAAAGAAAGAATGTAGATTCTCGATACTGGATGCTCGATGCTGGATGCTCGATGCTCGTTACTTGATTACGAGTTTATGGTTCGATGGTTCTCTGCTCGGTGAAGGTTTTTCCGCTTAGAAGGTCAGTGAAGGTAACTTTAACAGTCAGGGGCTTTTCGTAATCATCGATTAGCTTTGATATATCAAAAATCAGACGGTAATTACTTGCTAAGACAGTTGCATACCATAGTTTTTTAATCTCGTTGGAGCTGACATTCCAGGTGCCCAGCAGGGCCTGGGCCTCTTTTTTGTTCAGGTCCCACAGCTGGACCTCAGCATTACCTGCCGCCTTGATTACGTCACCGTCTGCATCGATGGGCTGAAGGTAAACTATCAGGCTTTCTATTTTGCCGTCTTCGTCTTTGTCATAGAGATTTGTATATCGCCAGATTTTTATTTTCTGTAAATCGTAGATATCTTCCGGCTGGGTGTCATCTGTAACCGCCGAGAGTGTCTGCACCTGTTTTTTTAATTGTTGTGCCTGCTGCTCGGCGTTTGCAAGGCGGCCGGTCAGGGCCTGATTTTGCTGCCTTAGTCTGTCGATTTCGGAGGCGGGTTTTTTCGTGTCGGCGTTTTCGCAGGCAGAGATGAAAAAAATAAATGCAGCTAATAATAAAGAAAACCTTTTCACTTTTGAACTTCCCTGCGTCATAACATTCATTTTATCCGCTTATCACAGTTTTAACTCAATGTCTGCCGACAGCAGAATGTATATCTTATTGCTGGTTCTTATTTTCCTGCTTGGCCTTGACTATTTCCGGCGCTTTTTTCAGTATTCTGTCTGCCAGGCCGTAATCGACAGCCTCTTTGGCATCGAGCCAGAGGTTTCGGTCGCAGTCCTTTTCTATTTTTTTCGTGTCTTTTCCCGTATGTTCTGCGAGTATTGTATAAAGTCGGCTTCGAAGCCGCAATATCTCTTTTGCCTCAATTTCCAGGTCCGTTGCGACACCTTCAAGAACGCCTGATATCAACGGCTGATGGAGTAGTGTTCTGCTGTTGGCAAGCAGACTTCGTTTGCCCGCGGTTCCGCCGGCAAGAAGCAGAGCAGCCATACTCGCCGCTATGCCCACGCAGTATGTTGCCACCTCGCATCGCAAAAATTGCATCGTATCGTATATTGCAAGGCCCGCGGTAATCGAGCCGCCGGGAGAGTTAATATAGAAATGGATATCCGTGTTGCTGTCCTCATTACTTAAAAAAAGCATCTGAGCGATAATGAGATTTGCGGCTGCATCGTCAATAGGCCCGCCGAGAAAGACTATTCTGTCTTTTAAGAGGCGTGAATAAATGTCGTAGGCCCGCTCGGCACGTCCGCTTTTTTCTATTACAATCGGCACTAAATTTTGATTAACTATCATATCCGGTTTCCTGTTTTTTTATTTTTGCTTTTCAGTTTTTTCTTTTTTTTCCTCTTCGTGGTAGAGGACCTCATCGATGAGACCGTACTCGCGAGCCTGCACGGCTGTCATATATCTGTCTCTTTCGGTCTCTTCTGTTATTTTCTCGATAGGCTGTCCTGTGTGTGTTGCAAGAATCTCGTTTATCATTTTTTTTGCTTTGATAATCTCTTCAGCCTGAATTTTTATATCAGCGGCCTGGCCTGTTACACCGCCCCAGGGCTGGTGAAGCATTATCTTTGCATGAGCGAGTGCGTGACGTTTGCCTTTAGTTCCGGCTGCAAGTATAACCGCTGCTCCCGACTGGGCCCTGCCTATGCAATAGGTAGCAACAGGCGAGCTGACAAAACGCATCGTATCGTATATCGCCATCGTGTCATCAACACTGCCGCCGGGTGAATTGATGTACAAACTTATCTCGTTGCCGCGTTTCAGGTTGTCAAGGTAAAGCAGCTTCATTATCACCTCTGTCGACCTCTCATACGAAACCGCTCCGACCAGGAAGATAATCCGGTTCTCCAGCAGCATATCGTCGAGTGTCATCTGTCGCTGCAGCTGATACCTGCCGGTTTGTGTGTAGAATTTGCCGTCATTTCTGATTGTTTTGTTATTTTTGTCCATAAGCATCTGATTTCACCTTCAAAAATCCCTGCAAGCTCACTTTTTATGCCGGTTTTCTTCGTGATAAGCCGGCTTATTATCTATCGGCTGATTTAGCTTTTCGTTTTCTTTTTTGTTGTTTTCCTGGTTTTTTGAGCCTTTTTTTCACCGCCGGAGCCTGATTTTCCGGATGTTTTCTTTTCTATTTTTTTTGTGGTTTTCTTTTTGGCTTCTGTCTCGGTGATTTTCGCGGTCTCGAGCAGCTTTTCTATGCATTTGTCGTCTCTTAGCTGCAATCCGATTTGTGCGAGTGAGCCGTCGCGCGCCATTTGTTCTCTGAGTCTTTCCGGCCTTTGTCCCCGCCGGATTGCAAGCTGGGCGATGTATCCGTTGATTTCTTCTTCAGTGACATCAATGCCGAGCTCGCCTGCAGTCTTGTCCATTGTGAAGAAGGTTTTCAGCTGCTCTTTGGCCTGCTCGTCACTGGCTGCTTTTAGCCGGTCGATTTGCTCATCAATCTGCTCTTTGGGCAGTCCCTGCCTTAATAGATTCACATATTGCCTTCGCTGCAGGTTTTCTGATTGACGTGCAACAATATCCAGAGGCAGGTCGAACTTCGTATTATCGAGCAGGTATTTGTAAATCTGCTCAGCCATATCCTGTTTTGCCTGCTGTTCCAATCTTGCCTTGAGGCTGTCGCGTATTTTTTCTTCGAGCTCGGCTTTGTTTTGTACGCCGAATCTTTTGAGAAGGGCCTCATTCAGTTCGGCGGGTTTGAGGAATTTGATATCTTTGATATCAATCTGAAGGTCCACTTTTTTGCCGCGATATTGCTCCCTGAAATAAGTTTTAGCTACCTCTACGGTTATCTTTTTGGTTTCGCCGGGCGCTGCACCAAGAAGGTGCTCATCGAGATTTTCGACCGGGACCTCTGCAACAAAACCCTGCTTTCTTACGAATATTTGCGTATTGTCGAGCTTTTGTTCTTCGTCGATGCCTTCAGTCTTTATTATTACATCGGCGATTACCTGGTCGTCGAGCTCGATTTTACCTTTTTCGCGAGGCGTCCACATACCGGAGTATTTTTGTAATTGTTCGGTTTCGGCGGCGACCTGTTCATCTGTTACCTGGAGTTTTGTCTTTTTGACTTCAATGCCTTCGAGTGCGGGTAGTTTGAATTCCGGCCTGACCTCAACCTCAAATTCGAATTTCATCACGCCGGTTTCCGGCAGCTCTAGCTTTTCATAATCGATGTCGGGCTCATTGAGAGAATCTATATTGTTATCTTTCAAAGCTGACTCGCTCGCCTCCGCCAGCAGTTTTAGCTTGATTTGCTCCGATGTTTCTTTGCCGAACCGTTTTTCGAGAAGCCTTCTTGGTGCTCTTCCCTTTCTGAATCCGGGCAAAACGGCTTCTTTTCGAAGCTGCTCGTATTTATCGTCGGCAGCGAGTTTGATAGTTTCTTCCGGAATTTCTATAGTGACTTTCTTTTTGCAGGGCCCTGCGTCTTTAATAGTCACGGTGTTTTTTGGTTCGGTTGCTTGCTTATCTGCCATTTTTGGTTCCTTGCCGTTTTAAGTTGTTTTTTGATAAACAAAAAAGGCTACAGGGCTTTGCCCTTAGCCTGTCTCTTCGATTCCAGGCCCTTTTGAATTCGAGCCTAAACATACCGGAGACCAGCGCCAAACTAAATTTAGTTGGTAACTCACCGATACTATTATTAGTTGTTAGTTTTGAGTATTTAGTTTTTAGTTGAAAAAAATTTATCCGTATTGCAACAGCCTGCTATAAACTATTGACTCAAAACTGAGCACTTAAAACTAAAGACTTACTAAAGCGGGCGATGAGACTTGAACTCACGACATTCACGTTGGCAACGTGACGCTCTACCACTGAGCTACGCCCGCATATATCGTACTGCGAACTTCGATAGGCGATTTAGTAATTATAAGGTGTATTATCGACTATGCAAGGGTGTATTTTTGAAAAAATTTGCCCTAATCAAAACCCGGCCTAATGAATGCCCTTGCGGAGGGAAACGTTAACTCGGTTTTTCGGCGCAGGCGGTCAAGATGCACGAGTATGTCGAGGATATCGTCATCGCGTTCAGTTAAAGTATTGCGTAATTGACTCCAGGCGGCGATCGAGCGGTCTATCGCTATCAAAGCCACCTTAGCTGAGCCGTTTGAATCTTTGAAATCTTCTTCAATGGTCTCTCTTAAAGTTCCGCTTACGGCCCTTTTCAGTTTGATATATATAAAAAATTGGTACCAGCGGATTATGTCCACTGCATCTTTTAGTTCGAGAGCTTCTGCTTTGGGCTCGCAAGAGGGTAGTTCAAGTTGAGCCTGCAGACCAAGCTCATCGGCCTTTTGCGTAAATAAATCGTCCGCTGAATCGAACCAGTTTTTTACCATTTGGTAGTAGGCTTTTGCTGCCCGGCAGCATTGATGATTTTCGGTGATATTGTCTATGTTGTTCTCGTCGTCAGAGTCATCCTTGTCGTCGAGAGAATCGATGTCGATACCTATTTCCTGTGCGGTTTCTTTCAGCATTTCGAGAGTGCTCT
The DNA here is from genome assembly GCA_964568365.1 of uncultured Pirellulales bacterium. Taxonomy (GTDB): domain Bacteria; phylum Planctomycetota; class Phycisphaerae; order Sedimentisphaerales; family Anaerobacaceae; genus CAYLMG01. The sequence goes on along the minus strand of CAZMQF010000052.1, from coordinate 5,906 downwards.
GAAAGACCTCGTGCAGTTTTTGCCAGAAAGCCTCGTTGTCTATGTCGTGAGTTTGGGGGTCACCAAATTTTTCTTCGCTTAATGCGAAGTTCATACATCGAGAAGTCAGTGGACAACGCTCACACCACCTGTCACAATAATTATAGATGCCCGGAATAAATCTCGTGTCTTCAGCAAGTTTTTTGATGTATTCTTTGTCCATAGGAATTCATAATCGCTGATTTTCGCAACAGGTTTTTAGAACGATACTTCCACTTTCTTGCCGGCATAGTTTACATTTTTGGTTATTCCCTCGCCGAGCAGCTCAACTATAAAGGTGCGGTTCGTAGGCTGGTTAGCCGCGCCTTTCGGGGCACCAGGTTCGATGGTGAGGTGTTTGGCGGAGTCGTCCCAGGTCATTTTCGTCCAGATAGCTTTGCCCTTGAGGTAATCGAGGCTGATGCCGTCATCCTCGTACATCGTGAATTGGCTGTCGTCGCCGCGATAGACCTTGATTGTCATTGGTTCGTCAACACTCTGGCTGGTGTATTGCCGCACGGGGTCGAACGGGATGATAGCACCGGCGCGGACGTAAATCGGTATCTTTGAGATGTTCACTTGCCGCGTGACGATTTGTCCGCCGCTCTTTATCTCATTCGTCCAGAAGTCATACCATTGGCCCTGGGGCAGATAAACGTCGCGAGTTATTGCGCCTTGTGTGAAGACAGGCGCGATGAGTAAGTCGCGACCCCAGAGGTACTGGCTTCCCAGGCCGCGGGCGTTTTCATCATCGGGGTAGTGCAGCCACATTGCCCGCATAAACGGCATGCCGGTGTCACGCGCCTGCCAGGCGAGCGTGTAGGTGTAGGGCATAAGCTGGTAACGCAGCTCGGCAAATTGTCTGCAAACCGGTTCGATTGCGGGGTTGTTAAGCTCCGAAAGAAGTGGATTTTCCCGGTTTTCAATTGGGCCCATCTCTTTGAGTCCCCAGCCCCAGGGCAACCGCGTCCACCAGGTTCGGCCGTGCGAACGGAACGACGGGCAGAACGCGGCGAACTGGAACCAGCGTACGTAAAGCTCGCCGGTTAATTCCTCATTCGGGTAGAAGCCGCCGATGTCGGAGCCCCAGAAAGGCGACAGGCTCAGCGAATGATTGATACCGACGGCGACCTGTCCTTCGAGGGTCTTCCAGGCTGAGATAGTATCGCCTGACCAGACCCAGCCGCCCCATTGCGCGATGCCGAGGTGGCCGTTGCGATGCAGGCTCCAGGGGCGGGTGTTGGGCTGTGTTGAGAGCGGTCCCTGGTAATACAATTGATGCCGCTTGATGCGCTCGAAGAGGTTAAACCAATCGCCTTCATCTGGCCACCAGGCGTCGATGCCGGCTTTGACGAGGTCGATATGCTGCTGCCAGTAATTCAAAATGTGCGAATTGTCCACCGTTTCGCCCGAATGCGGAGGGATAGTTCCCTGCAGCGTTGGTAATTTATCTCTACGCCACGGCACAATGTGCACCAAAACTTTCACGTTCAAATCGTGCAGTTTCCTGATGACCTCTGCGGGTTCGCTCGAGAAAACTTCCGGATTAAATTCGAAGGAAGGCTGTTCAGTGTTCCAGCCTCGGGGGCAGAAACCGGTACCGAGGTAAACGACCGAGTCCAGAGGAATTTTTTTCTCGCGGAACGTCTTGACGATGTCAATCATATGGTTCTCATCTTCCAGCGTGCGGTGCGACTGCATGTAACCAAGCGACCACTTGGGAGGCAGGACGGCCTGGCCGCTAATCACGGAAACATCCTTCATAAAATCGGCAGGTTCGTGCGCATCGAAGATGAATAAGTCATACAGGCCGGGGGTTATGCTATCGACCGGCGGGCGACCCTGAACCTGTGCCGTATATCTGCTTCGTTGTTGGCTGCGTTGTCGGCGGTTGGCATTGGCATCTTCTACAGGTGGCTCTGGCGGCTGCCAGGGTGTGAACTTGCCGCGTTCTTTGCCCTGCAGGTCGATTTGTCCCCAGGGCGTTGCGATGAAAAGTCCCCAGCCGTCGGTTCCTATCATCAATGCAACCGGATTTCTTGAGCCGTAAGAGTTAGACTGCCATCGCGGACGCATGTTGTGGAGCCGCCCGCGCCGGTCGAACTCGATATCCTGATTGCGCCAGTCTCGGCCTGGCTGGGGTCCGCCTTCACCCATACCGAGTATAGGCTGGTCGCTGACCTTAAACGTAAGGTTGCCTTCGTCATCGAAAATCACATCCTGAATCGCCTGGCCTTTGGCGTTGGTAACGATTACCCTGAGCGGATTCGGCTGCACTTCTACAAACAGAGTCCCGACCTTTTTGTTGACCGGGTCGTCAATCTCGCGCAGGCTAATTACTGGGTCGGGGTATTTGCGCTCGGCAAGTGCCGGTGTGTAGGGAAAGTCAGACTCAAAGGCGAGAGGCTTAAGTGTGACGCGGATGCTGTGCTCGCCGGCGGCACGGATGTCGAGCTGTGCAGGTTGGCTGGCGGTTGTAATCTGTGCGGCATAGCTTGCGGTGGCAATCGCGAGTACCACGACGGCAGCGGTCAACGTTAAAGTGCAATGTCGGGTTTTCATAACAGGGCCTTCTTTCTCGATAATGAACTGATTCTGCTGAATAGGAAATTTGATTTCCACATACAGGGTGGTTATATCACTGAGAGGAGCGTGATTCAAGGAGAAAATATTGCGTGATAAAGGTTCGACTTTGCTAATGCACGATTGGTATCAGGTTTTGTTTAGATTTATGAGATTGCTTTATGTTATCTTATCTTTCCCAAATCTGAATATCTGTCATACTTCCCAGGAGGTCATCGGCAAGCCTGAGGTATTCAATTTTCCTGCGTTCGTAACCGAGTAATTCACTACCCACCGCATCGACGGCGACGCAGTCGAGGCCGGCAAGTATAAGGTTGAGCCTTTTCCTTTGGCCTGCAAGATGTGAACCTTTAAGGGCAACTACGGCATCGACGACGCAAAGGTCAGGCTTTTTGTAAAGGCAAACGTCCACCACCGACTTGTGAGTTGAAGGAGAATGCAGCTTCGATTTGTTCCAGGAGCCCTCGTAAAAGGCTGGAGGGGCAATTCCGAACATATTTTTCATCGAGATGGTTGTTGTGGTAAAACTATGGTCTTTTAAGACCGGCACAGAAATAACAAAGGCATCCCGAACAATCTTCGGCATATGAAATTCTTTCAGCTGGAAGGCTTTGTCATTTTTCAGGAGCACGGTTTCACAATTATTGAAATCGAGCAGCTCGATTTTGTATCTTTCCGCCAGCGTGGTGTATCCGTTCAGTTTGAAGGTGACATCTGTGGTTCCCTTGCCGCAGCCTTCGCCGATTACAATTTTTACGTCGGGACGGCAGTGTCTGCAGAATAGATAAACGGCCTCTACCGTCTCGACGGGTGTTGTTACGGGCGGTGGTTCGGCGTTGATTAGGTTGGGCTTGATAATAATCAGGCCTTTTCTCGGCAGAACATCCGCAGCCCCAATCAGATTTAGCGCTTTTTTGATGCTTTCGGCATAACTTGTGAATTTTACTTTCGCGACTTTGCTCATAAAAAATGCTCGAGTTTTTTGCTTTTTCCCCTAATAATATTATCGGTGCCGGTGACAGATTTTCTTAATTGTAAATTCGAGGATATTATTATGATAACGATTCGGCTGGGCAGGGTAAAGGATATTGAGGTAATAATTGATTTTCAGCTTCGAATGGCAAAAGAGACCGAGGGATTAGTTCTCGACAGGGACAGATTGAGCAGGGGAGTAAAGGCTGTATTCGATGATAAGAGCAAGGGGACATATTATATTGCAGAAGAGGCCGGCAGGGCAGTTGGCATTATTTTGACAATTCCTGAGTGGAGCGACTGGCGAGACGGGACAGTCCTTTGGATTCATTCGTTATATGTTGTACCTGAGGCCCGTAATAAAGGTGTGTGTACGAAGCTGTATGAATATTTAAGGCAGAGGGTTGAAGACTCAGATGAGCTTATGGGCCTTCGGCTGTATGTGGATAAGAACAATACAGGCGCACAGAAGGTTTATGAAAGTCTCGGTATGAACAAGGACCATTATGTTATGTATGAATGGCTCAAGTAATCTTTCTTTCTATTATGTTTAGTCGCCGAGACAATTGTAAGTGCAGTCGTTGAGCCACTGGTTGCAGAAGATTTCCAAATCGGTGATATTGACGCTCGCATCGCAATTTATATCTGATATGCTTCCATCGTCGGCGAGGACGATATCGGCTGACGGCATTTTCTTGTAAATCAACCTTATATCTTTAGTACCGAGAGCACATAATCCTGTGAGAATGACGAACAAGCCTGCGAACAAATTGTCGCCCTCATTGAAACTGAAACAACTGTCTGAACAGGAAGTCATCAGCCTAAAAAAGTGGGATTTATCCGGTAAAAGATTAATTTGCCCGGTATAAAAGTAGAAAAAGGCGGTGTTTTTTCCTGATTTGCGGGTTTAATACCTGAAAATGCCCTATATTTACAGCTTAAAGGGTATAATGAAAAAAATTACTGGATGCCTGTTTTTTAGGCGAAAAATTGGTTTATTTTAGATTTTTTTTATAAATTTCCAGTTTTTTCTTTACAAATGTGAGCTAATTTAATATAAAGGAAATTGAAGAAGAGTGTAAATTAATATTATTATTTTGACAACTGTAGAGGTTTCTCTGTGGAGAAGGGTGTTATTTCATTGCCTGCGATGTCGCAGCGATAGCGCACTCCCCGCAGATAATCATTAACGATTCATTTAAGAGCCCGCTTTGGGTGATGAAGGAAGGAGGTGGATGAGACTTTTAAAGAAATGCATAGCGGGCAGAGTGTTTGTTTAAAGTTTAGTTTTTTATTAATTAATGTTGTTTGAAACAGGCGTAGAAAACCAATCTATGTCTGTTGAGAGCAGCAAAAGTTTTGGTTTGTAACCAAAACAGGGAGATTTTTGGAGTGAAGGAGAAGAAGAGGAGTGAAAGATGAAAAAGTGTATTTTGTTCTATGTTTCTTTGGTTTTAGTCTTAGCTCTCATGTCAGCAAGTGCCCAGGCGGTTACGATTACTCCGGATATGACTCACCAGTACACCTTCATTAAAGGCACAGTAGCAGGGTGGAACGGTTGGGAAGATCACGTCAACGCCGCCCCTGGCACAGGTATGGGCGGAGCTGCCGTTTCTGGCGGTCAGCTTGTACTTACCAACGATGGTGATTATATGGACCTGCCTGGTGCGACAATTGCTATCAACACATATGAAGAAGTTACACTGGAACTGTGGGCAACCCAGGATTCTAAACTGGGCTACAGCATGACAGCCGCATTTGGTGATACTGGTGGCGGCTGGTATGGACGCCAATACCTTGCTCTCTCCGCCTCACGTGGTGACGGCGTTGCCCGTTCCATGATGACCACCGGCGAAGACAGACCTGGTTACGAGGTTGAAATTGGTGAAAATAAACCGGAACTTCTGGATGGCATTCAGCATTATTATGCACTGACTGTCGGCCCTCTGGATTGCTGTTTCCAGCAGGATGTGATTACTTTGTATGTAGATGGAGAGCTTTGGGGAGCTCACGTCCTTGAGGGCAGGTCACTTGCCGACATCAGCACCGTTTTGGCCTATCTGGGCAAGGGTACGTATCCTGGCGATCCCACGTGGATTGGCGAAATCGATGAGTACAATATCTACAACGTGGCCCTTGGTTGTGAAGAAGTTGCGGCCCATTTTATAGAAGGTCCCGAGCCTGTACCTGAGCCGGCGACAATGGTCCTTTTGGGCCTTGGCTCTCTGGCATTGCTAAGACGTAGAAAATCGTAGTAAGAAGAAGGAAAAGAAAGAAACTGTTGTTTACTCTTTAAGAGTAAACTTATAGTGTGTTCAAATTTACCTCCCTTG
>CAZMQF010000051.1:0-15006 GCA_964568365.1 uncultured Pirellulales bacterium | reverse complement strand
AGATAAGTACCCGCTGCAGCAGGTACGACAACTGCGAGTCTTAGAATATCAAATCTTGTGGTGTCAGGCAAGTTTCTGAAAAGATATAAGAGCCCGCCGCCCGCCGCAGACATAATAGCTGTTGCCGCAGCTGTTTTAAGTATTGTTACTGCAAGCTGGTCCAATAATGCGCCTCCCAGACTTTTCTGAAGGGCGACGAGCAAAATTATGACCTGAATGTATGAGCATATAGCGGTTGAAAGCGCCAGGCCGGCTGTTCCCATAGACCAGACGAGACTCAGGTTGAGAGCAATATTGATAACGACCGCTGCCAGTGCGCTTTTGGCCGGTATTTTGGAATCCTGCATAGAGTAAAACGCGCGAGTGAGAATCTGCTGCAGAAAATAACCGCATAGTCCAAAAGCGTAAAAGCTAAGCACTATTGCTGTAGATGTTGTATCAGTTTCGGTGAATTTTCCGCGTTCGAAAAGGACGGCTACGATTTGATTGCGAACAAGTAATAATCCTGCGGTTGCCGGCAGAGCAATAAAGATTGTCCATCTCAAGCCCTGTGAAATTGTTTTGTTTAGGGCGGTCAAATCTTTTTTTGCCGCCAGTGAGCTCATAACCGGAAAGATTGCCGTCGCGAGTGCGATGCCCAGCACACCAAGTGGAAATTGATAAAGCCGCTGTGCATAGAATAGATGCGAAACTGCGCCTGCTTTAAGCGGGTAATTTATCTGCCTTGCGAACAGGGTGAAAAACTGGCCCTTGTCGATTGAACCTGAGAGCCATTTGGCAATGATATCATCAATCAGCGTATTAAATTGTGTTACTGTAAGGCCTAAAATCATCGGCCCCATTAGTAGAATGGTTTTTCTGAAAGCTTCAGAATTGACAGCCCATTGCGGCCTGATTGAGATGCCGTTGGCCCGCAGGGCAGGGAACTGGATTGCGAGCTGTGCGAGACCGGCGATGATGACCGCTACTGCAACAATAAAGGTTTGCCTTTGCGGCTCGATACTAAAAACCCATCCGCTGATACAAAGACTGCCTATCAAAAAGATGTTGAGCAAAATTGGAGCCGCCGCCGGCGCCGCAAAGTGCCTGTGTGCGTTTAGTAGCCCAGCGATAATCGCAACTTCACAAATCAGCAGCATATACGGAAGCATAATGCCGGCGAGTGCGAACATCTGTTTGGTACTTTCGAGGGGAGCGAAAAATTTGTAGTAAATCCAGATAAATGCTTCACCCGCCAACACTACTAAAGTCAGGAGCATAAATATTACAGTTACCGTCGTGTTGGCCAGGGCCTTCGCCTTGGCAGGGTCTTTTTGTAATTGCTCGCTGTAGATAGGTATTAGTGACGAGCCGGCTGCACCTTCCCCAAAGAGCCTGCGGGCAAGATTAGGAATCTTAAATGCGATTACCCAGCCGTCCATCAAGCCGCTTGCACCGAGAAAATATGCGAAGCTCATATCCCGCAGCATGCCGAAGACCCTGCTGAGCGCTGTAAGAGATGCAATTTGTCTAAAACCTTTAATCATAGCTAATATCCCTCAGCATGCCGAAGACCCTGCCGGGCGCCGTAAGAGATGCAGTTGATTTAAAACCTTTAATCATAATTTCATTTTGGCAGTTTCGGGGCAACGCTGAAAGGCCTTCGTCTGCCTATGTTATTCAGTACCCCGACAGCGGTCATACTGACCAGCAGGCTCGAGCCTCCGTAACTTACAAGCGGCAGAGTCAGACCTGTGATAGGCATCAATCCCACTGTCATCCCGACATTTACAAGAATTTCAACAACGAACATAGCGACAATACCAGCGGCTGCAAGTTTGGCAAACGGCTCGGTGTTATGGGTTGCAATTTCCAGTCCGCAGATTATGAAAATTATATAAACAGCTAATATGAAAACAGCCCCGAAGAAACCCCATTGGTGAGCGATAACTGCGAAGATAAAGTCATTGTGTCTTGCGGGAAGGAAATCATACTTTACAAAAGGTCCTTTTGCGAAGCCGTATCCTTTCATTCTGCCGGAGGCTACGGAGTATTTGGAGCGTATCAGGTGATAGCCCCAGTCGTTTTCCCATTTGCGCATGCTGAAGTTGCTGTCAACGAGTATGTTGGCAAGCTTCGGATGCTGCTCTGCTTTTTCGCGGAACCATTCGTACTGCAGAAGGATGCTGCTTATCCTTGTTCGCTGATAATTTTTCATATTGAGCCAAAGCAGGGGGCTTACCAGAACCGCCAGTAAAATTATTATCAAGAGATGTTTTACCCGTGCGCCTGCAAGAAAAAGCATAGTAAAAAATATCGGCATCATAAGCATAACGGTGCCCAGGTCCGGCTCGAGCAGAATCAAAATCATTGGAAGCAGTGTCAATGCGAACGGCCCGATAAGCGAAGTGAAGTTGCGGTAGTTGCTTCTATATCGAAGATACCAGGCAAGCGCCAGTATGTATGCGAGCTTGCATATTTCTGAAGGTTGTATATTCAGGCCGAGAACCGGTATTCGTATCCATCGGTAAGCGTTGTGGCGCTCGGCAATAAGTGAATCAGGGATATCTGTTATATATTTATCGATTATTAACAGTGCCAGCAGCAAAAGAACAGCTGCGTATATCCAGTAGCTCAGTCTTGCGAGCAGGCGGTAATGAATTATGTTGATGAAGATAAATGCAGCGGCACCAATAAAGGCAAAGACGACCTGTTTTTTCCAGAGATTAGCGAGCTGGCCCGAGTTGCTTGCCGGGCTCGGCTCAGCAGGGTGACCGATTGTGTAAATGGTTATGATGCCGGCGGCAATCAGCACCATACTGGTAATAATCAGTATGACTCTGACAGTTATCAATCGTCCTGTTAGAAGGTTGTCCATAAATACAGCAAAATAGCAGAAAAAGGCTGTTTTTCAAAGCAGCACGTAAAATATTAGCAATTTTTTTTTGGGGGGATAAAAAGGGCTCTTAAAACCAGGCTCGTACTTAAAAAAAGCAGAAATGGCCTTTTGGGCCGGCGGAACAGCGAAAAATAGCCCTTTTTGTATGCCCTGGTTGCCCGAAGGACTGGTTTTTATGGGAATTATGATTTTTTTTGCCTTTTTCTTTGATTTTTTAAATTTTTCCTTGATTTATCGGCAGGTTTGTGGTAATTTAATAATAACCTTTGCCAGTGTTGTTAACAGTTGTGCGCAATAATTCGTGAGCACTCAGTTGCGCATGTGTTTGCGCCTGTTGGCGAGAAAGGAGGTTGGAGGGTAGCAAATATTGCTTTTCGGTTCTCCTGTCGGCCGGAATCTTTGTTCATTTGGTCATAGTACCGGGCTTGGTGAGCAAATACTGTTAAGGATTCTTAGGCGGGAAAAGAAACCAAAAATGCTGAGTGTGTGGCTCGGCGGAGAAAAGACGAAGAAAGGAAGGTTGTGTTATGAGAAATATAGCTTTGGCTATAGTTGTTCTCGCAGTTACTATCCCTGCAATGGGCGATGTAACCATTACTATTGATAATGTTGGCAACAAGGTGACTGTAGGTTACGATTGCAATGACGGTGAGGTGGTCAGGGCATTTGCGCTAAAGATCGATGTTAATAATGGCGCATTTGTTGTTGGCTCAGCGGCCTCTGCTGTTGACCCTAATGTTGCTGACTACTACATTTATCCCGGCAGCATATCATTCACTGTTGTCGGCCCTAATACTGTCATCGACCAGTTTGGGACTCCGGTTGCCGAACAGGATGCTAATGGTGGTATCCTCGAGATGGCAAGCCTGTATTCGGAAAATGACCCCGACCCCAATCGTTGGGACCCGCCCGCAGATAGCAATGTTCTGGCTACTTTCTATGTTGATTGTAACATGGGACAGGGCACGATCACTCTTAGTGAAGACAGCAAACGCGGCGGCGTCGTCCTGGAAGACCCCAATGAGGCATTTACTCTCAACCTGCCTGACCCCCTCGGGATTTGTACCGAATGTCTCATAGTTGGACAGAATATCGGCTGCGTTGACATTACGCAGGCGATGTACGACCTGTGGGTGACCCTTGGCAGACCTGATTGCTGGTGCTATCCCTACCACTGCATGGGTGATACGAACGGTGACGATAAAATCACCGCTCAGGATGTCATAGGCACCGACGGCCAGGGTCCACCGATATATGACGGTTGGCTGGATTCCTGGAACTATGCATATCACCCCTGTGCTGATATCAACAATGACGGTAAAATCACCGCTCAGGATGTCATAGGCAGTGATGGCCAGGGTCCACCTATATATGACGGCTGGTTAGATGGCTGGAACTATGGACCGTAGTTCCAGAAACCATTGCAAAAGGGTGTAACTATTTTTGAACGTATTTAATATGTGATTTAACATTAGAATGTTAGGAGGACTGTGATAATGAAGAAGTTTTTATTGTTAATGTTAGTTCTTGGCTTGGCGACAACTGCGCAGGCAGGCTTGGTCTTTACCGTTAATGGTGAGCCGCAGCCGGAGGAAGTCTGGCTCGTGCCGAGTGAAATAATTGAGCTCGACCTTGAGGTAGACCCTGTACAAAAGATTTTTGCTTTTACAATCGATTACGTCCTGAGCAACGCCCAGGCAGAGTTCATCACTGACGGTGCGACTAATCCCCAGTATCCCGACTTGACTGACATCGAGTTTCCAATGGAATTTGAACTGCTGAGCGAGGTGTCAACAGATGAACCACAGCTTGTTCAGATTACTGGAAGTCAGTTGTTTGGCGACCCGATCCCCGGACCTGGGGTTATAATGAAAGAGCTGTATATTCACTGTCTGGATGCTACAGACGTTATACTGCAAATCATAAGCCGTGGAGTAGAATTGTACGATCTGGATGACAATAAAATTTTCATCCCAGATGGTACGGTTATGCATACACTGACAATTCACCAGCCTGAGCCTATGACTGTTGCTTTGCTTGGTCTCGGCGGACTGTTTGTATTGCGCAGAAAGAAAAGATAAGCCTGGTCAAGAACTAGGCAAAGGTAGTTCAAGAGGCAGGTTAAAAACCTGCCTCTTTTTTTGTTTGCAAATCCATCGAGTTTGATTATATATGTTGGAAATTTTCTGCGTTTTCAAACAGCCTTAAGGTGCGAAATTATGAGAAAAAAACTTTTTATTTTATTTGCTTTATTCTCCTTATTCTTTTTTGCAGGCTGCCAGAATAATCGTTCGGGTATGAGGGCAGGCGGCAAAGGCAGGTTCCCGGCTGAGCTTGCAGGTACCTGGAGGACCGATGACGGCAAATGGCAGATGAGCTTTAATCCGGATGGCTCTTTGTATTCTATAAAATATTATTTTAATCCCGAGCCGATGGTTATATCGGAAGGCGGGGGGTCTGACTTTTTCAGAGATGGGTCTGTGCGTTCGGTTTATATATTTGGCGACCATCGTGTTCGTTATGACCCGGAAAACGAAATTTTGGCTGTCGAAATAGCAATAGAGGATTTTGAGATTAAAAGACCGATGGGCAGGTTAGAAGGTAATATGATGGATAAATTTACAGGCGCTGTTTCAGGAGACAAAAAAACCTGGACTGCTGTTTGGAATAATCAAACTACAATTAAGGATCTTAAGATAGATTCTATACATCCTCAGGAGCTGGTTTTTAGACATCTCGAGAAGGTTGAGCCTGAGCGGGCCCTTTAGAAGTTTGTATCTTTTTGTGCCGGCTGATTGGCTGTGAGGTTTTATAAATTTTTAATACTTCAGGAATTTACCATCTGTCCAGGCAGGCAGTGTTGTGCCCTGGAGCTGGCCGTCATTATTGTTGCCTGAGCTATCGAAGACGGTTGAACCCTGCCCTTCGTCAAAATGCCATAGGCCGATAGGATTAAGTGATTCGGCGTCGGGTCTTTTGTACTCGAATCCATTGTTGTACAGATATTGCATTTCCTCCTGTGTCAGGACCCGGTCGTATATTGCAACTTCATCTATTATTGCATTTGGTATATATGCCCCTTTACTCCATGCCGCTGTACCTATCGTCAAATCCCATTGACCTTCGGCTGCCCAATCCACTAAAGGCGGCTCTGTTTCCGTTCCCACACTTTGATTTTGGTAGTTTACTTCCTCGCCGTTTACGTATAAGTGTACTAATTTATCGCCGTAATAATAATCGTAAGTCATTGCCACAAAGTGCCATTTATCAGGCTCTAAAGTCCATGGTTCTGATGTGCTTGTAGCTGTTCCTCCACCGTGTGAATAACCTTTCAATACACCTGCTGGGCTTGTCATAAAGGCGCGCTCGTTTTTACCGAGTATCCTTGCATTGGTTTGTGAAAAATCAAATGGGTATATCCAGGCTGTGTAGGTGAACGTAAAGACGTTATTTAAGATGCAGCCATCAGGTGTATGAACCCACACATAACCTCCGCTGCCGGTTTCGAACTGTAGGGCCGGTTGTCTTTGTTCGGTGTACCAGGGTGCCTGCCAGAACCACTGCTTTGCCAGTTTGGCGAAATCGAGAAAATCAATATAGTCATCATCATAAAAATCAGTTTGCAAATCATTTCCATCTTGCAGCCACTCGCCCATCAGTATGCTCAGCTCATAATGATTTACAATTCCATCGAAGTTCAAATCGTACGGATTGGTAACAAATTCATCAGCTCCAATATCGAGGATTTCGCCGAATATTCTTTCCTCTCCGTCGATATCCGTTTGCAGTTGAGCCGGCAGATAATTATTGTCGGCTACGTCTATACAGGCAGAAACGGGAAACAAATGGAAATTGCCGCCGATAAATACGTCGTCATCAAAATTGCCAGGTGTATTCGGGTCCTGCCAATAACCAATATTTACAAGGTTCGGGTCAATGCTGATATTGCCGTTTGTGCCTGTCTGGTCGGTAAGAGTCCCGCCGTAATTGCCCAGTGCATTACCGTAAACATCGTTGCTGATAATATCTATAGGGTAAGGCTCTGAAGCTGAACAGTATATGCCGTGCCCGAGCTGGTTGAGGGCAACGATATTATTTATGATTAGCGGCGAACCGCCTTCTTCGATAACTATTCCTGAGCCTGTTGTGCTGCGGTTGTTTACAATTGAATTATTGACTATATTAGGGTCGCCGTACATTGCCAAAATGGCTCCAGCTCTGTCGGAAGCATAATTGCCGCAGATAAAGTTTCCGTAAATGTTTATATTATTCGCCAGTTCTTGGGAAGCTAAGCCGCCGCCCGTCCAGGCAGAGTTTGCGGTGATTTCATTGTTTATAATCCAGCTCCGGCCGGTATCGTACGAACAGCAAATGCCGCCTCCTGCAGTTGCTGCATGATTGTTGGTTATGTGGTTATTTTTCAGTGTTGCCATTGTGCCAGTATCGAGATACACTGCACCGCCGAGTTCGGATGAGTTATTCATTATCCGGTTATCGGTTGCTAACGGACTGAATCCGTAGAAATGCATTCCGCCGCCGGAATACGTTTTATTATTGTAGATTATATTGCGCTCTATTCTCGCTGATGCATAACAATATATCCCGCCTCCCAGAGTACCTTGGCCGCCTGTTACCGTGAAACCTCTGAAAATCGTATTTGCGTCCTGGGCGCCGGAAATTATAACCGCAGTATCCTCGTTGTTGGCGTCGATTATCGTGTCTTCAACACAGTTCCAATCATTGGGGTCGATTGAACTGAGAACAATCTGGTGTGTGCCGAAATCTATGGTTTCAAGATAGCGGCCTTTGCCTGCGATAATAACTTCATTATCGTTTGAGTCATTTATTGCATCCTGAATTTTTAAATATAGTTTTTTTGCAGTCAGATTCCAGACCGGAAGAGTTTCCTCTGCCCCGATATCCGTTCGGTCGTTTATAATGCGAGCATAGCCGTAAATATCAATTTCACCGGCTTCAGACACGAAATTAGGGTCTCCTGCATATATGCAGGGCGATGTATAGTACACGTGAAGAAACGGGCCTGAGTCGTCAATAAACTGCGGGTCGTCGGAAATATTGCCTTCTATGCCGGTTAAATCTTCAACATTCGGGCCGTAATTTCCAAGCTCATTGTTCCATACATCGTTATATCTTATGGTGGGTTCCGCAATAGAACCTGCGGCTATTCCATAACCGTCCCTGGTCCCCGCAATGATATTGTTCTCAATTTCGGGACTTGCGGTGCCGTTGCATAGAATACCATATTTCTCATTGTCATATATCGTATTGTGGCATATAGCCGGCGATGAGCCGGTCAATATGATAGTTGCTCCGTCGGTGTTTTTTTCAATTATATTATTTTTTAACTCGCCGCCGCTGCCGTAGTGCATCCCTATAATTCCATTCGAAGAGCTGTTCAATCTTATTATGTTATAGTTGATAACAGGTTCGGACAGGTAATAAACGTAAATGGCGCCGCCGCTGCCGCTGTGGTTGGATTCAATATAATTGCCGACAACGTAAGGAGATGCTGAATAAGTGATATGTATAGCTCCACCAATCTGTGAGCTGTTGTTTGTAAAATTATTACTTTCTATAAGGCCGTTGCACCATTGCCGCAGATGAATTGCACCACCATATGCGTAAGCTGCGTTATCGTGGAAAACATTGTTAGTGATAATTGCGTCGCATCCCTGAAAACTAGCGATGGCGCCGCCATCACCATGATCGTTACTAGGATAGTTGGTATCCGGCGGTGAAAAACCGTGGCCGATGACGGCCACATTGTTGACGAAGATATTATCTTCTATAATTGGGCTGATGTGTATTGGCGGATTAGATGGATTATCGGGATTGACAGGGTCACCATAGATGTGTATGCCGCCTCCATGACCGGCGATGTTGTTTGTAAAGTAGTTTTTTAAAATTGTAGGTGCCGACATATTACAGCATATTACACCGCCGCCGCAGCGGTTCCAGTTCAATCCCGAAAACTCCCAGGAATCCAGCAGCCACGTGCCCGTACCGCCCGTTATTGTAAAGCCGGTAAGAACAGAATTGTTATCTTCACCGGAATTGAAGGTTACTACTGACGCAAAATTGACATCAGCCGGTTCATTGCCGTCGATTATGGTTGCAGCCACTACATTGGGATCGTTGGGGTCTGTCGAGGTTACAGTAATAGCCTTGCCTAAAAAGTTGATATTTTCTTTATGTCTGCCGGGTGTAACAATTACCGTATCACCGCCACTGGCATCGTTAATAGCCGACTGTATCGTAGGATAATCGAGGGTAGGAACATATAGATTTTTCGCGAAACTACTTGAAAAGCACGTAAGTAATATGCAAATTAGATGAAATCTTTTCATCTGTTACCTGCCTCCAGAATTTTATATTTCAAACAAATGTATATTTTAACAGAAAAGGCCGATATAATCAAGTCCCTTTTTTCTTGTAACACCTTTTTGTCCATACTTTTATAGGTCCTTATATACTCTCTTCAGGGCGGTTTTTAGCCGGATAAGGTTATCTCTTAGAACAGAAATCGGAAAGATTAAAGCCTGACTAAAACGGAAAATGATAACAGAAGGAAATACTGGAAATTCAAATACCTTTGTAATATAATTTGGACTGATAAATTGAAAGCTGAAATTATCAATTATAGGCCTGCTTGGATATTGAATACTTATGCGGGCGTAATTCAGTGGTAGAATGTCAGCTTCCCAAGCTGAAAGCCGTGGGTTCGAATCCCATCGCCCGCTTTTGGTTTTTCTGATGTCTCTTTGACCGCTTTTATCAGCCTTTCTCTGGAAGTCTTAATGAAGGCTGCTCAGTAGCGACAGCCTAAAGTCAGTAATTTTTGGCATATTGAGCTTATACTTTTGAGCTGCCTTTATTCCTGTTATTCTGCAAATCTTTAAAAAATTTTCAGCCCTGTAGTTCCTGTAACCTTGATTGGTATGGAGATATTTATTTATACAAAGGTAATTATCGGATGTTTGTGCCGCGTTACCGGAAGGTATGAAAATTCCTGATAATTTTTTTATCCTGCTTTTTTATTTCTTATACTTTTAAATGAGATTAGTTTGGTCCCTATGAGTTTTGCCGGCTTGGAGGCGCGATGAAACTCTGTAAATCGACAATGGTGATGAGAAGAGAATGATGAAAATTGGACAAAATCTTGACAATCCTACCCAAACAAAATCCACACTTCTTTTCGGAGAATTCCTTGTCTCCAAAGGCCTTTTGAACCAGGAGCAATTGACCAAGGCCTTGAATGAACAACGCAACAATGGTGGCAGACTTGGTGAAGTATTGCTCAGGCTCAAGATGCTGAGCGAAAAGGATGTTGCCGGCTCTCTGGCTGAATACCTTTCGGTTGAGTGTGTCAGCCTTGACGATATTTCTCAGATAGATATGAATATCGCCAGAGTGCTTCCCGAGGCGATTGCAAAAAGATTTTGCCTTGTTGCGATTGGTCGGGAGGATGACCAGGTTGTTGTTGCAATATCTGACCCTCTTAATGTCGTGGCCATAGATACAATCGCGCTGAAGCTTGGTCAAAAGGTCAAGGCGGTGGTTGGTTCGGTCAATGAAATCAATCAGGCCATTGAGGTAATTTATCACGGTTCCGATGTCGAGGAACAGAGCCTGCGCGACCTTGTTGTGGAATGTGAGGTGGACAAGGCAGAGACGCCGGAGCAGGACAAAGGCCTTGAAGAGGCCAATATCAGCAGTGAGGTTGC
Source organism: uncultured Pirellulales bacterium (assembly GCA_964568365.1). GTDB lineage: Bacteria > Planctomycetota > Phycisphaerae > Sedimentisphaerales > Anaerobacaceae > CAYLMG01. The sequence goes on along the minus strand of CAZMQF010000051.1, from coordinate 4,383 downwards.
TGCTACAAGAGCACCGGTGATTAGGTTTGTTGACCTTCTCCTGAGTCAGGCGGTTAAAAGCCGGGCAAGCGATATTCATATCGAGCCGCAGGAAAAATCGATGTCGGTTCGTATGAGGATTGACGGTGTCCTGCAGGACATGGTGCCGCCTGCCAGAAAAATGCAGTCTGCGGTAGTTACGAGAGTGAAGATTTTGTCAAAAATGGATATCGCTGAAAGAAGATTGCCGCAGGACGGCAGATTCAAAATCAGGGCAGCAGACAGAGCTATTGATGTGCGTGTTTCCACAATACCAACGATATACGGCGAAAAAGTCGTTATGAGAATACTCGATGCAGCAGCGGTCAATCACAATCTCGGCCAGCTCGGTTTCGAGCCGAAACTTCTCAAAAAGTTTAAGGATATTTTGTCCCAGCCGCACGGCATTATAGTTGTCACCGGGCCGACCGGAAGCGGTAAAAGTACCACTTTGTACTCGGCGCTGAATTATCTAAAGGACCCAAGAAAAAATATCACGACGGTGGAAGACCCTGTTGAATACCGTCTTGCGGGCATCAACCAGATTCAGGTCAAGCCTGAAATAAATCTCGACTTTGCAACCTGTCTGAGGTCCATCTTAAGACAGGACCCCGATATTGTTCTGATTGGTGAGATACGTGATAAAGAGACTGTCGATATTGCCATCAAGGCCTCTTTGACCGGCCATCTTGTCTTGAGTACTTTCCACACAAATGATGCTCCAAGTGCCCTTAGCAGGCTTATGTATATGGGCGTTGAGCCTTATTTGCTTGCGTCTACTCTTAATTTGGTCATTGCTCAGCGGCTTGTAAGAAGAATCTGTGAGCATTGCAAGGAGCCGATAGAGTTGAGTGACGAGGTTTTGAAACGCATGAAAATCACGGCCGAACGGGCAACAAAGGCTACCTTTTATCATGGTAAGGGCTGTAAAAACTGTAGGGGAACAGGTTATTCAGGCAGATTGCCGATCTTTGAGTTTTTAGTGCTTGACAGTGAGATGCGCGACAAACTTACCGCCCGTGCCACTGAATCCCAAATAAGAGCTATGGCGCGTCAAAGAGGCTATGGGGGCTTGTTTGAAAGTGGGATTGCTAAGGTTATCGAAGGCGTAACGACAGCTGAGGAGGTCTTCGGCATTGCTTTTATGGAGGATGTGCAGTCCTGATAACAAAAATTGTGGGGGGAATTTTGTTTTTTTGGGACCTTATGTCGTACTTAGTACCAAAATCGCCTGTCTTTTTAAGATATGAATTACTTTTTCCTGAACTCGAGTGCTTAAGATACCGATAGTTTATCCGTTAAACAAGAGCAGCTGAACTGTAGCTGCCTTTGCTATTGTGGTTAAAGTGTAAGGAAATACGAACAGATGAAGACCTATAAGTATGCTGCAAGGGACTCTTCAGGCGACAAAAAAGTTGGCATCAGGCAGGCAAATTCTTCAAATGATGTACTCGCTTATTTGCGCGAGCAGGGATATATCCCTGTTTCTATAGAGCAGGTAACTGAGAAAGCAAAAAGGCCCGTCAGGAAATCTAATCGACACAGAAGAATTAAGGCCTCTGACCTTGCGACTTTTTGCTGGCAGTTCAGCACTATGATTGAAGGGGGTATCGGTATCACAACTGCACTTCAAACAATCGCTGATGATTTGGAGAATCAGCATTTTGGAGGGATTTTGCGGAAGGTCGCGGAAAAAATCAGCAAGGGCGAAAGTTTTGTCACAAGTGTCTCTGAATTTCCTAATGTTTTTAACAAGCTGGCAAGGGCGGTGATTTTAGCCGGAGAAGCAGGAGGAAGCCTGGCGACATCGATGCGAAGGCTCGCCGAGTATTACGAAAATCGCGATAAGCTTGCTAAGAGGGTAAAAGGCGCTACCGCTTATCCAATTTTTGTGTTCAGCTTTATTATCCTGATTATCATAGTGATAATGACCTTTATTATACCGCGTTTTCGCGTCATATTTGACCAGATTGGCGGAAAACTGCCCGCCTTTACTGTCGGTTTTATGAAAGTCTATGATGTAATCTGTCGGAACATTATCTACATCCTGGGAACGATATTTTTATTGATTATTGTTTCAATATTTTCTTACACAAGGACTCAGAAGGGGCATCGCTTTTTTAGTGTCATTTCGCTTAAGCTACCCTTGCTCGGTAAGCTTTTCAGCCATGCCTTTGTCTCTGTGTTTTGCAGAACAATGTCTACACTGCTTGCTGCCGGCGTCTCTATTCTTGAGGTATTTGACATACTCAGTGATATGGCCCGAAATGACATCATTAAAGATGCTGTAACTCAAACGAGAGATCAGATTGTAGAAGGACAGAGCATCTCTGCCAGTATGTCCGGTGCCAGCTTCTTCCCGAATATGGTAATCAAAATGACTCAGGTTGGCGAAGAAAGTGGTTCTATGCCGAACGTCCTCGATAAGACAGCCAATTATTATGAAAGAAAGGTCGAGAGTACTATATCTACTTTAATGTCTTTGGTTGAACCTGTAATGATTGTGAGTATAGGAGCGATTGTGTTGGTTGTGGTTCTGGCATTATATCTGCCGATTTTCATGATTTCGGATATTGCTAATTGATTATAGCCGACAAAAATCGCCACCAATGAAAGATATTAATACTTGGGGATAAATGTGTTTTGAGAAAAAATGATTGTGTGAATTATAGAACAAAGCATTGTTTTGAAAATTTAATTAATTGAAAATCTAATTTTTTGTTTTTAAGGAGAATTGAAGATGAGAAAGATGAAAGGCTTTACACTGGTCGAGCTGATGGTCGTGATTCTGATTGTGTCCATCCTGGCTGCAGTCGCAATTCCGATTCTCAGAGGCCGAATCGACGCCGCCAAGTGGTCGGAAGGTAAGGCTATGATGGGTACTATTGGAACTGCAATACGTGCCTATCATGCCGAAAAAGGTCCGACGGGAACTGCTCCCACAGCTATCGTCGGTAGTGCTGACACCGAGTTGGGTTTTACTGCTACTGACCTGACTGGTACATATTTTACCTCCGGCGATTTCTCGATGAGCGTCACTGATATGGACCCGCTTACCTTTACAATTACCTGCACTGCAGGCGGCGATACAGACGCCCCCACGACTCCACCGAGTTGGCAGCTTGACCAGAATGGCGATTGGACCGCTGGTTAGTAAAAAGTATAAAGCTTGATACTCTGTGAAGGGGGCAGGGTAATCCTTGCCCCCGTATACGTTTACTGGTGTAGATTATTCAGTTGCTGAGTTGCGGTTTTTATAAACCTATACAGGATGGCGAAAGGTGAATGAGAATAGCCGAAAATTCTTTTCTGCTTTTACTTTGATTGAATTGATGGTGGTTATACTTATCGTAGCTATTCTTGCAGCGGTTGCAATCCCGATTTATCGAGCACGGATTGACGCTGCAAAGTGGTCCGAGGGCAAAGCAATAATGGGCACTATAGCTACTGCCATAAGAGCCTGGTGTGCCGAGCAAAGCCCTGATTATTCGGGGCCCAAGCCGAGTACTCTTGCAGAGCTCGGTTTTACGCCTGACGATTGCACCGGAACCTATTTTTCTGATGCTGACTTTACCGTCATCAACGTAGCGGCTGTCAGTCCGCCGCAATTTACTATCACCTGTACGCCGACCGACCAGCCTGACAGGCCTGAGAATCCTGTTTCCGTAACTATGACAGCCGATGAAAATGGCAATGTAACCTGGACTCAGACACCGTAAAATTAAACTCACAGGTGCCTTGTTTTTAAAAAAGCTTTATTATGAAAAGTGCAGCTCATTTCACTCGTATTTCGCCGGCGGGGGGGCCGATTGAAGTGGTCCGGTGTCATATTTGATGTTAAGTTGGTGGAAAGAGCAGTTACTTTAGTTTATCAAAAGCAGGCTTGGGAAAAATTATGAAAGTTCTAAAACTGAAAAAACGTTATAAGGCATTCTCACTGATAGAGGTGATTGTTGCGGCTGCCACTCTTTTTATAATTGTTTTGGGTGCCCTCAGCTATGAGTATCATACAGTTGTACATAACCGCATAGCTCAGTCTAATCTTACGGCCACCCGTACTGCTCAGTTATTGCTCGAAGACTGGAAAAATAATGGGGGCTCGTCTTATTATGACCCTACAACTCTTGAGATGGGCTTTATTACCACCTCGGAAGAAGCTGATTATTATTGTTTTGTTGATACTCTCCCTATGTTTATAAACCTGGACGGTACAGATATCGATTTCGATGAAGATGCCGGAGTAATACTTCGAAAACTGGATGTAAAGATTAGCTGGCGAAGAGACTATAGAGCTGATGCACCCGGCGGGAATGACCCGTATATTGTTATGACAACTTATGTCAGAAATGACGCAGCCGGCGGTTA
>CAZMQF010000050.1:0-15041 GCA_964568365.1 uncultured Pirellulales bacterium | reverse complement strand
AAAAAACCTATACAGGTATTGGTCAAAGTGGTTTGTTATTCAGACTATCTCTGGATTCTACCTTGGATTTGTTAAAGTCAGCAAGATCGAGAAAATATTTTAAACAAGGAGAATGTGACCTTAATATTCTTGCTACACTACAGCATTATGGAGCTGCAACACCACTTCTCGATTTTACAAATGACCCACTGGTCGCATTATATTTTGCCTGTAAATCCTATGAGGAAAATGGAGCGGAATCTGATGGAAAGGTGTTTTCTATTAATTACCCCGACCAAATAAGATCCTATAGTTCACCAATGAGACCTGTTTCAGACCCTTACAAGATAAACATAGAATCTGACTTACTTCCCGATAAACATCCCGGAATATGGTACTGGAATACTGGCGACAATCTATTATGCAATAGAAGTAAAAAACAGAAATCAGTTTTTGTATTTGGTTGGGGTCTGTACTGGAAATATAATACAGATAAACTTATTAAAGAATTAAAAACAATTTTAATCTCAGCTGATAGCAAAAAGGATATCCTGAAAAATCTAGAAGAAAAATATAATATCTCGGAACAAACTCTTTTTCCTGATATACATGGTTTCGCTCAATCTTATAGCTCTGATAATATAATTAAATGTTTCAATGCGGAAGATTTCTATAATAAAGGAGAGGATTGTTATTGGAATGGTGACCCTGAGTGGGCAGCAGAATATTATAAAATGGCCTACACTAAAAAGCCTGATTGGATAGATGCAAGATGTAAATGTGCACTTTCCTTGAATCGTAATGGTGAACAAGATAAAGCATTAGAAGTTATTGAGGTCTCAGTTAAGGAATTAGGAGAAAAGTGGGAATTTTTGGTATGTAAATCAATCATAAATAAGACATTGGGAAACGACTGGAAAGCTGATATCGAAAAAGCTGAAGAAATGGCAAATAATAAAAAGGAAGATCGCAAATTCAAGCAATTTATGAGTCAATATGGAAGCTGATTATAAGGGCTATATTATCTTCAATAAAAAACCAAGGGAAGAACAGAGTCATTCACTTATAATTCGCTAATAAAACCTATTATATATTTTCAAAAATTCGCGCCTAAAAATATTCGTGTCTTTTCGTGGCTGTTTCTTTGCGGTTTCTGCCTGCGGTTCGCATTTTATTTACGAACTGTACGATGCTCATCGCTGCCTCCGGCATAAACCGCATTCTCTTTTCCTTATGACTTGTGCTCTTGTGTCTTGTGCACTTATTTTCTCTTTGGTCTCTGTGAGCACTGCGACTAACAAAAGCCCCCACGGCGTCTGAGTAGGGTAAATAGTCCTTTTTATGCCGTAAACGGCGTTTTTCCTTTTTATATGCTCCAAATGCTTCTTAAAACAAATTCAAAGGACATTCAAAACCTAAACAATGCGTAAATCAATAGAACTTTGAATTCTATAATATTTTTAAAACCTTCTTTTTTGCTCAAAAACGGGGTTTCAAAACCCCCAAAAAAGTTACATCTGAAAAATCTAAAATTTTTACTTTATAGCGTCTGATAAAATCCGATATATCAATATATGAATAAGGATTTTGATAAAATTCATCAAATTGAAACCTCAAAACCTCGTAAGAGTGAAAAATACGAATTATTAAGGCCTTATGTTGAACCGAAGAGGCCAAACCAGTTATTAGAAATACCAGTACGTTCAATTCCCTATCTTTTAAATATTTGTGAACCGGGCGATGGAGCATCTTACCAGGATTTTGCCTTTATCGCGTTGATAAGAATATTTGAAGGAATTATTAACATAGACCTTGCGCGTCAGAATATCCCTATAAAAGGCGGTATCGCGGACATTGAGCTTCCATTCAATTATGAATCAATCTTTCCAGACCATCCACACTGGATGGTATTTCAACGCGACTTTAATATAAGAGCTATTCTTGCAGAAGCTAAAAACCTTAAAGGCAAAGCAGAGTATCAGCACGCAAATCAACTCAAGGGATATGTCGATGCTCACAAAAGAGGGAAATTGGCATTTCTCATATCACGAAATGGATTCACAACTGAAGCATTGACAGCACTTCAGTCCTATTGTTATGAAGGCTATCTAATTTTGCCCTTGGAAAATTATGACTTACAAGAACTTATAAAACTTAGCTTAGATCATCCTGCTAAGGTAACAAGATATTTACGTCGCAAAGAAGAACTTTTAATAAGAATGAGTTTATCCTAACTCGATTCCATTTCACGTACCATAGATTATCCCTTTATTTATCGGAATAAAAACGCTCTTGATAAATAAACTCTGCGGTTTCTGCTTGTCCTGAGCGAAGTCGAAGGGCCTGCGGTTCGCATCTTATTTACGCACTGTAGGGTGCTCATCGCGGCCTCCGGCATAAACCGCATATTTTGCTGACTGAGTATCTCTATGGTCTTTGTGCCCTCGGTGGCTAAATTTAAATTTTTCTCGCTGAATTTTTAAAAGGTTCGTAGTCCTTTCGACTAATCAAAAGGACTAGAAGCATTTTTCTGCTGACTTATAAATATAAGCAATGTAATTGCTTATGTGGATGAGAAAGATTTTGCGGGAAAAGTTTACTTTTCAAAGGAAAGTCTTTTGAGAACACCAAAGTCAGCAAAATATCCTAACAATCCTGTTATCCTGTCTAAAATCCGTGAAATCTGTGTAATCCGTGGTTGCAAAATAATAATTTTTTTGTTGATAAATGGGCCTTAACTGGTATAATACCTTCGTGTGTTAGCAAACACACGTAACGCGGAGGCCCGCACGTATCGGCCAGCCGGCCAAGTCAAAATTAACTTCATAAGCCCTTTATCAACAAGGAGGAGCGGATGTCCAACAGTTTATACTGTAATAATTTGTCTCGTTTAGCAGTCGCCGGTACGGCGACTTTGGTTAGCCTCGCCGCTTGCGGCGAGGGGCATCGAGAATCCAGTATCAAGAACCAATCATCTAATTCTCTAATGAACCAGTTAACTAATCTTATAATTCTTCTACATTTGTCGAGAGAGCTCTACAAATCAATCCTTTTTATGCAAAACAAAGCCAATTCACCAGGTGTCCATTATGACACAACTGCTTTATTGATAAAGAGTTATAGCGTTTTCACCGTTTCTGAATTTCCCAAAAACAAAGCCAAACAAACCCAAAACGAACCCAATTTTAGCCCAAAATTGGCTTTGTTTTCAAGAAACGAACCCAATTTCAAACCCAATTATGTTAAAATAGGTAATCTCTTTCGGCTCACTTTATCTAAAAGCGTTTTTCATTTTTATTCTGTATTCTGTGTTCCGCGTCCTCTTTTGAGACAAATAATTGGCTTCTGTTTCACCAAAATTTGCCGTAAAATGGCACGCAAAAATGTGCTTTATCTGCCTGCCCTTCGTAGCCCGAAGGGCGAAGAAGGGTGGCTGAAAATTTATAAGGAAAACTCTGTGGCTAAAGGGATTTTAAAGGTTGCTACTTGTCAGTTTGCAGTAGGGGGGCTGGTTCGGCGAAACTCACGTCAGATATGTAGCTATATTGAAAAAGCGGCGAAGGCAGGAGCGGAAATTGTGCATTTTCCCGAATCTGCTCTTAGCGGTTACGGCGGGATGGATGTGCCGAACTTTGTCGATTACGACTGGGGTTTGCTTCGAAGCGAAACTGAAAAGATTCAGCAGACGGCGGCGAAAAGCAAAATTTACGTTGTGTTCGGAAGCGCACATAAAATAAACCGAACAGATAAACCTTACCAAAGTCTTTATCTTGTTAACCCTGAGGGGCAAATTCAATATCGATATGACAAACGATTCTGTATAAAGACGGAACTTAATAGATATACGCCGGGGAAGCGTTTTGTTTATTTTTATATCAATGGTATAAAGTGCTCGCCTTTGATTTGTTTTGATATCCGGTTTCCTGAGCTTTACAGACAATTGTATAAAAAAGGTGTTAAGTGTGTGTTTCAATCGTTTTATAATGCGCATCAGAAGGGGCCGAGTGTACACAGCGAGATTATGCGTCAGAGTATGCAGTGCCGTGCAGCGACAAATGCGCTCTGGGTCAGTATGTGCAATTCGAGCGGGTATTATTCGCCTTATCCATCGTGTTTTATTCAGCCGGACGGCGTGATTGTCAAGCAGTTGAAAAAAAATAAAGCGGGGATAATGATAAATACTATTGATTTGAAAAAGAAGTTTTATGACCCGATGAAAGGATTCAGGGAGGTGGCTATGAAGGGGATACTGAATAATAAAACATAGAAAGTGAAAAAAATTACAGATGGTCCTTTTTATTTTAAGTATTCTGGTTGATTGGTTAAGGAGGATTGAGTGGAATCGGTAGGTTATGGTCAGATTTACAGGTTCCGGGAAAAGAAGGTTTACAAAGGGGGCCCTAAGGCGTATAATAATCGAAATTTTCTGGTAACAATTTCGGGCCCACCAAACGCAGAAGATTGTGTTTGGTAAAGCCTTTCAATTTGCCCCTATGGGGAGGGCAAAGTTACTTTTATTTCAGGATAAGGAGATTATCGATGAAAACAAAATCAACACTTCTTTTAATGCAGGTTCTATTTATCATTATAGCTGCCGGTCTTTTCGGCACGAAAAATTCAACTGCTCAGGCGGCTTTGCCTGAGGACGGAAACGACGCCGCTGCAACTTCGGCTGTGAATCTTGCAGCCGTTGCCAAGCCGTCAGCCTCGTATGTATCAGGCGATACAAGCGTCGATGCACTTAATGACGGATTTGAGCCGAGAAATTCACGTGACAGACGGCCGCGCTCATACGGCAGCTGGAACAGAACAGGAACCCAGTGGGTTCAGTACGAATGGAGTCAGCCGATAAGCACCAGCAAAATCGATGTTTATTGGTGGGCTGACAGGCGGGGAGTGAATGCACCAAAGGCGAGCCGACTGTTGTACTGGGATGGTAATTCTTTTGTACCCGTGAAAAATCCGTCCGGTCTGGGCGTTGAGGAGAACAAATTTAACACGACGACATTTGACGAAGTCAGCACTTCCAAACTCAAACTCGAGATCGATGCCAACGACACTTACTCTACCGGCATTCTGGAATGGAAGGTGTATGACTCGGGTAAGTCGCCCGACTTTCCGCCGAAAGTGACGGCTGGTATAGACAGGCTGGTTGTGGCCGGCGGCAAGACCTACCTGAAAGGCGAGATAAAAACACTGGCGGGTAAAGGCCAGGCATCAACGAAAGTTACCTGGAGCAAAGAATCCGGGCCGGGTCAGGTTACTTTCGAGAACGCCAATTCAACGGTTACGACGGCGAAGTTCTCTAAAGAAGGTGATTATGTTCTGAAATTGACGGCAGGTGAGGGGACATTGAGCTCATCGTCAACCCTGGCAGTCAAGGTAATTGGGCCTGCACCGAAAAGCCACCTTAATCTAGTCGATACGAAAAATTACAAAATCGACAGTCCACTCTGGGACCAGAGGGTGAAGGCGTTAATAGTGAACTGGATACCGCACTGCATAGATAAGATTAACGACCCGAACCTGCGAGAAGGCGGAATGAATAATATTATCGATGCGGCCAATAAATTGGCCGGCAAGCCTCATGGAAGGCACCGGGGCTATGTGTTCTCGAATGCCTGGGTACTCAACACGGTTGAATCGATGTGTGTTGCACTGATGGTTGACCCGAAGGGCGACCAGGAAATCATCAAGGCCCGGGAGAAAATGAAGGCGACGCTGGGAGACTGGATTCCTAGGATTCTGGCAGCACAGGAACCCGACGGCTATTTTCAGACGGCTTTTACGCTGCCGCGGCAACGTGCTCGTAGTGATGAGCCTCTTGAGCACTGGACAAGAAGGGGCGACCATGAGGGCTATGTGGCCGGCTACTTCCTCGATGCGGGCATCGCGCATTATTTGTTGACAAATGGCAAGGACCTTCGGTTGTACAATGCAGCCAAGAAACTTGCAGACTGCTGGGATAATAACATAGGCCCGGCTCCGAAGAAGGAATGGTATAACGGGCACCAGGAGATGGAACAGTCTCTGGTGCGGTTAGGGCGTTTTGTCAATAAGGTGGAAGGTAAAGGCAAAGGCGACAAGTACATCAAGTTGGCCAAGTTCCTGCTGGATTGCCGTAAGGACGGCAGCGAATATAGCCAGAGTCATCTGCCGGTCATCCAGCAGTATGAAGCGGTCGGGCATGCCGTGCGTGCTTCGTATTCCTATTCGGGTATGGCCGGCGTTGCGATGGAAACCGGTGATATCGACTATACGAGCGCAACTGTGTCACTTTGGGATAACATCGTTAACAAGAAGTACTATGTTACCGGCGGAATCGGTAGCGGCGAGAGCTCTGAAGGGTTCGGCCCGAACTATTCGCTGCGGAACAATGCATACTGTGAATCGTGCTCGAGTTGTGGTGAAATCTTTTTCCAGCATAAGCTGAATATGATTTATCACGATGCCAAGTATGCAGACCTTTATGAAGGTACACTCTACAACGCGCTGCTCGGCTCGATAGATATGGAGGGTAAGAATTTCTATTACACGAATCCGCTGGATTCACGCGGCTCACGCTATAGCTGGCATGGCTGCCCGTGCTGCGTGGGTAATATTCCGAGGGTGCTGCTGATGCTGCCGACCTGGACGTATGTCAAAGGCGATGATGGTATTTATGTGAACCTGTTTATCGGGAGCACGGCGACAGTGGAAGATGTGGCCGGTACTAATGTCGAGATGGTTCAGGTTACCGATTATCCCTGGAGCGGGAAAGTTGCTATTACCGTCAATCCGAAGGCCAGGAAGAAGTTCAGCGTCAATATCCGTGTGCCGCACAGGGATGTCAGCGAGCTGTATACTGCTAAGCCGGAAGCCGACGGCATTACTTCGATTGCTGTTAACGGCTCTGCAATTACTCCTAAAATTGAAAAAGGCTATGCCGTAATCGACCGAACCTGGAAAGCCGGTGATAAGATAGAACTTGTTCTTCCGATGAAGGTACAAAGAATTAAGGCCGACGATAAAATCGAAGCCGATCGCGGGCGGGTGGCCCTGCAGTATGGTCCGCTTGTTTATAATGTAGAGCGGGTTGACAATAATGATATAAATAAAGTCCTCAAACCGGATTCTGCCTTAACGACCGAGTGGAAGGGCGACCTTCTACAGGGTGTTATGGTGATTAAGGGCAGCTGGGCTGACGGGACACCAATGACGGCAATACCCAATTACGCCCGGAATAATCGTGAATCTTCGGTTCCCAGAGGAAGCGGCGATGAAGGCGGCGGCTCTCGCAGACGCGGTCGTTTACCCAGCTCTATCGTATGGATAAGGGATCAACAGCAGCCGTGACAGTGACGTTAGGCCTCTGTATTTGAGGCGGGGATTAAATGCGATTCGAGCCGGCCGTTTAGATAGGTTGGCTCGAATCGTCTTGTTTTTTTTGAAGTTTAGAAAAATGTGAAAGAAAAAAACGGAGGTGAAGATGAGTGACAGGGCCCAACTCGCGATTGAAAAATTTTCAAATGGTTTCAACTGCAGCAGGCAGTGCTGAGTGTGTTTGCTGAAGATTTGGCCTTGAGCGAAGAAACCGCATTGAAGGTCGCAAACGGATTCGGCGGCGGAGCAAGAAACGGTGAGCTTTGCGGTGCGGTTAGCGGAGCGATTATGACTTTAGGATTGAAATATTACGATATTAAACAGGAACCTGCAAAGGCCAAGCAGGCGGTTTATAAGAAAGTTGTTCAATTTACAGACAAATTCAAAGCTAAAAACGGTTCGATTGTCTGCAAAGAGCTTTTAGGCTGTGATATAGGTACAGAAGAGGGCATGATAAGATTTGAAGAAGAGGATTTACATAATAAGGTTTGCAGCGGACTTGTAGAGAAAGCGGTAGAGATACTTGAAGGGATGATGGATTAAAAAGGTGGATGGGTAAATGCGGAGACGAGTTAAAGGTCAAAAGTAAAAAGAGCGTAAGCGCACAGGAGCAGAAGAGAAAAAGTGTGAAGTAGCGGCGACTGAACAAAAACAGATATGAATTTTTGCTTTTCTTTGGTGACGTTTTCTATTACCCTGTGCCGATTAAAAGTTAATCGTTATACTGTCAAAAGAGCAGGGTAATGGCTGAAACTCGTGAACAATGGCACAGCAGAGCAGCTTTTATAATGGCGGCTATCGGCTCGGCTGTGGGGCTGGGTAATGTCTGGCGGTTTCCATATGTGGCATACTCGAGCGGAGGCGGTGCGTTTTTGATTCCTTATTTCACGGCGCTTTTCACGGCCGGCATCCCTATGCTGATTCTTGAGATGGGACTGGGACAGCGTATGCAAAAGGGTGCGCCGCTGGCATTTGGTGCTATAAATAAGCCCCTTCAATGGTTCGGCTGGTGGGCGGCAGGGCTCAGCGCAGCAATAGTAATCTATTATTCCACGATTCTGTCCTGGTCGTGGGTGTATTTATGGCATTCGCTCGGTTTGAGCTGGGGAGATAATCCGGAAGTATTTTTTAATCAAAGTGTTTTACACAAATCAGCAGGGCCGGGGGAAATCGGTTGGCCTGTCTTGCCGCTGGTAATCGGCCTGGCACTTACATGGTTGACAGTATATCTGATTCTGCGAAAGGGTGTGCGAAGCGTAAGTAAGGTAGTTATGGTAACAGTTCCTCTGCCGACGATATTGTTGGCAATTTTACTGATACGTGGATTGACACTGCCTGGTTCAATGGATGGAATCCGTTATTATTTGACGCCGGATTTCAGCGCGCTTGCCAAACCTGTAATCTGGCTTCGGGCGTACGGCCAGATTTTCTTTTCGTTGAGCTTAGCCTCTGGTGTGATGATTGGCTACGGTTCGTACCTCGGTAGAAAGGCCGAGATTACCAACAGTGCCCTGATTACCGGCCTGGCAAATTGCGGAACGAGTTTTTTTGCAGGATTTGTAGTTTTTTCGATACTGGGCTATCTTGCGAGAGTTCAGGGGCTGGAAGTTGGTGATGTGACAGCCAGCACAACGGGATTGGCATTTGTAGCATTTCCGACGGCAATAAGTAAGCTTCCGGCGTTGAATGCGGCCTTCGGTGTGATATTTTTCGTGACACTGCTGACGCTGGGTATCGATTCTGCGTTCGCCCTGCAGGAGGCCTTTACTACCGGTTTTAACGATAAGTGGCGTATCGGCGCCGAGAAGCTCGCAAGAGTTTTTGTTCTCGTCGCCTTTCCGGTTTCTCTGATCTTTGTCACTCGCGGCGGCTTTTACTGGTTCGATATTGTCGATAAATGGGTGTGCGATTTCGGCCTGGTAATTTCAGGGCTTATTCAATGTATTATTATTGGTTATATATATAATGTGAATGATTTTCGCGATTATTTGAATGCGCATTCGGAGGTTCGACTTGGGAAATGGTGGATATGGGCGCTTCGTTATATTACACCGATAGTTTTACTTGTCATACTTGTAATGAACCTTTACGATTATATTACCAGCGGTTTTAGAAATTATCCCCAATGGGCAACTCTGATTGGCGGCTGGGGAAGTGTCCTTATATGGCTTGTGCTTGGATATTTTTTATGGAAACGCCCGGCAAAATCTGAGAAGAGTCAGGGAGAATAAGAAAATGCCATTGTCTGCCTGGATAATGCTTGTATTCGGCTGCTTGGTGCTATATGGAGGCCTGGCGGTATGCATCGGGATCGCTATTCGCAAACGCAATAAATAGCCGGGCTGAAAATATGGGATTTTTAAAGGAATTTTAAGATTTTTTTGTTGACTCATCTTTAATTCTGTGATAGATTGAAGATGATAAAATAAGCGGTAAAAAATATGAACAGTTTAATAAAAGACAATTTGTTTGGGGCATCAGGCCGAAAAGCGGTGAATGTTAGATTTTTCGCATTTTGGTTTAGCACTATAAAGGAGGTGCACAGGATGCTCTGAGCATAGAGAAGATAGAAATTATAAAGGCCTTTCAGAGCACTGTGCTCTGAAAGGCCTTTTTTATTGGCTGGCAAAAAAAGAAAGGAGAAAAAATGGGAACAGGACAGGCTAAAAGAAAAGTATATATTAACGTTCTGGAAATAAATCCTTTTGCGAAGGATTGTGATAGTTCGGTGTTTTTCTTTATTTCCTTTATGTGGTTCGGCTTTTGGCGTTTTCAGATGATGCAGAATGCAAAGAGATTGTTAACAAGAGCAGAAGCGGAATAAAGGAGAAAGAAAATGAAAACAGAAAAACAGTTAAAGATAAGAAGACTGGTTGTTACTGATTTAGGAAGAATACAAAAACTGATATGTAGGACAATCGATAAGTGCTATAAGGGCCGGCTTTATGATTATGTTGTCGTGTATCTGAAAAGATTCCACAGCCGGGAAAATATTTTAGCTGTAGCCGAAAAAGGATATACAGTAGTGGTCGAGAGGGACGGTAGAATTGTCGCGACAGGCAGTCTGATTGAAGGAGTGATTCTGCGAGTCTATGTCGACCCGAATTGTCAGAAGCAGGGAATCGGCAAGCTGATTATGAAGGTGCTGGAGAAAAGAGCACTGCAGGAAGGTTACGATGAGGTGATTCTTCGTGCAACGGAGATATCGTGGCAATACTACCAGTTAATGGGCTATACAATAGTGGAAAAAAATTATGTAGCGGTGGAAAAGGATGCGCGATTGGAGTATTATAAGATGGAAAAGAGACTCGGCGAGAGAGCTGTGCCGGCTTTGAACAAGGGCTATGAGTTGAAAGAGGATAGGTGGATAATAATATGATAACGTCAGCGAAGGGTTTTTTTGCGGCGGGCGTGAGCTGCGGATTGAAAAAATCCGGCAGGCTGGACCTCGCCCTGATAGTGTGCCCTTCAGGAGCAAATGCAGCGGCGATGTTTACGACAAATAAAATTGTATCAGCCGCTGTTCAGGTCAGTAAAAATCATGTTAAAAGTAGAAAGATCTTCGCTGTGGTCGTTAACAGCGGCAATGCAAATGCCTGTACCGGCGAGCGGGGATTGCAGAATGCGATAAAAATGTGCAGGCAAACGGCAAAGCGGGTAGAAGCTGAGCCGAACGAAGTACTTGTCGCCTCGACGGGGATAATAGGCGAGCAGCTGCCGATGAAAAAGATTACCACCGGTATTTCGAAAGCAGCGGCAAAGCTTTCAGCTTCAGCATCGGCAGGCCTTGATTTTGCAAAGGCAATAATGACGACAGATAAAAAGCTTAAAAAAGCTGTTCGCAAATTCCGGATTTCCGGTAAAAATGTCACCATAGCGGGCACAGCTAAAGGTGCAGGAATGATAGGTCCTGATATGGCGACCACTCTTTGCTTTATTACCACTGATGCAGCCATAAGCAAAGCTTTGCTTGCAAAGTCACTAAGAGAAGCAATCGAAAATTCTTTGAACAGGCTGACGGTTGACGGCTGGCAGAGCACAAACGATACCGCGATAATTCTGGCAAGCGGCGCTGCAGATAATCGGCCTATAGTTAAACAGTGTCCCCGTTATAAGAAATTCAGCAAAGAGCTGATGCTGCTTTGTCAGGATTTGGCCAGGCAGATGGCACTTGATGCGGAGGGAGCGACGAGGAGTTTTAAGGTGGTTGTCAAATCTGCAGCGAGTAAGGCAGATGCTGCGAAGGCGGCGAAGGCTGTTGCTGATTATAATTTAGTTAAATGTGCGATTCACGGCTCCGATGTGAACTGGGGCAGGATTATATGCGCGGTCGGCTCGTGCGGAGTGAAACTTAACGAACGCAAACTCACCTGTAGAATCGGCAATGTCACGGTATTTAAAAATGGCAAGCCTTCAAAGTTTGACCTCAAAAAGGTCAAAAAGATTATTTCACAAAAGGAGCATACAATTACAATAGAGCTGGGTGCGGGAAAGGCCAGTGACTTTTATTATGGGTGTGACCTCAGTAAAGAATATGTGACAATAAACGCTGATTACCACACATAATAGAAAATAGACAGACGGTTGAATTTGATAAATTTTTTTGCCGGTTTTGTAGGACGGACCGGCCGGCAATTACCTGATTATTTTTTCTATCGCACAGGCAACTATGTAGTCCGGCAGCTTACCTAAAGCCGGATTGGACTCATATTCAGAGGTAATACTCTTGTCAGGGTAGGCCCCAAATTCCTTGATTAGTTTTTCTGTCAGCTCCCGCATTCTTTCTTCGCTCAGCTCACTTGCTGCTTTGTTGTAAATTGCTTCCATTAGTGACTCGAATTCTGCACGGCTGTCATAGAAGTTAAGCTGTAACTCAAGTTCGATTGCCTCCTTTGCCCTTATCCTGTCAAAGGTATATTGGAAACCGATTGGGTTATAGGTTTCAAGTCGCTCATCAAGAAAAGCAAGACACGCATCAAGATATGCTGCAAACTTGTCATCGTTAAAGTTCTCGAAGCCTTGTCTTTTTATTTCGTCTGTTAGTAATTGTCTTATTATTGCTTGCAGGCTTTCCTTGTCGGATTCCAGCTTTTCATAAAGAGCCTCGTAATATGCGTTGAGAAGTAGCTTTGCTTCGTTCATTTTTTAGCTGCGCCAAATAAAATATTGTCGGCTGATAAGACAATACAAACTACCGATTATGATAGCATTTTGTATCTCTTTCATCAGCCCGTAAATTTATTTAGATTTATCTACTAAAGGTGTTGACAGGGCGTTACGGAATCAGCAAACTTATAATTGCTTTATTTATCATTTTTGAGAGGACAAATTATGAAAGCTGACATTAAGCGTATTGATGTTTGGGCTGCCGGTGTCAAGGACCGTCCCGGCGCATTGGCTGAAAAGCTTGAAGCCTTGGCCAAAGCAGGTGCCCGCCTTGAATTTCTGCTCGCCCGCAGGCGGCCGGAAAAACCGGGACAGGGTGTGGTATTTGCCGCACCTCTCAGGACAGGCAAGCAAACAGCGGCAGCCAAAAAAGCCGGGTTCAAAAAAACCGCCTCCCTTTCTGCCTTACGTCTTGCCGCTGCCGACAAAGCCGGTCTCGGAGCTGCAATTACTAAAAAAATTGCAGAAGCCGGCATTAACATCCGTGGACTGTCTGCTGTGTCTGTTGGCAAACGTGCGGTATTTTACTTCGCTTTTGATAGTGCTGCGGATGTCAATAAAGCTGCGCGAAACCTGAAGCAAATTTGATAAAAGATTAAACCTTCTCGCAAATTGATTGTTTATTGCAAACGGGTAACTTCTGTCTTCGAGACAAACGCGTAGGAAGAAAGAATTTCAGTCACTGAGAAGCTTTTCGCTCGAGTGCTTCTTTTGCTTTTTCAGTGTAAATAATGCCTATCTTATTCGTTATCTATTTCTATGGTAACATCTCCGATAACGAGACAGCGAATTCGACGGGTATCGATATTGGGAGCTCTGACTACCAGACTGTCACTATCCTTTTGCCATTTCTTTATCAAACCAAGACTTATGTCAATGCCATTTTTATCTCGTAGTGATATTAAGCGATTGACAAGACTCTGGTAATCCATTCTTCCGCTGGTTTGGATTGAAACATCCTTCAGGCCGATATTGTAAAGCTGTGAATTTTGAAAATATTTAATAAATTGCTCGCGCCTGTAGCCTTGTCTTTGTTGTGGTGATTTTGTCGGGATTTCAGCCGGAGATTGAATTCTCTCAATCTTAGAGTTAATATGTTGCAGCCCATCGATAATGTTTTTGAGATCATCGTTACGTTCCACTGCTAAAATCAAGTCAGGCTGCAATATCCTTTGCACTGTCCACCACAATGCACATGCTGCCGGACCGCTTATAAAACCCGGCGTGTCGATTATGACTATGTCACTTGCTCTGGATGTTAGCTTAGCGCATTGAAAGATGCCTTCTGTCAGTTGAAGCAGATGACCTGTAGGACTGACGTCACCAACAAAGCTCATACCACGGCAGGTTAACTGTGAAAAATCAAATTCTGCTTTTTCAACGACACTCCAGCCGACAGTGGCAGGGGGGCCGATATGAGATTGGCCTATATCAGCATCGACAATGCCGACAGCGTTTTTTTTAGCCGGATGTTTTGCCAGAGCAGCTATAAGGGTGGTTTTGCCTGTGTCTGTCGAACCAAGGATTAGACATAAACCTTTCTTAATGAGGCCTCTATCTAAGAGCTGCCGGGCTGTTTTTTCACACCACTCAAGTGACGTTATAGATTGTCTCTGGCTATCAGTCACGGCAATAACCCGCTACAACCATATAAATAGGTTCCAGATGACCCGGCAGTGTTAGCACTTCTCTGACGGAATCATCGTCAAAGGCGCCGACCGCAACGGAGCCAAGCCCCAAAGCTTCTGCCTGCAGATGAATGTTCTGTGCTGAATGGCCGGCTTCCATAAAAACATAGCGAAAACCTCGCTGGCCGTAATGTCCGGTTGTCCTCTCGAAATGGGCGGTGAAAATAACTGTAACAGGTGCTTCTTCAATAAACTTCTGTCCTAATGCAGCCGATGCAAGTTCGCTTCGCAAATCTTTATCTGTGATGTTCTCAAGGCTGTGTTTTGCCGGTAAATAGTGAAAAAGACCTTTTTCAGTAACGACAAAAACCTCAAGTGGATAAGTTGCACCGGCAGAAGGAGCTGTCCGAAAACCTTTCGCCTCCTCTCCCTGGGCTGACCATACCAGCTGGCTTATCTGTTCTAAAGTGAGTGGCTTTGACGAAAAATCTCTCCTTGAGCGCCGAGCAGCTATAGCCTGTTCCAGCGGTTTTGTTCCAATTCTGTTCGGCCTGGGAAGTTGTATTTTTTCCATAGTTTTTTGCCTTATTACTCACATTTTAAATTATGTTTTTTCAAGCTGCTGAATGAACGTTATGACTTTCGTAATCTCGCTTACAACCTTGTCTCGATTTTGAATTGTTAAATTAAACAATCTGACTGCCGGATGTTTTTTTATCTCAGAGATAAATCCACCGCCTTTTTGAGCTATGGTTGCTATAATAGTTTTATCAGAATCAAAAAGTCGGCGGACAGCATTTACAAACTTGTCGGATATACATTCCATCTTTCCAATTTCATCAATTATAAAAATCTCTGCATCAGTTTCTTCCGCGTTCAGTATCGGCACAATGACTTTTTCAAACT
>CAZMQF010000049.1:0-15748 GCA_964568365.1 uncultured Pirellulales bacterium | reverse complement strand
GGGCCTCATCGGTCAGTGCAATATTGTCGCCATTTACCCTTACCTCGACAAGCGTAGTAACAGGAGCAGGCAGGTCAGCCAGTCTGAACATAGCGCTTCCGACAACCTGTATAAAAGCGTATTTGCTGTTAATAGTTATGGCTGAGACATCCTTCCATAAATCGTCGTTTCTGAAATTTACATGATAGTTCATAGGCGGTATGACTCGAGTACGGTTTCCCCTGTTCCTTACGCCTGTGTTATATCTTATTTTCATATCGGTTCCGTCGAGCGAGATAAATGTTGCATTCATCTGTGCATCGCTCATTCCCTCGCCTGTGAACGGGTCACCATCATCGGATATATCTTCGAGCTCGGCTCGCTCTGCTGCTGTCATAATGATGTAATAAATAGGCTGATTCCCGGCAGTCCAGATGGGATTGAAGGTATCATCGACTACATAAAGCATATTTGTTACCTGGCTGGGTGTGCCGTCAACGTCGCTCGGAGCCGGAAGCGTTCGAGTATTGTAGGATGAATCCTCAGCTTCGATATAGAATTCGATAATTGTCTTATGCGGATAAGCCGGGATGTTTGCTGTATAAACATTGTCGCCGGCGAGCTCGTCGCCGTTCAGGCCGTCATCGGCCATAGCTGTTTGAGTAAAAGAGGGGTCGCCATCGACACGATAATATAATGTTACGGTTATTCCGGTGGACAGCTCATCGATGACCTGCGCTTTTACTGTTACCGTATCGGAAGAAGTTGGTATAAAAGGATAATGCTTTGCATTTATAATCAAGGGTGCAATATTGGATTGAGCAGCAGTATTAGGCTGCCCGGGGGTTCCCTGGTCAACGGAGCTTGCCGTCCAGTTTTGGCCATATTCATTCGGCATAGCCGGGTTAATCAGCTCAAGTGACTTTCCGCCGCCATCGTGTTCATCGGACCAGATCCATCCCCTGTGCTCGTAGTCAAGCGGGCCGAGCAATCGCTGTGCCCAGTCGCCTTCATCGGCATATTTAACCTCGTCAATGACAACACCGACTTCATCAACTAAAGTAATCCTTTCTCCCTTTCTGCTCAACTGTCCGACCCAGAAACCAATCACGTTAGTAACAGATGGATATTTTGCTGTGAAAGTGTTTACATCCGAAGCAATGACGAGATACTGTCCTGAATCGATATTCGAATCAGGGGGAAATGTGAAGCTGACACCATCGATAAATTTCCAGTTGCCCAGACTTACAGTCGTTGGGCCCTGATTATAAATTTCGATATATTCTTCAAGCTCATTAAGACTCGAAGTGTTATACATAATTTCGTTTATGACAATCTGGTTTGCAGAAGGAGCGCCGGCATTGGCTTTTCCCGGCGTTGGCGGCGGAGTAGTGGTGATGTTAAACGTTTGCCAGTTTTCAGAGGCATCGGGCAGTCGGCCGAAAGATTCATTGTCAATCTGCGGCCCGAACACGATACTATCAATCAAATTGCCCCCTGCACCATATAAATAAATTTCATCGCCGTCGTTTGCGCTGAGCTTAAAAGCAGCGTGCAATGTTCCTTCGTCCTGTTCATCGTCAGCCCATATAAGCAGGAAGCTGTGAGGCGGAATGATTGTTTTTTGTGAATTATTATCCGGGATGTGCCATTTCGTTGGGTCGGTGAGGCTGTCTGACATATACATATCAGCAATGTCAACGGGAGTGTCGCCATAGTTATAAAGCTCTATCCAGTCGTCACTGTCCTCATTTTCGTCGAGGATGTAGCTGGAGTTGGCGGCCATAAACTCGTTTATAACAAGCGTTATCGGTTGGCAACCTGAAAGCCAGGAGCTTGCAAGAAGAGCAAAATCGTTGATATTAACGCCGTTTTTCCCATCAAAATCAGCACAACTCGGGCCCGAACAGGCTGAAGGATTTAGCCATTGTTGAGCAAACAGGTTTAAATCGGCATCGTCGACTTTATAGTCTGCGTTCAGGTCACCGTATGGCAAATGCCTGGCAAATGTTAAATTAGATAAGGAAATAGTGATAAAAACGCCGAAAAGCAAAATAAGTTTTCTACCCACGATACAAGTCCTTCAGGATCCGAGTTTGCTTAGAAACCCACTCCCCCTTACCGCTCCCGTAAACAGGCTACAAACTTTACTATTTTAACAAATCGTTAATAAGAAGTCAACGATATTTTTGTCTCAAAAGCCGAGTTCTTTTTTTATAATGATAGAATATACAAGGACTTATACCTCATTTTCCAATTAAAGTGGCCTGAATTAAGACTCAAAATTGTTCCAAATCTGCTTCTGTTCTATTTCAGAGAAGGGTATCAGAAATGTTTTGTCCTTTTTATAAGCCTGCTAACCAGTTGTCGCAAAACTGGTGCAAATCTTCCCCGTTCACATTACTATCGCCGGTAAGGTCAGCATGGCCGCAGATGCCACATTCGCTTTCCAGCCACCAGAAAGCGAAATATGCAAAGTCATCGAAGTCCACATCACCGTCCGGCTCGAAGTCACCCAGCCGGGGGGTAAACACGCCGAACAACTCTGGGATAAAGATGAAGTCGGTACTGGACAAAGACCGGTTGTGTACCTGAACCGCCAGCACGTTATACCCGGCAATAAGTTCACTTATATAGCCGCTCAAATCAACCTGTTCCGGTGGACAAGGTCCCGACGGTGTACTGGTTCCGCAGCACGCCTCATGGTCACTCGTGTCGGCGGGCTGATCATGCGCGACAGTAATCGGCGGGTATCGGCTATCGACGGGGATTCCGTTTAGGTAGGCAATGTAGCCGTCATCGAAGTCTATGGAAAATGTCAGGCTGGCTAAGCGCGACGGGTCCTCGACAAAGAATTCCCGACGTGCATAGACACTGATGTAGTTATTCCGCATATCGCTTAAATTAGTGGCGATGCATCCTTCGTAGCCCGAGTCGGCCTCGTATCCGATACCCGTTGCGCCTAAGAGCCAAGACCCGTCGATAGTAAATCCGAGTTGGTTCCAATCAGCCGGAGGCTCAGTGATGCCCTTAAAGTAGCGCCACTGGTCGCCTTCCACGATCAGCGACGAAGGAATCAAATAGGTTATCTGCTTAAAATTGGTTATCTCGGCATTAACCGGATTGCTCAGGATAATCCGAAGAAATTCATTAAGGTCCTCGATGGGCGGCGGATCGAACTGAATCTGCTTGACTGTCTCTCCGGGAATAAATTCCAAAGAGCCGCTGTCATAGAGTCCATCCTCTGTATAAATAGTGTAATCAACCGAAACGAAGTTTGTCGTGAAGGTGCTTAAACGCACGGGAACTTTATCGGGAATCTCTGCAAGAATATAAGTATCTTCGAGCGTGGCGATTCCGATTCCTACCGTATCGGCCGGTGTTGGAAGAAACGGCTCGAGATGCTCGAGTTGATTGGGCTCGCTTTGGGGGTCCCAGAGTAAATTGTTGGGGTAATTATCATTGGGAATACTGAGGTAATTATCCTGGATATCCATTTGAGAAAGATGCACGGTCCAGTCATCCCAGGCCCGGCCCCAGACATCTCTTACGTTAAAAAGCAGCAGGGAATCGCTCACGTCCAAAAAGCCGTTATAGGTTCTGGGGTAATTGTCACCGAAGCGTGCCCCGATTACATTAGACGTGCACAGGCAGTTAACCGCATCTATAAATGGGTCGTCATAGCCGCATTCGATTGCTTGTCCGCAATTCAAGACGACGGTGTTGTTGACGTCGGCGTATCTGGGTCCTGACGACCAGGCTTGTGCTTCATGGTAGCATGATTCGAACCAGCAGCCTTCGAGATTTACAGAGCCTGTGGCGCCCTGGCCGGCATCGATTCCGTCGTCCAGTGTCCAACCGATAAGGCAATCGGTAAAAGAATGCGCTCCGCCGGACAGGTAAAAGGCGTCATTGTCCCCATCGACGAAGGAAGCAGTCGCTGAGGGGAACTCGATAAAGGCGCTGTCTTCAGCGATTACGGCCCCTCCGTTATACTGGCCGCAGGTAATGAATTTTTGCGCCAGACAGCCTGTCATAGTTAAGTATCCGTTCTCACCATGTCCTACCTGGCCGTGATTTTCTACCATATAACAATCGGTCAACGTCACATGTGCTCCGTTGGAAAGATAAAACAGGCACTCTTCCTTGCGGTGATAGCTGCCGTGGTCGGGGTTATTATTGAACCAACTGGGATCGGCGCCGCTGGCAGTGAAAATGGCGCCGGTAAACTCTCCCTGAGATGAAGCTGTCTCAAAAAGAAAACCTCCCCAGGCATCATCCCTGTCGGGAGCAGTAAAGACAACCGGCTGTTCCAAAGTACCATTTACGACGATTTGACCCAGCACCTCAATTCCAATGTCAGGGTCGATTATAATTACACTTCCTGCTCCTATGGTTAAAGTGGCGCTAGAGGAGATAGTCAGTAAATCGTCGGCGACACCTGTGATGTGAATTCGTGCATCTTCCGGCCAGTTGACAGACGAAGTGATATTCGCGGAGACCGTTTGCCAGGTTGTGGATGCTTCAATATTAATTTGCTTGAGAGTTTGAAGTGATTGAATTTGAGCTGTGTAGGAAATAATGCCCGACTCCTCAGCTGCCGGCAGAAAAACAAAGCCAACGCCGCGAAACAGTTGCAATGGATAATCTTCAAATCCGACCGCCGTGACATAGCCGTTGACACCGAGACGATTACCTAATCCGTCCTCGATGCGGGCAATGACGGGTATCTCAAGTCCAAGGGGATATTCCGCGGGAGTTACAATCTGAAGCTGGGCGCCGATAAACTCAGCCGCAGCTGAGTCGATCATCGGATAGGGTGTCCATATCGGCAGCCCCACCTCAGTTTCAGCCCGCTGCGATGCCCGGACTATAAAGCGAACCAGCTCGGTTTCTTCATTTCCTGAGGACTGCTCGCGTCGATACACGTATAATTCGTAATATTCTGCTTCATCGACTTCTATGGAGACGCCCGTCGGAATAGAGACGCCGTTTAACTCGACTGTGTAATCGTAACCAACCTCAGAGTTAACTATAAAAGAAACACTATCTACGTAAATTTGCTGGTCGCTGACGCCCACTATGGAGATTTGTGCCGACACAGACCCGGCCCAAGTGAGCAGGCATAACAAGCAAACCAAACCCGGCATAAATCTCCTGCGTCGCATACTGTCTGATTTGTCCGGTTGTGCAGAAAAGCTCCGCGAATACTTCATAGCTTTTATCTCGCTAATGGGATTAATATTAAGAGGATGTCATTTGCACCCACTTTTCATTACCATAACTCCTGAATCGTTATTATAAATAAATAACAAGATTTCTTTAAGCTTAATTATAGTTAGTTCGATAAAATGAGCTGAACGTAGGGGAAATTACCTGTTTTTAGGCTGAACTTGGAAAAAATCGCTAATGAGCAGGGGCGGAATTGAAGAAGCCACACACGGATTTTCAGCCCTTGACGCCTTTTGCAAGTGCTTTTCAATCAAGGTGTTGCAGTATCAAAATCGGGTGTTTTTGAGAATTACAAGTAAATAACAAGTTGGTAACAAGTCAATAGCAAGTTGCCATCACGTGACGATTGACCCACTTTTCGGCTTTATCATATTACGACTATTGCCTTCGAAAATAACCTTTATACTTATAATAAGCATGTCAAACTCAGTAATCTTGAACCGATTGGTAGAAAAGGTAGCTAACGGATTATATATCCGCGTTCAAAGGCTTCGCGGTCTGTCAGATTTACAAATGGCAACAAGGTATGTGTAAGATGTTTCCAAACATACGGATAGAGTAATTGAAAATAGCAAAATGCATGTAATTCAGAGCAGAATACGCAAAAATTTCTTGTAAAAAATGCAACTTTTTCTGGGAAATAGGCTGCATAAACCATCTTCTATCTTCTGAAGGCTTATTGTGTTTTGATAATTTCTTGATTTTTTAGCCCTTTTCTTGTATTATTATGTAATATTAAAGGTTGTTCATTTTAACTGGCCACGGTTAGAACAGTTTTCGATGCGCTGCAGCCAAAAATAAAAATCTGGTGGTAGAGGGAATGTTAAAAATGAGAAATGGAAAGATAGTTTTTGTTTTTTTAGTGCTTGTTTCAGCAGCTTTTTCCAGAGCTGAGGTAAGTGTTTTTTCCGACGATTTTGACGATGGCGATATAAGTGATTGGACGGTCTCTACAACTGAAGGGGGCACTTTCAATGTATCGAGCAACGAATATGTCAGCTCTCCTTTTAGTCTTCGAATGACATCTTTAGCAAATGGTGATAAAGCAATAGGTGTATCACCTTCTTACGAGCTGGAACTTTCAGAGAATTATGATGTGTCATTCTCTTTTCTTCTCCCGCACACGGACAACCATTGGTTTGAAGTATTCAATAACCATCAAATCTATCTTGTCATTAATTCTGGAGGCAATCTTGAGAGTTATGATGGAAGTAGCAGTTACGAGATTTGCGAATTATCGACAGACCAATGGTATTTCATTGAGATTAAAGCCCGTCCTTCTTTAGATACTTACATCGTCTATATCGATTCGGAACCCAACCGTACTTGTGATATGTGGATACATACCGGATTTGAAACAAGTTTCAGAATAGGCGACAGAAATAGTGACCAGACTTATTACGATTATGGCCAGGCGTATTGGGACGATATTAATATTACTCAGCCGGTGGATTCTGATGGCGATGGTATTATGGACCCAAATGACAACTGTCCTTATGTTTATAACCCCGGACAAGCGGACAGGAATTTAGATGGCTGGGGAGATGTTTGTGAATGTATAGCGGCTAACCTTGATGGATTTGGTTTCATTGACTTTTTAGATTTCTCAATTTCTGCATCGGACTGGCGGCAAAACGGTACAGCCCTGGCAGGTGATATTAATAGTGATGAGGTTGTCGATTTTAATGATGTCCAGATAATTGCGTACCATTGGTTAAGCGATTGTGATGAAGAGTAAGCTTCTTATCTGCAAACCTCTGCTTTCGTTGGCTTCGTTTATTTGTTTTTTCGTTTAGCAATCGCCGGAACGGCGACTATATACTTCATCATTCCTTGTTCCTTGTTCTATATTCGATATTCGTCCTCTGTCCTTCGTCCTCTGTCATCCGTCGTCCGTTATTCGCCCTCTGTCATCGGACCTTTAACCACGTTAATTCCACGAAAATCAGGATATTGCCGGTTATGATAATTTTCAAGAAATTCGTAAAAATATGTCATTTTTTTATTGACAAACCACATCTGTTGTTTTAGTATTGTAATTGGAGACAGACGGGTTTTATAGAATTTATTATAACTTAAAAAGTCATCATAATTAACTTTCATTTCATACCGCAAACCCATCTGCCGAAAAAGTTCATTTTTTCGTTTTAGTACCGGCCGGATAAAGGCCTCATTTGCAGAACATTTGAGTACACCGTCTTTGCCAGCAAAGCCGCCTTTACAAGGCCGCAGAAGTTACAAAAGAGCGAAAATGTAACTGAATGTACGTCATAATAAATCATAAATTCATTTTAGAGGGAGAAAAAAATGAAAACTAAAGTAATAAAAACAATTCTTGTAATCTTAATACTGTGCGGTGTAAATCCTGCACAGGCCGCAACCGTCTGGGATATCAATGAGGATACCGATATCTACAGCGGTTTCTACCCCCTTATTAATATTTACGATACTCCACAAGACCATACAACTGTCAATATGTACGGCGGCACAAGCTTTATGGAAGACTACACGTATCATCTCGAGCCGAGAAATATGAAGGTGCTCGGCGCTCATATGCTCGAGGTGTGCGAGACAATCGCAAAAGGCAAGTGCTCGCTGGAGGTTCATCCGCTCTCAATCGGCGGCAAGGCCGACCCGGCAAGGCTGGTCTTTAATGTCCCCAACGGAGCCGGCATCAATGCGTCGGTGATAGATTTGGGCAACAGGTTCAGGATGATTGTCAATGAGGTTGACGTCGTAGCCCCCGATGAACCGCTGCCGAAACTGCCGGTCGCCAGGGTAGTATGGGTGCCGAAACCGAATCTGAAGACAGGCGCCGCTGCGTGGATACTGGCAGGCGGTGCACATCATACCGGCTTCAGTATGGCTGTAACCGCCGAGCATATGGAAGACTTTGCCGAGATGGCCGGTATGGAGTATGTGCTAATCGGAAAAGATACGAAGATTTCGGAATTCAAGAAAGAGCTCAGGTGGAACGAGATTTATTACCACCTCGCAAAAGGATTGTGAGCAAAGAAGCTAAGTCTTATAGTTATAAACAAATGACTTGTACACACCGATAAGCCGGTGAGATACGGTAGTCATAAGGGCGTATTTTATTTAGAGCCAAAAATTACGGTCCTGTATTTAAGCGAATGCTTGCGATGTTATTATCCTCGTTGAATTCATCAATAGAATCATTCGGGTCAAGTATGGCTATGGCATAATTCTGGCTTATTCCAGAGATATTAAAAGGAAAATCATAGTAAGCGCCGGCTGCAATTTCTGTGATTTGTTCGCTCCCTGCATCTACAGCATTCGGGTCGTCCGGGTCGTTTTCCTGTGACAGCTTCAACTTAATCCAAACATAATTTGTCTTTAAGGCGCCTTCATTAGCCACGCGTACAGTAACGATGTCATTATTAGTCCCCGCTGCCTGAATAGTCATTTCGCCAACAGTTATATCCGGCCTCATAGTCTCGCAACCGGCGGTATTGTTGCTCTGGTCTCTATCCTGTTCTTGCCCATTTGAATACACCAAGGCAAGCACTTCTCTCCAGAAATCGTTCACATCATACGTCTCAGGCACCGGAGGGACATGAGGAACTTCGAATTGTACAGAAACCTCTGCCTGGCCACCTCCTCTTAATGATTCAGAAATTTGAGCGGAGGAAATAAATTTTACGTAATTGTCAGGTTCAAGTTCAATCATAGTTAGCCAGTATCTTGCAAGAATTTCGAAGTCCACGAAGCTAACTGTATCGTCCTTATTAATATCGGTTCCCTGGCACCAATCATTCCAGATACCACAGTCATCGAGCCAATGTGAGACGAAGAAATCAAGGTCATCCATATCCACATCAGCGTCAGGCTCGAAATCTCCACGTGGATAGTCTGTGGAGCAATAGTTAGGGTCAATGATGCAATAGTCGGAGCCGAGACCGATAGATAAGATGTTAGGGTCGATTTGCAGGAAATCGACACTTATATCGGAGGCAGGATATTCGCCGAGATTTCTTATTGTTGCAATGATTTCAGCCATTGTTCCAGGAAGTGGATTAGCCGGCAATATCTCCATATCTTCGATGGCCACGGAAAGGTCCACACTCATATGATAATTCATAAAATACAGTTCACTTCTGCCCGCCTCTGGCTTGCCTTCGAGTTTAATCTCTCTGCCATAGATATTAAAGACTGCGCAGGGGTCTGAATCGTTGTAGTCCGTCTGAGTCTTATCGTAAATGCAGAACAAATCGCCATTAGGTTTAAATGCACCACTGATAAACCTCTCGACCGCATCATCCCAGGTAAGCTGTCGGGGCAGTGACCAAAGCATAGTGGCTGGTTCGTAATAAGATACCCAGATATCGTAAGCGGTCGGCAGGCAACTTAAATCGAGCAGGTTCGGGTCACTGCCATAGGGGTCGTCACAGTTTGTGCTGGTGCAACTTGGATTGATAATGCAGGCTGGGTCAACGCAACACGGGTCGATGCATTTCGGGCCGATGCAGCCGGGGTCGATGCAATCGTCAACATCGCAAGTCGGATCGATGCAGGCTCGGCTGATGAGCTCTGAGATATACGGCAGGGATGCATCACTCCAAACCAACACTTTCTGACCTGTTCTTTTGTCAACAACGAGGTCAAAATCCTTGCTGCCCATCGAGGCGCCAACTTTGAGCGTATTAGCATCTTCTTCAATGATAATGTCATCGCTGAGCATTGATTCACCCGGTGTGACAACCTTTTCAGAAGAGTCAACATCATCGGGCGTTATGATACCCGCCGTTCCTCTCGCCATGCGAATATCCCCTCCCTTTACCCAAAACAGCAGTAAATCACCATTCAAATCATAAGCCAGCCTTGGGGCTGAATCGGTATTAGTATCATTAGTCAGCGGGATGCACGAATCCCAGGGATTATTGGAACCATCATCGTTGACATCATAATACCTCGCCATATACAATTCCTGATGACTCAGGTCATTAGCATCTGCAGTATCAGTGTCAACGCAGTAAACATAAGTTGCGACATTGCCATTATACGCCAATGCCGTACCGAGAATCGTTCCTTCATCAGAAGCTATATTATAAGCTCCCTTACTCCAACTGTTTCCATCATATTTTGACCACAATATATCATTAAGAGCTTCATTAGAATCACCAGGATTTACTTCCTTTCCCCACGGGTCATTTTTCTTATTTCTAATCCATACTGCAAGTATTTTGTTTTCATCAGGGCCGGCTATTGTCGGCGAGCGATCCAGCCAGTCATTGTTATAGTTCGTCACCTGTTTTGTTACCCAAGTTCCACTATTGTAAATACCTGCTGATATTTCTATCTGAGATAAAAATGTCGATAAATCACCATTACCATCCAACACAGTGCGAGCATCCTGCCAGATGCAGGCTGCTTTTCCATTACCAAACGAAATCAACTGCGGATTCATATCCGCCGTAAGGTTACCTGTAACCACGGATGCAGCCGCCGTCCACTCACCCAAAAGGCTGTTATATGTATCATACATCAATTCGGTTCGGTCAGCCGTTCCCCTGCCCGTGTTGTCATTTATCCATACTGCCAACATATCATCCTGTATAAGACTATCAAGGTCGCGAATCCTGACCACATCCGGCACGGGATATGGAAAGACCGCCCCGGACCTGTAGGGGTAAGGCTGCTCTGTTCCACCTTTAAGTGTGATTTCTCCAAAGCTGCTGGTTTCCGGATACAAATACTCCCTCGTTAACAGTTCGAAATTGCTCTGCTCCTGCGTTATTTGTGCTATACTCATCAGAGACATTAAGGTAGATTCTCCGGGATTTTCAGACCAGTGTCTGCGTACCGGCAATCCGACGGAAAAAGGTCCGAGCACAGCACGGACGCCGCCGAGCAAGATAATATAAGGCTGGAGCCATGGGCTTGAACCTGTCGGCGGGAACTCCAAGCCGCTATGGAAACCACCACCGATGTAACCTTCCACACAAGCTACTTTTGCCCTCCCAGCACCCAGGAATCCTTTGCCGAGCGGCTCAAATTGGAAATCGGCCAGCCAGTCGGGTTCCCATCCAATAAGTGAAAGATTTGAAGCCAAAAGCAAACCGAGCTCAGCCCTAAAATAGATTGGCACCGGCACAAATCCAACCGGTATGAATGCCACAATAATCGATGGTGTTCCGTACATAATGTCGCACCCAACGCTAAAGGTTCCCCCGGGCTGCCAGCTGTTACTTAACCAATGGAAGTTAAATCCTACCGATGCCTTGGGCTTGATGGTAACAGCATACGGCAGCTTAATGCCATCCTGCCCTTTTACTCCTGAACGAACCATTTTTTTATCACCCGCATTCCATCCGATGGTGAACATCTCAGCCTTTCCATCGCTGTTTACTATGCCTGAAAGTGAGCCGCTGATATTCCCACCATGCTCCTTCTCTTTTTTCTTCTCCTCTTTCCTCGCATCTTTCTTCTGTTGTTCTGTTTGTGGTTTGTTCCGTAGTTTCGCAGCCATTTTCATAAGCTTTTTGCCAAATACCGCTATCTTTGATGCAACCGCCTTTTGTTCAACTTCGAACTCTGCCCCCGACAAACCAAGCATTCGGTATTCGAAACCCTGACCTGTGGGAACCGGTATGTACGGAATATCCATATCAACCCCCACAAGTTGTTTGATAAATGGCGGCGCTTCAATCACATCGAGGTTAACTTCATAACAAGAAGATTCTTTTCCATTTTCAGCGACGGCCTTGACTTTCAACTTGCCATAACTGTTACTGTCGCGCAGGATATCGCCGCCCATATCAAAGGCTCTTGAAGCTTTGTCGCTCGAGCAAGATTGTTCGTATAGTTTTTTAGGAGTCAACCAACAGATTTTTTGAGGGGGATTACTATTCCAATCAATTTTGACCTCAAAAGATTCCTGGAAAGAGATATTTTTGAGGTAGTAGGCATGCCTATGCGGACCGCAGTACCTGCCGCGAACATATTCAACCACGGGCGAACCGTCGCTTTGGACCTGACCGCCGCCGCCGGAATCGACTTGAAAGACTGGTGACATTGCGACATTTAAGAAGGTTCTTGAGCTATCTCGAACTGTCGTGGTTCTTAAAGCCGGCCAGTATCCGTTAGGGTCCATCGCTAAAACCACAACTATTTTCTCACCGGCCTCCAGGCCTGTGAAACTGAATTGGCCGTTTGCATCTGTACCATCTGGCGGATAGATATCCCACTGCTCCGGCTGGGGCGAGGTGGGCTTGAATACAGCCACCCAGGCATGTTCCATAGGCTGGCCTGTATCAGCATCGTAAACCATACCTTCCAGAGTCCCAGGGTTGGAAGCTTCGATGCCGAAAATATTTGAATCCCATTGAGCAAATTCGTGCGCCCTAACCCGAACCACGCAGTTTTCTACAGTTGTCTGTGCGCCAAGGTCAACTGCCGGATTCCAGATTATATGTTTTGCGTAGTCCGCCTTCTGATTTGCGCCGACCTCGCCACTTACTCCAACAAGAGCATTCGCATCAAAGCTGGTCCCTCCATCTTTGCTGACCTCGACGTAGATATAATAAGGGTAATCTGGATCTTCTTGGTCATTTGAGAGGTCATAATAGATATCCACCAATTTGCTGGCATCTTTGCGCTGCTGAGCATTTACATCGGCAACTATCGGCATCGGCGTGGTCGGCTGTACGAGCGAGAATGTTCCGGACTCTGCTTGCGCCGGCAGTAACGGATCTGCAATTGGCCTTGCAGTGATGCGAACTTTACAGTTGTCCGAGCCGCTGTATCCGGTTGGATCCCAGTTAAGATACAGAGCCCTTCCGGGTTTAACTGTATCAGGAAAGCTGTTGTAAACTGTTTCCCAGATGCTACCACCATCATTACTGAAATCGAGCGTTATGTTGCAATCTTCTACGAAACCTTTCATCTGAAAATTGGCAAGGTCGTAGAAGATATGGACATTAGCGTCATAAACTCCTTTACCAGCAGCGAGATTAGTTATTTTTGGCGGCTGGGGCCCAAAATCAATTTTAGGAATTTCCGCCGTTGCGAGGCTAACAATGACCAAGGGTATTACAAAAATGATTAATCTTTTACTTTTCATTTTACCGACTCCAAAACAAATTCCGGTTCTCAGAAAAAAGTGTTTACATAATTGACACAAAATCTTATGTAAGTTTCAAAGATATGTTTATTAAAATTCTTTACTTTCTATACAATGAGCGCTTTTTAAGATTTTTTCAGCGGTCAAATTTTTCTTACTCCAGGCCAAGCAAGCAGCAAAGCACTCTTTAACCGTACATAACTATGCCCTGCCGGGAACATACACTCTTAAATTCTCCAAGCCTCGAGCTTTGATTTGAACAATATTAACTGTATTTTATAGGACTAAAAATCTTTTATCAAGAAAAAAACGGCAGTGGTGAGTTTATTATATTCAAGACCGAAATCGAAAAAGCCTTTGGAGGAGGCAAAAATGAGGTCATATTCGATTGGTTGTTCCAGGTACGATACAAAAAATGAGCTTACAGTCAATTCTGCTTGGAATATAATTTTCGTGTGATGGCATAAAAATCAGAGTTGGGGATGTAGCAGCTGCTGCGCGGCTCTCCGCTACGCTCCGTGTGAACCTCCCAGTAAAGCAAAAACCGAAGGCACCCTGCGAGCACCTTCGGATCTCGAATAGCGGGGGGAGGATTCGAACCTCCGACCTCCGGGTTATGGGCCCGACGAGCTACCAGACTGCTCTACCCCGCGATAAATTTCGTCGCTCGTATCTCGTTACTCGTTATAAAAATATCAAAACAAATTCTTTTTTCAAGAAACTCTATAGCAAACTACAAATTTTCTTTAATCTTTGCTGCGATTTGCTCGGCTTTTCCTTCCGGATATTTATACGAAGACCAGCGGCTGAAAACACCATCTCCGGTATTCCTTGGTATTATATGAAAATGCAGATGATTTACAAGCTGGCCTGCAGCCCTGCCATTATTGCACAAAAGATTATAACCGTCAGAACTGACTGCGGCCTTGACCGACTTTGCAATCTTACCAAGCCGAGAGGCTAACTGATTTAAAATCTCAGGGGGACACTCATCAAGGCTCTCGCAGTGCTGCTTCGGTATAACCAGAGTATGGCCGTCACTTATCGGCCCGATGTCCAGAAATGCAAGCACATCGGAATCCTCGTAAACCTTCACCGCGGGAATCTGGCCTGCCGCAATCTTACAAAAAATACAATCGTCCGCACTCATTACTTCCGTTTATCTTCCTTATTTTTTTTCTTATCCTCTTTTTCTTCAGGCTGTCTATCCTGCTGAGCGCTTTCGTCAGAATCCTGTTTTGATTCGCTATCAGCCGAGACTTTTTTAACTTCAGGTTCAGCCTCCTGCTCGGTTTCAGCCGGCTGCTCGGCCTCGACAACTTCCTGCGGTTGAGTCTCTTCAGCTTCGGATTCGGCTTCTTTGCGAGACTTTTTAGCAGCCTTCGATTCTTTTTCCATTTTCTCTTCGCTGCCGACTAACTGAAGCAGACAAAGCTCGCCGTTGTCGCCCAATCTTCTCAGCGACAGATGAATAATCCTTGTATATCCACCGGCTCTGTCGAGATAACGCGGCCCAATGTCACTGAAGAGCTTGCGTATCACAGTTGATGTTTTTACCGCTTCGCCCTCCTCGTCTGTTACGATATCCCTGTCCCCGAGCAACGCAATCGCCCTGCGCCTCGCCGCAAGGGTGCCTTTCTTTGAAAGCGTAATCAGCTTCTCGGCAAAAGGTTTTACATCCTTTGCCTTCTGAATCGTTGTTGAAATCGTTTCGTGCTCAAAAAGCGAGGCGGCCATATTTCGGCGCATTGCCAGCCGATGCTCACTATCACGACTTAAACGCTTTCCTGCTACTCTATGACGCATACTTCTAAAACCTTATACAAAAATTACAAATTCACCTGCCTATAAATAAAAACAATTAACTTTCGACGTCCGTCATCCCGAGCGAAAGACCTATGTCGGCAAGCTTTCTTTTGATTTCCCTCAAGCTGGTCTTGCCGAAGCTTCTGATTTTGA
Organism: uncultured Pirellulales bacterium; assembly: GCA_964568365.1. Classification (GTDB taxonomy): domain Bacteria; phylum Planctomycetota; class Phycisphaerae; order Sedimentisphaerales; family Anaerobacaceae; genus CAYLMG01. The sequence goes on along the minus strand of CAZMQF010000049.1, from coordinate 495 downwards.
GCAAATCAGCATCGGTCATTTGCGCAAGCTGGCCGACAGTCTGTATCTTCGCAGACTCAAGACAGTTACTCGCTCTCACCGATAATTCCAGCTCAGCAATTGGCGTATTCAGTTTTTCAGCCAATTCGGCGTCAAGTCCCTCCTGCTTTTTCTCCTCTGCTTCAGCGAGGCTTTCTGCGACGGTTTCCTGACCTATCTCGAAGTACTGCACAAAGGGATTGATATGCTTTCGCAGAATCTTCGCTGCTTCCACGAGCGCCATTTCCGGAGTGACGGTCCCGTCGGTCCAGATTTCAAGTATCAGCCTGTCGTAATTTGTTTTCTGCCCGACACGCGTGTCCTCGGTTACATATCGTACTCTAACAACCGGCGAAAAAAGGGTATCTATCTGAATCCTTCCTATTTCCTGTTCGAACCTGTCGGCTGCATCAATTCGTTCTGAAGCAGGCACATAACCTCTGCCTTTTTCAACGACCATTTCCATCTCAAAATCGA
>CAZMQF010000048.1:0-16102 GCA_964568365.1 uncultured Pirellulales bacterium | reverse complement strand
CGGCTGCATCTACATTCTGAATTTCGTACAGCCGCAGCGAGCGGACATCCTGCTGCTCAACATCGAGCGTATCAATAAGGATTTCAATGGTGTCGAGCTGTTCTGTTAGCCCAATCATAAGAATACGGTTTGTTCTTTCGTCAACATCAAGAAAGACAGATTCTGGTTCGGCAGCGGTTGTGGTAGTAGGTGTAGGAACCGAGCGTCTCGCCCGGGCCTCACGGGCTACTCGTGCTCTGTAGGCAGCTGTAGACTCGCCCCGCCTCATCGGGCTGGGGGCAGCCGGCTCCGCCGCCGCAGCTCCTACAGTAATCGATACAGTCCCGAGCTGGTCTGCGAGCGACTTGATTTTGTCCTTAAGGGTGGCGGCCATTGTGTACTTTAATTGTCTGAATCGAAATTCTTTTTCCTGTCCTGGTATATCAACCAAACTGAGCAGCTGTTCGATACGAGACATTCTGTGAGCGTAACCAGTAACTATTAGGAAGCCTGCTTTAGAAGCAGAGGTGTTGATATCTTCGCCGAGATTCATACCAACGAGGAGGTTTTTAGCGTTTTCAGCGTCAATGTATTTGAGCTCAAAGATACGCGTTACGATAACGTCACCGATACGGACCTGTCCCTTTCCAGTTTCGATAATTGCAGGGTCAATGTCCTTTGCCTGGGCCTTTGGGGCTATAATCACAAGATTATTTTCGGTTCGGGTCATTACGAGGCCTTTGTACTTAAGGACGGCCTCGACGAGGGGATACAATTCTTTAACCTGAATCTGGCCTCTGTTTTTTCCACGAAGTTTGAGGGTTACTTCGCCCTGGACCTGGGCTGGGTCGTACATATAGTTTATGTTTAAGTACTCACCGGCGAGTCCCAGCAGGTCGACGATTTTCAGCCTTTCAGGCACTTCTATGGTGAGCTGCTCATTGCTGTCGATTACAGGCTCCGGCTGGTAGGAGCGGATTTTAGCTATCTGCTCGGCACCCAACGGCTGAGGCTCGTTCTGGTCCGGGATTTTTTGCTCTACCGCAGCTATAGTTTTCTCAGGCTGCTGCTGTGCTTTTTCCAGCCTTTGTATTATTTGCTCCTTTTCTTCAATAGCCGGTTTATTGGGCTCATTTACTTCGGCTGGGATGGAAGTTTGTTCCTGCAAATCGGCAGGTATCCGGGTTTCGGGAACCTTCGTTTCGCCGAGAGAGGTAACAAGCCTGTCGAAGACATCGACCAGGCTGCTTTCATTTACATCCTGCTCTGGAAGCTCATTAGCATCAATTCTTTCTATTTTATTTGCATCGGCAATCTTTGCGAGGTCATTTATATCAGGGATTTTTAAATCGTTAGAATCAGGTTTTTTCATCTCATTAGCATCGGCGTAGGTTCGATGTTCCGGCTTTGCCGGCTGGTTTGTATCGGCCGGCAGATTAACGTCGATTTGAGATTCCTGTGCAGGCCGGACAGCTTCGGTTATGATTTTTTCTATGGGGCCAAATTTGCCAACAGGAGCTATAACCAGCAGCTTTTGGCCTTGCTGGTTAATAATGGCTTTGGGCCCAACTCCGGCAGGAGGCTCAGAAAAACTACCTATCAGGATATCACCTATTTGGGAAGCTATTTCTTCATTCGTGGGCACGTCATTAAAATCCGGAGGTATTGAGATTGATTTAATAATAAACTTACTTTCCACGTCGACGAGCTTAACGACCTGGCCTGCCTTTATGAGTTCCGGCCGCAGGCCGGTTATAGAAAACATATCTTCTCTAAGAATCTGGACTTCGACATTTACGCCGGTCAAATCGAGATATTTTTTCGCCAGCTCAGCGGATATATGTTTCAGGTTAAAAACTCTGTATCTCGGAGGTTCCGGGAGCGGTTTTTCCGCTGAGTTCCGTTCGTTTGCAATACTGCTATTGCCATCGAAAAAAAGCGTAAAGAAAGCAAGGATAACAACCACAATCTTTAGTAAAAACAAGCTGTGAAGGCTGCATTTATCGTTTTTATTCGAAATCATAGATGACTCCATAAGTTACATACAGAGCGTATAACTATTAAGTGCCGCTCTATGTTTGCCTTTATCGGGCATCTTGGCCTGTAACTGTTACAGAACCAATTTCCGGGATATTCAAAGCTCGTTTTCATACGGTGCTCCAAAGCATCAATAAAGGCTAAAATCACCTTATCTATAAGACATAAAAAACGCCTAAAAGTTCCCATTTTTCGGTCAAAAACGGCCGATAAAGCGACCCAAAAGCAACGAAAGTACAAGCATTATAAACACTTAGGTTTTGAGAAGATTTTGTTTTGAGCTCTTGGTAAAAAAGCAGGATTTGCTCTTATATTGATTACCTCAGGACAGGTGGTCTTCTTCTTGAGCTTGCGGGGGTCTTATCTACCTTCGGCTGATTTGGGTCCCTTTTCTCGCTGTCCAGCTTCTTACCGAGGTCATCAAGCTTTTGTGCTTCTTTTCCGCTTACCCTCGTAATATTCTCGATATCCGAGAAAAACTTTTCAATCATCTCATCAGCTTGTTCCGAACCTCGTTTTTTTGCGGCTTCATCGCCTGATTCGATGGTGAGGAGCTCCTTAATAAACTTATTAAAAAGTTCCTGTTCTTCAGGACTTCTTATCGGCGCCGACCTCTGCTGGTTTCGAATTGACTCTGCAGGCCTTTTTGCGGCAGGGGTCTGTTTTTTGATTAAAGCGGTCTTATCAAGTCCAATATTATTGAGTAAAACAGCTGGGAGGTCAGTTGGGAGTTTCGACGCATCTGCGGCTGACTTTCCAACAACAAGAGAGGTTTCGACAGGCCTTGCGACCATATCAAGTGGATAAGTCCTTGTGCCATCGTTAATAATAACAGAACCTTCCTTTATTTCTTTTATAATCAGACGGCCGACGACGTCAGACTGCCTGACCCATCTGCGGTCCCGGCCGGGTTCGTCAATCAAAGCGACCGAGAATGCCGGATTTGATTGATGGACACAAGTGGCAATAAGATTAAATTTAGCAGTTCTTGGTATGTTTTGAGGAGGAGGCACGGCTATAGGTCTCTCGGGCGGCGGTCTTAGTATTATGACTGGCGGTTTTGGAGGATTAAGATATAAGGCAAAATCTTTAGCCTCTCTTACGAGCGGTGGTATCTGGTCGGCGTCTTTTTTTGCTCTATTGCCTCGTGTCTTTTTAAATCTTTCCACGACGCTTTGAACCTCTAAAGACTTTTTGGTTTTTGTATCGTCGGTATTTGCCCCCGAGACTACAGGCAGGGCGATAATAACAACAACCAGCAGAGCTGTCAGAATACTTGCTATTCTCACGGTTTTTATCATTTTTTTATCTCATCAACAAATGAGCAGGTTCATATCAAAGAAAAGCTTACAAGCCTCAGATATACTAAAACGGTCTCTAATATTAAGACGTTATCGGCAATATTTTGTTCCCTCCCAATAGATATTTTTTCAAAATAATTTGTGACATCAGAGGCTGTTGTGCGAATAGTTAAGGCTTTTTGTGTCCGAATTATTCCTCCAAGATAATAATGATTCAGAGTTTATATAACAGCTTATTATCGCGCAAATTTGTGTAGTACCGATAACAGCTGTTTTTATGCAGTCAGACTCAGACTAATACAGATTTCGAACTGCCGTTTCTATGAAACGATAATACATTTTTTAACTTCCTGCATAGAAGCCGCGACAGCTAACTTTTAGCTGCTTGCCGCCTTTTATTTTAACAAGCAAGTTATCTTGAAAAGACTTTGCATTTCCCCGTAATTTAGGTGGATCTATCTGCAAGTTAAGTTTATAACTGCCTTTATCTATTTTTTCGCTGGTGAGTACTTTTACAAAACCTTTTTCGGAGGAAATTGATTCGATAAAGAAATCCTCATCATAGTTATTCTTTACCCAGACGTTTTCTTTTATTATTGGTTTTCCGGGCTCAGCCTTGAAAACAAGAACGACAGCCGGTCGGCTCGAAAATTCTGCCGGCGCGCTATATCTGGTAGTAATCAGACTGCAACTGGGGTGGTCGAGATAAATCCGGACATAGCCGCTCAAGTTCTGTTCGAGCTTTTTCATATTCACCCGCGGCTTGAGGACAAATTCAGTTGCCTTTTGATTCGGGTCGAAGTCTGCAACTATGCTGTCAGGGCTTGATTTAAATTGTGTTACAGAGAATTTTTTTCCATCAAGACTTCGAATCTTGATTTCAGGGCATCCGGCATTTTCCTGTTTAAGTGACAGGCTGATTGTTTCCGGTTCGAACTCGACTACTTTTGCGACAGAGGCCTGTATCGTGAGTGCAACGCTCGGGTGCTTTTTGTCATTACTCAAGACATATAAATGTTTCTGTACGGGCGCAGTTCCGACACCAGCTTTAAAACTGACCTCAATTTCGCCGCTTTCGCCTGGAGCATACTTTTTCTTAGCGAGTTTGGCCACAGTACAACCACAGGTCGTTCTGATATTTTTTATTTCGAGGACATCGCCGCCAACATTCGTAAATTTAAATCCGCATTTACTATCCGACTTTGGAGAGACCTGCCCGAAATCGTGCTTAGTAGATTCGAATTTGATTTCCGGTCCTGTGCTTTTGGAGCCGGCTTGAACTGTTTTCTCAGGCTCTTTTGCTAATGTATTTTCCGGCGTTTTTTCAACAGATGTTTTGCCTTCAGCGGGGACCTTTTGACTTTCTAATAATTTTGCTGCATCTGGTTTTTTCCCGGTTGTTTTTTGTGGTGAGCCCTGCTCATCGCAGCCGGTGAGGAAAAAACCGAAAGAAAAAACAACTAAAATGCACAAAGTAAAACCTAAGCGTTTCATACTGTTAACTCCTATTTAATCAGGTCAACTTTCTTTTCGGTTAAAACATCTTATTATAACAAAAAATTTCTTTTAAGCAACATTTTTTGTTTCAGCCTCACCAAAATCCTCTTTTGCAACGGTGATAACACCTTTATTCAAATGCAGGAGGTATATTTTGTTATACTCGGCTAAAAGATTAAATGTTTTACAAAAAATTTACTTACCTGCTGTCAACCATCAGGCTACTATAGACGTCTAAAGAATTAACTGGAGCGGGCAGCCTAAATGGTGATTACAGACAACAGCTTGATAGAAGCCCATAAACTGGGAGACGGTGATGCTTTTGAGCAAATCGTGCGCCGAGAAGGTCCGGCTCTGTTAGGATATATTATTAAGATGAGCGGCAGCAGAGAAAAGGCAGAAGATTATTTTCAGCAGACCTTTATGAAAGTGTATGAAAAGGCGAATACGTTTCGGCAAGGAAGTTTCAAGTCGTGGCTTTTTACCATAGCAACAAACGTTGTTATGGACGGTTTTCGACGTCAAAAAAAACAGCCGGCTTTATCGCTAAACGAGATGATTGAAACGGGAAACTCCGACGGCGAAGAATTCGGAGCGGTCGTTACAGCAGATAACTCGAATAATCCTTTTGAAAAGGCAGCGGAGGCTGAGCTGACTGAACAGCTACGAGATTTTATAATTTCGCTGCCGGCAGGTCAGCGAGCGGCTCTTGTGCTGAGCTATTATCAGCAGATGAGTTATTCACAAGTTGCCAAGGTGCTGGGCTGCTCGATTGGAACCGTCAAGAAACAAATGTATAGAGCATTGAAGACACTGGCCGATAAACTACCAGAGCAGCGGAAAATTTTATGAAGAAAAATCATCTTACAGAAAAAGAACTTATTGAATACCAATTTAAGCTCGCCTCAAAAGAGCAGATTGCAGAGGCTGCAGAGCATCTCAAAGGGTGCGAAAGGTGCCGTCAACTCAATGAACGGCTGGAGGCTAAATTTTCTTCGCTGGAGCTGCTGCGAGAAGAACCGCAGCTAAACGAAGAGTTAGTTTCCAGAGTGCTTGAAAATATCAAGGCGTCCCGCCGGGCGAAGCTAAAGTTAAGGACGTTTAAGATACCTGCCTGGATAGGTGCGGCTGCTGCGGTTCTGCTCGTGGCATCGCTGCTGGTGGTTTCGGAAATTAAGGAACAGAGAAAAAGCAGACTTATAGAAGGTGTGGGGATAGATAAGCCTCAAAGGATGGAAAGGTATGCTTATGGCGGCAAAGAAATCGCGGCTGAACATAAGGACGAAATCGGGCGGGATTCAAGAGAAATAGGACGCGGATTCAAGGGCAGCGAATCAATAGTATCAATAAAAGAAGAGGATAAGCCGCCATTTGCACCGGCCAGTGCGATTGAACTGGTTACACTGCCGAGAAGAGAAAATGTTCAGACGACGATTTATAATTCTGCGGACCTGACGCTTGTTCGTGAGAGACGCAATCTTACGCTAAAGAGGGGCTGGAACTGGCTGCAGTTTATGTGGGCCAATACTTTGATTGACCCGACGAGCCTTAATCTGGAGCCGCTCGAAGAGAAAGGGAAAATCGAGATTGAGCAGCTTGTATTCCCGCCTCGATTAAAAGAGGTCGGCAGATGGCTCATACATTCCGAAGTCGAAGGGCAGGTACCGTTCGAGATAACTTATTTTACTTCTGGATTAAGCTGGCGGGCATTTTATATGGGGACATTAACAGAAGATGAAAAAACAATGCGGCTTGAAGGTTACGTTCGGGTGACAAACAACAGCGGCGAAGATTACGAAAATGCCCAGACACGTCTTATCGTCGGGAAAGTGCATATACTCGACGAAATAGCTGAGCTTGCCAGACGACAGTGGCCTTATGGCAGACCGGGAGAGTTTCTGGACTTATCTTCAGATAAGAAAGAAGAACTTAGTAGGATGCGAGGCTTTGCGGTACAACAATATTATAGTTTATCTCTAGGCGAATTGAGACAAAAAGTAATCACAAAAGAAGGACTGAGCGAGTATTTTCTTTACACGATTGAGGGGACAGAGACGATTGAGACCGGCTGGTCAAAAAGGCTGATAAGTTTCACAGCAGATGATGTGCCGGTCGTTAATCTTTATAAATATGAACAACAGCGTTACGGCAATTCGGTTATCAGGTTTTTGAGTTTTAAGAACGACCAAAAGCACAAGCTCGGCGAAACGCCTATACCCGGAGGAACGCTGAAGGTCTATCGCGGTGTCGATAATGCGGGGCATTTATCATATACGGGACAATCGTCCTTCAAGTACATACCTATAGATGAGGAAGTTGAATTGAATCTCGGGCCTGTAGAGAATGTCGTTGTTGAGCCGACATTGATGGAGTTTACAACGGAAAACTTCAAATTTGATAGTAAAGGCAATATTGCCGGCTGGGACGAGATGCGAACGTACAATATTGAAGTTCGCAATACGAGGGGCATACCTGTCAAGGTTGAGATTAAAAGAAACTTTGCGAGCCAATACTGGGATATTTCTAAAAATGGTGATTTTGACAGTTTCGAGAAAGAGGATTTGGATACGGTCAAGTTTACAGTCGAGCTTAAGCCGGAAACGAAAAAGGAGTTCGAATATACGGTCAGGACATATCACGGGATACGGCAGGAAGAGAGCAACCAATAAGGGAGGATAAAATTATGAAACGTGGAATAAGAATTCACAAAACGATTATCTGTTTTCTGACAGGCTTGATAATCCTGATGCTTGTTACCCACAGCGCTTTACCGGGTATGAACGAGAGGGTAGATGAAGGGATTAAACCGGCTGATATGAACAATGTTGCACAGGGCAACAGCAGATTTGCACTTGAGCTTTACGGAAAGCTTGCAGAGGCTCCTGGAGCGGAAGGAAAGAACTTATTTTTCTCGCCTTACAGCATTTCAACTGCACTGGCGCTTGTCTATGCCGGTGCGAGGGACAATACGGAAAGGCAGATGCAAAAGGTTTTACATTTTTCTTTGCCGCAAGAGAAGCTGCACACGGTATTTGGGAACATCGGGACAAAATTGAATGAAAGAGGGGAAAAAGGCGAATATGAGCTTAATGTTGCCAATGCCCTGTGGGGACAAAAGGGTTATAAGTTTTTGAAATCGTACATTGAATTGGTAAATAGAAATTATGATGCCGGGCTAAATGAGGTTGATTTTGCAGGCCAAACGGAAAGGACTCGTCAGACCATAAACAGGTGGGTTGAGAAAAAAACCAAAGACAAAATCAAAGACCTCATTAAACCGGGTGTAATCGGTGAGCTGACACGGCTTGTGCTGACCAATGCGATTTATTTTAAGGGTAAATGGCAGTTTGAGTTTGACAAAAAAGATACGAAAGATGCTCCTTTTCATACTTCGTCACGTAATACAGTAACCGTGCCAATGATGTATTTAAAGGAGAAGTTTAAATACTACGGGAATGGTAGTTTGCAGATTCTTGAGCTTGGATACAAGGGCGATGATTTGAGTATGGTTGTTCTGCTACCGAAAGAGGTCGAGGGAGTGAAAAAAATTGAAAAAGAACTTTCGTTTGAAAATTTGGAGAAATGGCTTGAGAAGCCTCGCGAACAGGAACTGAAAGTTTATCTGCCGAGATTTACATTTACATCGGAATTCAGTCTGGCGAATGTGCTTTCTGCTATGGGAATAAAGGATGCTTTTTCTTTACCGCCTGCTGATTTCTCAGGCATGACAGGGACTAAAGAATTATTTATCTCGGCGGTAATTCACAAGGCGTTTGTGGAAGTCAACGAGGAGGGGACAGAGGCGGCTGCGGCAACTGCAGTTGTTATGATGACAACATCTATGCGAAGCCCCCTTCCAATATTTATGGCGGATCACTCATTTATATTTATGATAAAAGATAACCAGACAGGCAGTATATTGTTTATGGGAAAGGTTTGCGACCCAAGTAAAAAGTAAAGGAAGGTTTTCCAATGAAAAGATTATCTGTAATTGTGATGCTGTTATCTTTCTATAGCTTTGTGCTCGCAGACGAGCAGGTTTATCGGCTGGATAATGCCGTTGTGACGTACGAGGGTATTGAGCAGATATACGCCGAAGCAATAGGTAAAACTGCCGAAGCTGCCAGAGCAGTGGCGGTCGAGCAATTCGGATTCGATATGCCGCAGACGATAAAATTCCAGATCAATTGCGACCCAAAACAAAGAGTCAGATTATTCAACGATGGGCAGGACAGGATGTACCTGAGTATCCGCAGAGAAAGCGATTTGAAAAAGCCGCAGGAGAGCGGGATATTTCACATCTACGGGATTTGTCACGAGACAGGCCATCTAGCGATGTACCGTATTATCAAAGACCATAGCTGGATGAGTTCTCTTGCAGCGGAGGGCTGGGCACACTATATCGGTTCGAGGATAGTTGATAGTGTCTATGAAAAACATAAAGGCGAGCTCTGGCCCGACAGGTATCATTACTTGGCTGACGGGACGGCGAGGCTTAATAATCAGCTTGCTGATGCGAACGCGGCCGGGATAGTCAAAGGAGCAGGATTATGGAAGGAGCTTGCCGAAATAGTGGGCGACAAAGGCATTGTGGAAGTTTTCAAGGCCTGGTCGAAAGCAGAAATCGACCCGGCAGACCCGGGAGCTGCACTGCGAAAGGCACTATTGGAAACAAAAGAAGATGAGCGTCTGAACGCCTGGTGGAACAGTGCTGAGCCGGTTCTGGTTTTCAAGAGGCCTGAAAGCGAATTCGCAGCCAAAACAGTCAAACGCAGTGAGCTGGCACAGGAGCCTATGGATTTATTCTTCGATGACGGCAAACAGGCGAGTAAAAAATCGATAGCGGGCAGCGGTCACGCGGTCAAATTTAATATTCTTGGAAGCGACTGGTATCTGACATCGGTACAAATTTACGGCTCCCGTTATGGTTATCCTCAGCCGCCCAAGGAAGACTTTCATATATGGCTGTGCGATAAGGATTTCAAAGTAATAGCGGATTTCCCCCAGCCGTATGCAAAATTCAGGAGAGAAGCGCCTAAGTGGGTAAATATGCCGGTAGAACCTACCAATGTTCCATCGGAATTTATTATTTGTGTCGGATTTAATCCTACGGGGACAAAAGGTGTCTTTGTCGGCTACGATGCCGAAGGCAGCGGCAGTTCATTCACGGGTTTGCCCGGCGGTGAATTTAACAGCTTCAGCGAGGGTGATTGGTTAATCAGAGTTAAAGTGGACCAGCTTAAAGGCGCTGACGCATTGAAATACAGCGATAAATAAGTAAGAAACAATAATAATTGTAAGGAGAATAGATTATGAGAGGTAAAAAGAAAATATTAACAGTGATACTTATTTGCCTGGTGCTCGGCGTCGTCGTGCAGGCGAGGATTAAATTAGTGGCGCTTCCTGAGCGGGCGGCGACGGTGATTCGCTTAGACAATCCGCAGGCTACGCTGATAGAAGAGGAAAGAGTACTGACGCTGCAGAAAGGAATAAACAAAGTGGATTTTTCCTGGAAGGCGGTGAGCATCGACGCCGATTCCATTCGACTTGCCGTGCTTGACCATCCTGATAAGGTCAAACTTTTGAATGTGAGTTATCCGCCGAACGAAGCTGCGCTCGTGTGGGAGATAAGCAGCGACAGTGACTATGCCGAGCGAGTTCGTATCAGCTATCTATTAATGAATATAGACAGGCTGATAACCTACAAGGCGATTGCAGACAAGGCTGAAACCGGTATCGATTTGAAAAGCTTTTTAGTGCTGCGAAATTTTTCAGGTGAGGATTTCGATATGGCCAGAGTTCTGCTCGATTACGGTGAGGCATTCGAGAGAGGGATACAGCACGAGGAAACGAAACAGATGCTGTTTTTCGAGGCGGCAAGGATTCCTGTTACAAAGGTATGGACATTCGATGCCGCAAAACTGGCCTGGGACCCGGAGCAGCTCGAGAACCAGAACGTCGGCATTCCTGTAAGCTACCGGATATTAAACGATAAAAACAGCGGGCTGGGTGCGTTTGCACTATGGGGCGGCAAGGCCAGAATCTTCCAGGATGACGGCCACGAAAGCACAATCTTTCTGGGCGAAGATGTTACAGGTTTAGTGCCCGTAGGTGAAAAGACCGAGCTTTATATCGGTGACAGCAGGGATATTGTGGTAACTCAGCAAAAGATGAAAGACCAGCGGATAAATATCAAAAGGAACAACAGCAACAATATTATACTCTACGATACAGACGAGGAAATTGTCGCGAAGATTGAAAACTTCAAGGACAGCCCGGCTGTTCTGACTGTGATAGAGCATATACCAGGTCAGTGGGATATGGAAAAATGCAATATGGATTATGTGAAAAAGGACGCCAACACGCTTGAGTTCGAGATAAAGCTGCCTGCAAGAGGCAAAGACGGGCCGGCAGAGCTCGTGATGCAGTATCATCGCAGGAACATCAGGCCCGGCGTGCAGATTCCGGATGTACAGTTTTACGGCAGATAAGAGAGCGAAAGAATAAAATTTTAGGAGAGATAAAAATGAAACGCATATTCATTTTATTAATAATCGCTGTAGTAGGCTGTACTGCTTATGGCAAGGTTGATTTGGTGACACTGCCCAGCCGGGATACGGTTCAGCTTACGATTTATAACTCTGCAGACATGACATTAGTGCGAGAGAGCAGGGCTTTGACCGTTAAAGAAGGTGCAAACAAGCTGCAGTTTTCCTGGGCTAATACGCTTATTGACCCTACGAGCCTGGAGATGCTGCCGAAAGCCAATGCCGACAGAATCGATATTGCTGATTTAACGTATCCGCCGAGAGTCCGGAATCTGGGATTGTGGAATATTAAAAGTGGTATCAACGGCAGGGTGCCTGTTGAGATTACATATCTAACTTCGGGACTGAGCTGGCGGGCGTTCTATATGGGGACATTAACAGAAGACGAAAAGACGATGCGGCTGCAGGGCTACGTGCGGGTGACAAATAACAGCGGCGAGGATTATGAGAACGCACAGACACGATTGATAGTGGGTAAAGTACATATACTCGACCAGATTGCAGAGCTTGCCAGGCGGCAGTGGCCTTACGGCCGGCCGGAAGGGCCAATAACATTAGGCGTGCCGGCACCCCAAATTGAAGCAGCCAGTAGGGTACTTAAGGCAGCCGACCGGGCGGCAGGCATATATGCAAAGGACGAATTAAAGGAAATCAGAAAAGAAGGATTGAGCGAGTATTTTCTTTATACGATTGAGGGAACCGAGACCATTGAGACCGGCTGGTCAAAAAGGTTGATTAGCTTCGACGTTGACGAGGTGCCGGTGGTTAATCTTTACAAGTATGAGCAGGAACGTTACGGCGATTCTGTTGTGCGGTTTTTAAGTTTCGCAAACGATGAAAAACACAAGTTAGGTGACACTCCGATACCAGGTGGAATGCTGAAAGTTTACCGCAGCATTGATGAGGCCGGCCATCTTTCATATACGGGGCAATCTGCTTTTAAGTATATACCTGTTGATGAAGAGGTTGAGCTGAATCTTGGGCCTGTTGCAGATGTTGTGGTTGAGCCGAAACTGATGGATTTCAAAACGGAAAATTATGAGTTTGAAAGTCCCGGCAGGAATATTTCCGGCTGGGATGAGGTTCGCACATATACTATCGAAGTACGAAACACGCGGGACATACCGGCCAAGATTGAGATTAAGCGAAATTTTCCGACACAATACTGGGATATTTCGAAAAAAGGTGATTTTGACAGGTTTGAAAAGGAAGATTTGGATACGGTCAAGTTCACTATAGAGCTCAAGGCGGAGACAAAAAAGAGATTCGAATATACCGTAAGAACCTATCACGGCTCAAGAGAAGAGGACTGGAAACAGTGAGTGTATCGGTGAAAGAGTAAGTTTGTAAGGATTTGAAAAGCGTTACAGCTTCAGAGTCCTATATTAATGTTGGTTTCCAGAGGGTTATTGCGGGCTCGGAAATATTTTTTCGAGCCCGCAATTTTTGTTCGGTTTCTGTTTGGGTTTTTCGGTGAGTTTTGCCGATACAAGTATCTGCAGAAAGGATTGGTAATTTCAAATTCGGTCGAAAGGTTTTTCGATGAGACAGTACGATGAGAATTTTGGTGATATTCCTTTATGCAGGTTCGGCCCGGGCGGTGATTTTATCAGTTACTGGCCAAAGGGCAGCGGTGAGAGCTATCCGGAATCTTACGAAAATAAACTCACAAAAATCATAGAACGTTTGAGCCGAATCATTTCGGGTATGATTCAAAGTCAGCCGGATGTACAGGTAACTTTTTCCGGTACAGAGGCGACCATTTTGCAAAAAGTGCAGGATGAAAGGACAATAATTGCAAAAGCTACAGTTAAAAAACAAGCTCACTCCGCGACAAATGCAGCTTCTTTGTCTGATAAAAAAGTTTCAGGACAACAATTTTTATTTACCGACGATTCGGGAGCTGGCGAGCGAGCTGGGCATAAGCCGAAGCACAACGTTCGAACACATCGAAGAGCTTCGAAAAAAAGGGTATCTTTCAAATGGCACAGGCAGGGCTCGCTCTTTGGAGCTGAGCTCAAAAGCGCATAAGCTGCCGGCTCTTTTAGCACCAGAACGGTCAAATCTTTCAATCCAAAAATCGGAGGGTATCGCTCTTGCGGGCAGGGTCGCTGCAGGATTCCCGATTGAAGCAATTGAAAATAAAGAGAGTTTGTCGCTTGAGAGCTGTTTTGGAAGCCCAGAGGAAATATTTGCCCTTGAAGTTCAGGGCGATAGTATGACAGGCGACGGGATATGCGACAGTGACTATGTGATTTGCCGAAAGAGCAGCGTTGCCGACGATGGACAGCTCGTGGTGGCAATAGTTAACGGAGAAAACGCAACGGTCAAAAGATTTTTCAAGGAAAAAAACAAAGCCAGACTACAACCATCCAACGACGAGTATCAGCCAATCTATTCGGAGAACTGCCGGATTGAAGCCGTGGTAATAGGGCTGATAAGAAAATTGTGATTTTTTTGAAAATGCAATAGAGAGTAACGAAAGAGCTGCTCAGGATGCAAAATGCTGCTCAGAGACTGACTCGGATTCTCTGAGCATTTTTAACCAGTCTCTCCAGGCTTTTTTGTAAATTTCACTCGAGACCAAGAAACCGTCATTATGTCCGCCGTAAATTTCGACGAATTTTTTTGGCTCATTGGCAGCCCTGAATAATTCCTGGCCGAACTCGAAAGGCACGATGTCATCGGTGCTGCTGTGAACTACCATAACGGGACAGTTAACGTTTTTTATATAATCGATTGTCTGGTAACCGTACCTTGCGAACCATTTTACAGGCATATATGGATAGAATTTTTTCCCGATATCGACATACGAGGTAAAGGCACTTTCAACGACAAGGGCTTTAGGCCTGACAGCGGCTGCGAGGTTTGCGGCGATAGCTGCTCCCAGGGACCTGCCGAAGATGATGATGTCATCAGGGGATATTTTTCTATCATTAGTGAGCCAGTGATATGCAGCCTGTGCATCAAGATATGTTCCCTGTTCCGTGAGTGTCCCCTGACTTTGCCCATAGCCTCGATAATCAAAGATGAAACAATTAACGCCCAGCTCATATAAGATATTTATTGTATCGAGCCGGTGCATAATATTACCGCCATTACCGTGACAGAACAGCACTGTCGTTTTCGCGTTCTGTGCAGGAATATACCAGGCAGAAAGCCTCAATCCGTCAGAGGTAATAAATGTGACCTCCTTGTAATCCAAATCCAGCTCTTCGGGTGTATAAAGGACCTGCCTGACAGGTTTATACAAAAAGGTGGGCTGCATAAAATAGAGCGACCAGCCCAAAACAGAATATGCAACTACGAGGACCACAATAATTTGAATAAAAACAAGCATAAATCCACACCCTTTGCTTTGAGGCTGCATTTTATTGTTGAAATCAAACCTCAGAGATAACAAGCTCGTATAAGTAATGTCGTATTCTAATTTTCCCGAAGAAATATGACAAGGAGCAATTTTATATAATGAAAAAAGGCAAGCTGTCCGATTAAAAAATGAATTTACAACAAATTTTAAGGAAACAGCTATATGATGCCGGTATTCGAGAAGGTTCTGGCGATTGACGCAAAGACTGAATGCGCAAAAATCGAACGATATATACGAGAGCTTTTTAAGAGCAAGGGTACCAACTGTATTTTAATCGGTCTTAGTGGTGGTATCGATTCAGCAGTACTTGCAGCTCTGGCGGTCAGGGCGGTCGGTGCTGATAAGGTCTATGCATATCATCTTTACGACCGGGACAGCTCAAAAGATTCAAAGGCCAAAGCGAAACTCATATCCGAATGGCTCGGTATCGAGTTGAGGTATGAAGACATAACGCCTGCGATGCAAAAAAAGAAAATTTATTCTCCACTAATTATGAGGGCATTGGGCTTTTCAGCTTCTTTAAATTCGAGGCTGAACCGGTTGCTTCGACGCGGAGATGCATTCTTGTTTACTCTATCCCGCGGCAGCTTCACCGGCAGCAGAATCAAAAGATTTTTATATAACCGAACTGTCAGCCGGATTGAAAATGCGTTTAATGTCCGCCATATATACAGGCGTCAGTTTCTGGAGGAAAAATCGAAGCAGGAGAACTGCCTGATTTTAGGTGCGGCGAACCGCTCTGAATTTCTGACCGGCTGGTTCGTCAAAGGCGGGATAGACGATTTGCCCTATTCGCCGATTATAGGCTTGTATAAAACGCAGGTTTTTGAGCTCGCAAGATATCTTGGACTGCCGAGGCAAATACAATTGCAAATACCGTCACCTGATATGGCAAAAGGCTTGACAGATGAAGATGCAATAGGCATAAAATACAGAACTCTTGATGTCATACTGCACTTTATTGAAAACGGTATCTCAGATAAAGAAATCACATCAAGAGGCATTCGGAAAAGAGAGTTAAGGCTTGTGCGAGCTTTGAATAACCTTTCCGAGTGGAAGAGGAAGCCCGAAAATACGAAGACAGTCGAAGTAAAAGAAAAAAATGATAAAAAGAAGAAAGACAAAAACAGTCAGCGTGGGGGGTGTAAAGATTGGTTCGTCACAGCCGATTGTTATTCAGTCAATGACAAAGGTTGCGACAACTGATATAGAACAATGCGTAAATCAAATAAAAGCTCTTGCAAAAGCTGGCGGCAGGCTTGTTCGTCTCGCAGTTCCAAGACGTGCCGATACTGCAGCATTCGCGAAGATTGTGCAAAGAGTAAAAATTCCTTTAATAGCAGACTTACATTTCAGTGTTGAAAGAGCCA
>CAZMQF010000047.1:0-16150 GCA_964568365.1 uncultured Pirellulales bacterium | reverse complement strand
CTTTCCAGGGCGGGCAGGATGCCTTCTGTTCTTGTAAGCAGCTCGAATGCGTCGAGCACTTCTTCGTCGTTTGCAGCGACATATTCGGCTCTGCCGGTATCTTTAAGCAGACAGTGTTCGGGGCCGACAGCAGGGTAGTCCAGGCCGGCACTTACAGATTCTGTTTCGCAGATTTGGCCTTCGTTGTTCTGGAGCAGATATGCCTTTGCACCGTGCAGGATACCGACTGTTCCAACGACTAAAGTGGCAGCGTGCTGGTTTGCAGCCAGGCTTCTGCCGCCTGCTTCGACACCAATTAATTTTACGTTTTTATCATCGAGGAATGCGGAGAAGATACCTATCGCATTGCTGCCGCCGCCGACGCAGGCGATGACGATGTCCGGCAGGCGTCCGATTATATCAAGACACTGCTGCCGGGCCTCTTTTCCGATACAGCACTGAAAATGTTTTACAATAGTCGGGTAGGGATGCGGGCCGCAGGCAGAGCCGAAAAGATAGAAAGTGTCGGTGACATTTGCCGTCCAGTAGCGAAGAGCATCGTTTATCGCATCTTTCAGGGTGCCTGTGCCACCTTCAACGGGTATGACTTCTGCGCCGCAGAGTTTCATTTTGTGTACGTTTACGCTTTGACGCTCAATATCCGTGGTGCCCATAAAGATTTTTGTCTGCATACCGAAAAGTGCGCCTATCATAGCAGTTGCCAGGCCGTGCTGGCCGGCACCTGTTTCGGCGATAAGTTTTGTTTTTCCCATATATTTTGCAAGAAGCCCCTGGCCGAGCGTGTTGTTTACCTTGTGTGCACCGCCGTGCAGCAGGTCTTCCCTTTTTAGATATACATTGAAGCCGAGAGATTCACTGAGTCTTTGGGCATAGTATAACGGTGTTGGCCGGCCGGCATAATTTTTGAGAAGGTTATTGAGCTCGGTGACAAACTTCTGGTCCTGATGGAAGCAGTAAAAGGCCTGCTCAAGCTCTTCGAGAGCGGGGATGAGAACTTCGGGGACATAAAAGCCGCCATAATCGCCGAATCTTGCTTTATATTTCATAGGTTTCATACCTTTAGTAATTGAGTTTGCCCGCAGGGTTTTCCTTATTTCTTTGCGCCGGCCTTTTCAAGCAGTTGAACAATATCTGTGTGCCTATTACCTTTTGCCCCCCTTAAGGCTGTTAATCCGTGGGTAGACATAGCATCGACATCTGCGCTCTTTGCCAGAAGGAGCTTGACGATTTCCGCATGGCCCATGTACGCCGCCATCATCAGGGATGTTTGGCCAACGTTATCTTTGGCGTTGACCTCAGCATCCTTTTCCAGAAGGAGCTCAACCGTTTCTATCCGTCCATTCATTGCCGCCATATACAAGGCTGTTGCGCCGTTTTCAACTTTGGCATTAACATCAGCATTTTTTTCAAGCAAAAGTTTGACAACCTCCGTATGGCCCTTCACCGCAGCTAAATACAGGGCTGTTGCGCCGTTTTCAACTTTGGCATTAACATCAGCACCCTTTTCCAAAAGGAGCTTGACGACAACCTTGTGGCCTTCTTGTGCCGCCCACATCAGAGCAGTTGCTCCGGTAGCGGTGTTTTTAGCGTTGATGTTAGCTCCTTCAGCCAGCAAGGTTTGTACAGTTTGGATGTCACCTTTCTTTGCGACTTGAATCAATCGAGCATTCTTGTCCGCTTCGGATTCCTTTGCACCGGCCTTTTCAAGCAATTCAACGATCCTCATATGCCCATTACTTCTTGCCAGCCCCAAGGCAGTCCTGCCGGTATCGCCCATCGCGTTAACATCAGCACCTTTTTCCAAAAGGAGTCTCACTATTTCTCTGTGTCCATTCTGCCCCGCTATGATCAATGCCGTTGCGCCGTCAGCGGTTTCTTTCGCATTAACGTGGGCGCCCTTTTGCAACAAGAACTTGACAATATCCAAATGGCCTTGACCCGCCGCTTGTATAAGTGCCGTTGCGCCACGGACGTCTTTGGCACTGATATCGGCGCCTTTGTCAACCAATAGCCTAACAATCTCTTTATGGCCCTCTTGTGCTGCTATCCATAAGGCAGTTGCGCCACTGTTAGGCCTGGTGTTGACCTCACAACCCTTTTCCAAAAGGAGTTTGACGACACTCGTATGGCCTTTCTCTGCCGCCTTCATCAGGGCTGTTACACCATCGCTGGTTCTGCTCATATTAACATCAGCGTTTTTCTCAAGCAAAAGTCTAACAACCTTCGTATGGCCCTCCTGCGCCGCCATCCACAAAGCTGTTCTGCCATCGGTGTTTATTTTAGCATTTACGTCAGCACCCTTTTCTATCAGGGATTTGACTGTTTCTGTCCGGCCGTTCTGCGCCGCCATCCACAAGGCTGTTGTGCTATCTTTATCTTTTGCATTAACATCAGCGTCCTTTTCCAGCAAGAGTTTGACAACCTCCGTATATCCCTTCTCCGCTGCCAGCATCAGAGCCGTTACGCCGTTTTTATCTTTGGCATTAACATCAGCGCTCTTTTCCAACAGAAGTGTGGCGACCTCCATATGACCCTTGTATATTGCCCATATCAGAGGAGTCCTCCCATAGTTATCCTTGGCATCGACCCCGGCGCCAGTAGCCAGAAGGGTTTGCACGGCTGGGAGGTCGCCATCTTTTGCGGCCTGGAGCAATTGAGCATTCTTGTTTGATACATCCGCTTTGGCAAAAACCGCAGATATCAGAGAAATACACGCTATAAAAAACAGGATTTGTTTCATTTGATTCTCCTTTTTCTTGATTCGATATTAATTCTTTACCCTTCAAAAATGAGTTTGTCTACCTAACTTACGGCTATAGAAGCCGCCATAATCGCCGAATCTTGCTTTATATTTCATAGGTTTTTCCTGTAATATTTTAACCTCTCAGATAGCGTATGTTTTTGAACAGCTGTTTCATTTTTTTATGGTCTTTTTTGCCGGGACTTTCTTCGATGCCGCTGCAAATGTCAATACCATAGACCCCGTGTTCGACAGCCTCGACGACATTGTCGGGATTTATTCCGCCTGCCAAAAAGATACGTTTTCTGATGTGTCCGATTATGTTCCAGTCAAAAGTCAGTCCTGTTCCGCCGTATTTTTCCGGGTCGAAAGCGTCGAGAAGGATTGCATCAGTGAAATATTCCTCGGCTTTGCGAATATCATTCTGGTCTTTTACTCTTATAGCCTTCATTGTTTTTACATTGAGAGAGAGCAGCAAGTCACAGAATTGAGTAGTTTCATCGCCGTGCAGCTGCACCCAGTTGAGCTGGCAGGTGTTTATTGTTTTGTGGATATGGTCGAGAGGAGCATTCACAAAGACACCGGCTGTGTCGATAAATGCCGGCAACCTGTCAATTATCCGGACTGCATTTTCGGGCTTGATAAATCTGGGGCTTTTTTCGAAAAAGTTAAATCCGAGTATGTCGGCACCCATATCAAGAGCAGCTGCTGCATCTTCATAATTAGTCAGGCCGCAAATTTTAACTTTTACTATAAGCATATTAATTAGTCGTTAGTTTTCAACTGTTTGAAATTATAATTAGCTGCTCGAGGCATTGTAAAGCCTTGCCATCATCGATTGATTTGTTTGCCATCTTAATTGCTGAGTCGAAATCGTCAACCAGATTGGCTACAATTATTGCAGCGGCTGTATTTAATACAACAATATCCCTGCGTGGGCTTTTGTCTCTGCCGTTCAGGATGTCGGTTACAATTTTGGCATTTGTTTTAGCATCGCCGCCTTTTAGGGATTCAAAGTCAGCCTTTTTGAATCCGAAATCTGACGGATTGATTTGTTTGGAGGAAATCGTTCCGTTTTTTAATTCGAGAATTTTTGTTGTCCCCATAGTGCTTATTTCATCGAGGCCGTTACTGTGGACGACCATAGCACGTTTTGTGCCGAGCATTTTAAGTGTTTCTGCGATTCTGGGCATAAAGTCTTCTTGCGGAACACCCATTAATTGCGCCGTTGCACCTGCAGGATTTGCGAGTGGGCCGAGAATATTGAAAGCTGTTCTGAAATCAAGAGCTTTTCTTACCGGCTGGACGTGTTTCATCGCCGGATGAAACCTCGGTGCAAACATAAAACCGATGTGTGCCTGCTTTATGCATTCTGCTATGATTTGCGGCTCGGCTTCGATATTAACACCAAGCTCGGCGAGAACGTCGGCGGAGCCGCATTTACTTGTAATACCGCGGTTACCGTGCTTGGCGATAAAAGAGCCGGCGCCGGCAGCGACCAGAGCAGAGGCGGTTGATATGTTAAACGTTTTGAGCTTTGCGCCGCCCGTGCCGCAGGTATCGACCAGATTGTCCAGGCCGGTATCTACTTTTACGGCGTGTTCGCGCAGAGAAGTTGCAAGGCCGGCAAGCTCAGAGACGGATGCATATTTGGCCCGCATAGCAGCCAGAAAAGCGGCAATCTGGACATCGGGGACTTCGCCTCCGAATATTGTGTCCAAAAGTTTTTTGGCCTGCTCGAATGTAAGGTCACTGCCTTCGAGCAGGATTTCGAGATATTCGGTTATCTTTGCCATACCTACAAGTTCCTTTTATACTTTTTGCTTTTGTGCGATATTAAGGATGTTCTCGATTATTTTACCGCCTGCCGGTGTGAGTATGCTTTCGGGGTGAAACTGGACGCCAAAGATGGGCAGAGTTTTATGCTCAACAGCCATAATAACATTTTCAAACTCCGCTGTTTTTTCGAGGCAGTCCGGCAGAGACAGGGCACAAAGGCTGTGGTATCGTCCGGCCTGCAGGGGGTTTTCAACACCTTCGAAAATCCCTTTTTGATTGTGGTTTACTCTTGACGGTTTTCCGTGCATAGGCGTCGGTGCGTGGCCGACTTTGCCGCCGAAATACTGAACTATCACCTGGTGGCCCAAGCAGACGCCGAATATCGGCAGCTTGTCCTTGAAGTAATCCACAGCTTTCAGTGACACACCGGCTGTATCCGGTGTGCCGGGACCTGGTGAAATGACGAGCAGGTCGGGGCTGAAATCATTTGCCAGCTCTTTCAGCCGTCCGATTTCAGTATCAGAGCGATAAACAAGCGTATCGCAGCTGCGTTTGCTGAAGTCATCTACAAGGTTATAAGTAAAGGAATCGAAGTTATCGATAAAC
Source organism: uncultured Pirellulales bacterium (assembly GCA_964568365.1). Taxonomy (GTDB): domain Bacteria; phylum Planctomycetota; class Phycisphaerae; order Sedimentisphaerales; family Anaerobacaceae; genus CAYLMG01. The sequence continues at coordinate 11,025 of CAZMQF010000047.1, read as the reverse complement.
AGCACTTTTCTTTTTTTCGTTTCCATAGTATCTGCCTTTTTAGCTTTATTTTTCTCGAATCGCACGCAGGCAGGAATTTGCCTTGTGTTCGGTTTCTTCGAATTCTGTTTTAGGTACGGAATCGTGCACGATGCCTGCGCCGACCCTGATGTAGGCTTTGTGGTCTTTGACCTGCAGGCTTCTTATTGTAATGCAGCTGTCGAACTGTCCGTCAACGGTTAAGTAGCAGACGGCCCCGCCGTAATAGCCGCGTTTTGTCTTTTCGAGGTTGCGTATGATTTTCATAGCTTCAATCTTCGGAGCGCCGGTAAGTGTTCCCATATTCATTGTTGCAAGATAAGCGCTCAGGGCATCGAGGCCGTCAGCAAGTGTTCCTTTTACATTACTGACAAGGTGCTGGACAGATGCGTATTTTTCGACGATTAGAAGCTCGGTGACGATTCTGCTGCCGGACTTTGCAACCCGGGCGATGTCGTTTCTGGCTAAGTCGACGAGCATCATATGCTCGGCGAGCTCTTTGCGGTCGATTTTCAGCTCGGCCTCGTATCTAAAATCGGTGTCAGGGTCTATTTTGCCGCCTGTACGGCCTCTGGGCTTTGTTCCGGCGATAGGGCGAATTTCGACCTGTCTGTTTTCAGTGCCGCTTACACGCAGGTTTAATTCGGGGCTTGAGCCGAGCAATGTTGTTGTCGGTGTATTTATATAGAACATATACGGAGAGGGATTCAGGTCACGCAGTCTTCTGTAAACGTCGAGCGGCTCATCAGGACAGGGCTCAATTTTTGTTTTGCTTAAGACGACCTGGAAGATGTCACCATCGATGATATGCTGTTTTGCCTTGCGTACCATATCTTCATATTCGGGCTGTTTAGTATCGGTATCCGAGGGCGAAAGCGGGGCGGTGTGTTTTTTGGGTTTTGGTGTATCGAATCGAGCAATATTTGCGTAATAGTCGAAGCAATCCTGCGCTTCTTCGACAGCCTCCTGCCGGTTACCGTTTGTTATGATAACGTTTACGACTATATAGCCCTGTCTATTCTGATGGTCCATAATGAAGATGTTGTCGGCGAAATAAAGCTCGTAATCGGGGTTGCCGAGCAGGTCTTCTTTGTTTGCGGGCAGCTTTTCGAACTGGTCGATGAAGTCGTAGCTTAAAGCACCGAGCAGGCCGCAGGTTACGCGGAAGGGTTTGCTGGCCAGCTTAAATGCAAATGCGACGGCACGCAGCACGTCCATTTGATTTGTGGTTTTGAGCCTTGTCTGTTCATCGACGAGCTTGTCGATTTTTTTTATTTTTCCGCTAATCGCATCATCGCCGAATTCGACTGATTCACAAAAGCCGAATCTTTTTTCATCACAGGCCAAGTATTTTATCATCCTTTTGCCGGGTTTTGTCAGGGCCTTTATTGAGAAATCACTGCCGGTGCCTGTGAGGTAAAGCGCCGGCCTTGCGGTGCCGAAGCTTAAGGCGCTTGTGCCGGCAAGGTATTCTTTGGATTCGAAGAGACAGCAGTTCTGGCTTCGGCCGTAATCGCTGATTTTTGCAAAAAAGTCCATCGGGTCGTCAATATCGAACTGCTTTACGATTGGTATAATCCGGCCTGGTTCGGCATTCTGTATTATTTGTTTGTAATCTTCCATAATATTTACCTTAAATTAATTTCACTTTTTATCCGCAAATCAGAAATAATACAAATAAAAAAAGCGGCCTGTTTTTCCGACAGGCCGCTTTTAATAAGTCTTTTTTTGTTTGTTTACAGCAAGTTACCGTTTGCCTGTCGGATATTCTCCTTCAGGCCACCACCAATTATTTGTGTTTTTACGGTAATTCAGCTTCATAATATTATTAAACCAGATTTTTGGATTCAAGTCAAGATTAAATTTTAAAACTTGGAAGTATTTACACTCCTTTTGGCACAATATAGATTTCAACACGTCTGTTTTGCGGGTTGCCTTTGTTGCCCGGGGCGTTCGGCTCGAGAGGTCTGTATTCGCCGAAACCTCTGACACTCATACGTTGAAAGTCAATTTCATTGCTTTTCATCATATTCAGGACAGATATGGCTCTGTGCACCGAAAGATGCCAGTTGGTCGGGTGCTTTGCTCGGGTTTCAGGTTTTCCAATAGGGATGTCGTCTGTGTGACCGGCGATGATTATATCAAATTTTTTGCCCTCTTCAGAGTTTAATATGGCGCAAAGAGCCTTAATAGAAGCTGCTGCGCTTGCAGTTACCTGGTCGCTTCCCACCTCGAAGAGCAAATCGCTTTTGAATTTTACGATGCCGCGGTCTGCGTCGTATGTCACCATATCCGAAGCTTTTGCGAAGTCTTCCAGCATTGTGCTGAGCTCGATGGGCAGTGCCATACCGCCCTGAAGCAATTGCTTACTCATTGTGTCGATGAGCTTGTTCTTTTCTTCAACGTTTTGTTCGAGGGCGTTTAGTGTCTGCTGAAGAGAGTCGGTTCTGACTTTGCAGGAATTGTCGGCGTCGTTTAGCTGTCTTTGCTGCTGACTAATTTTAAGTTTATTTGTCTGGAGTTTACTTCCGAGATCTGCAATTTCTTTACGTTGTCTTTCATTCTGAATTCTGAGGTCGTCTGCACAGCCGGTCAGGGTCGCAACAGATATGCATACAGTCAATAATAATGCTGAAAGTTTAAGAGGTGTCATAGCTCAGTCCTTTCCAATTATTTTTTTGAAACCTTAGTTTTTTTATGGCCTTGTTAAATAATTTTTAGCCTTTATGACGAAAACATTGTATTTATTTGTAACGGCTGTTGTCAGCCATTTTTGCCTTTTGTAAAATCCTGTTTGTTAAATAGAACTGATTTGACTTTGCCCGTCAAGAAAAATCGAACAAAATATTTATTATTGGCGGTATTTTTAGAATGGTGATAAGTATAGAAAGGAGCAGGAGGAGGATTTTTTGTTTTATTGTTAGAGCTCTGAAGCATTTTTTAGAAATTTACATTGCTGAATAGAGCAGAAAGTTGTACAAGTAAGGTTTCTTTTTAGTTCAAGAAAACGAATTTGAATGTGGTTTTTATCTTTGAAAGGCCAGAAGTTATGGGACGTGAAATGGTTCAAATTGACGGTAATACAGCGGCGGCGACGGTTGCCCATGCCACGAACGAAGTAATTGCTATTTATCCGATAACGCCGAGTTCGTCAATGGGAGAGCTTGCAGATTCTTTGTCGGCTGCCGGTCAAACAAATATATGGGGCACTATCCCATCGGTAACAGAGATGCAATCAGAGGGCGGGGCATCGGCTGCGATACACGGTGCTCTTGCCAGCGGAGCGCTGGCAACAACGTTTACTGCATCTCAGGGGCTGTTACTGATGATTCCTAATATGTACAAGATAGCCGGCGAGCTGCTGCCCACGGTGTTTCACGTTTCTGCTCGCTCTCTTGCCTGCCAGGCTCTGTCGATTTTCGGTGACCATTCGGATGTTATGGCAGTCCGTCAGATAGGATTTGCCCTGGTCTGTGCGGGCAGTATCCAGGAGGTTATGGATTTAGCCTTGATTTCGCAGCAGTCAACGCTGGAATCGAAGGTTCCGTTTTTAAGTTTCTTTGATGGGTTCCGCAGCAGCCACGAGATTCAGAAAGTCGAGCAGCTTACGAAAGATGATATACGTGCTATGATTGATGACAAATTTGTTGCAGAACACAAGAGACGTGCATTGTCTCCAGACAGGCCGATGATAAGCGGTACTTCACAGAACCCGGATATTTATTTCCAGGGCAGAGAGACGGTAAATAAATATTATCTGGCGGTGCCTGCCATTGTTCAAAAGACTATGGATAAATTCGCATCTCTTGTTGGCAGGCGATATCATTTGTTTGATTATATTGGTGCAGCGGACGCGGAGAAGGTTATCGTTATTATGGGCTCGGGTTCTGAAACCGTTCATGAAACAGTGGAGTATCTCAATAAGCAGGGCCAGAAGCTGGGAGTAGTTAAGGTAAGGCTTTACAGGCCGTTTAGCACAAAAGATTTCATTGATGCTTTACCAAAGACGACGAAAAAGATTGCGGTACTGGACAGAACAAAAGAGCCGGGCTCAATCGGCGAGCCTTTATACCTGGATATTCGAACCGCTGTAGGAGAGGCGATGAGTGCAGGCCAGTCGCCGTTTAAGGATTATCCGGTCATAGTTGGAGGACGGTACGGTCTCGGCTCGAAAGAATTTACTCCTGCTATGGTCAAGGCTGTTTATGATAATCTCGATGCAGCAGAGCCCAAAAGCGGATTTACCGTTGGAATTATCGATGATGTTACCGATACAAGCCTTGATGTTGACGAGTCATTTGATGTTGATAGTACGGGCGTTTATTCTGCGATGTTTTTCGGACTCGGCTCGGACGGCACCGTTGGTGCAAACAAGAACTCGATAAAGATTATTGGCGAGCTGACCAAAAATTACGCCCAGGGTTATTTTGAGTATGACTCGAAAAAGGCCGGTGCAGTTACTATATCGCACCTGAGATTCGGCAAAGACCTTATTCGCAAACCTTATCTGGTGACGCGGGCGGACTTTGTGGCTTGCCATAATCCAAGTTTTGTTGAAAAGTATGATATGCTGTCCTCCGCGAAAGAAGGTGCTACATTTCTTATGACGACTCTGCACGGTCCTGATGAGGTCTGGGATACACTGCCGCAGGAGGTGCAGAAGCAGATAATAGATAAAAAACTGAAGTTCTATGTGATAGATGCGATTTCACTGGCTGGAGAGCTTGGACTCGGAGCACGTATTAATGTGATTATGCAGACAGCCTTTTTCAAAATCAGTAATATCTTACCTATCGGAAAGGCCATTGAGGCGATAAAAGATGCGATTAAAAAGACTTACGGCAAAAAGGGCGAGAAGGTTGTCAATATGAATTACGCTGCGGTTGACGGCGCACTTGACAAGGTGTACGAGGTAAAATATCCGAACACGGTGACAAGTAAGACTAAGATGCCGCCGGTAGTGCCAAGTGATGCTCCGGAATTTGTCAAAGAGGTGACCGCAGAGATTATGGCAAGGCGGGGTGATAAGGTGGCTGTCAGCAAGCTGCCTTGTGATGGTAAATATCTCACAGGCACTACGCAGTTTGAGAAGCGCAATATTGCCGTCAATATCCCTGTCTGGGAGCCGGATATATGCATCCAGTGCGGGCGATGTTCAATTGTCTGTCCGCACGCAGCTATAAGAATTAAGGCTTATGATGCCAAGCATCTTGAAAAGGCGCCGAGGACCTTCAAGAGTATAGATGCCAAGGGCAAGGAATTTGCCGGTATGAAGTTTACTGTTCAGGTAGCGCCGGAAGATTGTACCGGCTGCGAGGCGTGTGTGGCTTTCTGTCCTGCTGAGCAAAAAGATGAAAACAAACAGCCGACCGGCAAGAAAGCGATTAATATGCACTTGCAGGAGCCGCTGCGAGCTCAGGAGAGAGAGAATTTCAGGTATTTTCTTTCGATACCAAATACCGACCCGAAACTTTTTAAGCCGGATACTGTTAAAGGCAGCCAGTTGATTCAGTCTTTGTTTGAGTTTTCTGGTGCCTGTGCCGGCTGCGGCGAGACACCCTATGTAAAGCTGCTGACACAATTGTTCGGTGACAGGGCGATGATTGGAAACGCCACCGGATGTTCATCCATTTATGGCGGCAATTTACCGACAACGCCTTATACAAAAAGAGAAGATGGAAGAGGGCCGACCTGGAGTAACAGCCTGTTTGAGGATAGTGCTGAGTTTGCGATGGGTATGCGGCTGACGGTTAATAAGTTTAAGCAGTTTGCTCTTGAGCTGCTTGAAAGGGTTACAGCTAAAGGCTGTGTTGGAAAGGGCCTGGCTGAAGAGATAAAAAAGGCTACTTTGGCCAATGAACCTGCTCAGCAGGCGATAGAGCAACAGAGACAGCGGGTTGATGAATTGAAAAAGCAGTGCGAGAAAAGTAAATGTGACGAGTGCTCACAGTTGCTGGACGTTGCTGATTATCTTGTTCGTAAAAGTATCTGGGCACTTGGAGGTGACGGCTGGGCGTATGATATCGGCTATGGCGGCCTTGACCACGTTCTGGCGAGCGGTGAAGATGTTAATGTTCTTGTACTTGATACCGAGGTTTATTCAAATACGGGAGGCCAAATGTCCAAGTCAACGCCGAGAGCGGCAGTAGCTCAGTTTGCAGCAGCCGGTAAGCCAATGCCTAAAAAATCGCTTGGATTGCTTGCAATGACTTACGGTAATATATATGTTGCGAACGTGGCGCTCGGTGCAAATCCGAATCAGACGGTTAAGGCATTTGTGGAAGCGGAGTCTTACCCGGGACCGTCGCTGATTGTTGCGTATTCTCATTGTATCGCACATGGAATCAATATGACAAAAGGATTCGATGAGCAAAAAAGGGCGGTTGAAAGCGGTTATTGGCCGCTGTACAGGTTTAATCCTCTGCTTAAAGAGCAGGGCAAAAATCCGCTGCAGCTTGATTCCAAAGCGCCGAGCTTTGATTTTGTCGAATATGCGTACGGCGAGAACCGCTATCGCACATTGAAGCAGTCCAAGCCGGAAGAAGCGGCCAGGCTTATCGAGCTTGCCAAAAAGGATGTGGCTGAAAACTACAGACTTATTAAGCAGCTTGCAAACTTAAAATGCGACGGCGGCGAAGAGAAATCAGAGAGTTGATGCCGGTTTAAAAAAAAGGATTGTGGAGGAGCAGTAATATGAAGCAGTTATTGATGAAGATAACTGCAGGGATTTTGGTTTTGTTCTTAGCTGCTGGGTGTGGACGGCAGGTTGAGTCGAAGCCTGCTACCGAACCGCTGGCTGTGGGAGCCGAGAATGATTCAATCGCTATGGAAGGTGGATTTGTGTCAGCGGCGGTCAAGGCGACAGGTGGTTTGAAGGCCTGGATGGAAGTTAAAGAGGTGTCACTTGAATGCGTGGTGACATTCTACAAACCGGACAAGAGTTTGTATCTGACCGAGCAGGTTCACCGGATTTATCCCTGGTCGAATTCAATTCGAATTTCGGCTGAGGAGCCGGAGGACAAGTTTGTCTGCCAATTGTCGAGGGGAGAATTCAGCGTCTTAAAGACGGCTGAAAAGGATTGGACTCTGCCTGTTGAGATAAAGGCAAGGGCTTTTGCCAGGGCAGTGCTTGATATTATGACAGCGCCTGTTCGCTTTTTGGATAAGTCAGCAGTGCATACAGAAAGACGGCAGTTCATAAAAATAGAAGGTCAGATTTATTGGCCTGTGATAAGAACTATGAAGACAGAGCAAGGCGATGGTGCCGAAGAGGGAGTAATTTTCTGTCAGAGTCAGCAAAGTTCTCTGGTTGATGTCGTATGGTACAGTAGTGAAGGCTCTGATAGTCTATTGACTGTTCGTGGTTATAATTATACTCAAATCAAGGACAACGGCATCGTATTGCCTCGCAGGGTGGAGATATTCAGGGCAAGTTCCGACGGTGTTTTGCAAAAACGGCTTGCTAAAATAGAATATCACTGGTAGTCGAGGCAGATTCAAGATTGCTGAACAGGGCGGTCTTAAAAAACAATAATAAGCCTCAGCGGCTTGCCGGGGCTTTTTTTTGTGTGAAATTGTCAATTATTTTTTGCACGTAATTATTTTTACCTGAATGATGCTGATTGTCGAAGTATGCCCATCTTTATTTGTCCCCGGCTCTTTTATCTGTATTGACAATTAAAAAATTATCGGTCTCAGGGCTTTGAGAAAAATGGGGTAAAAGTGGAATCGAATTTTGTCTTAAGTTTATAGGGTTAAAAAAGTTAAGAAGGCCTTATGTTAAACCGATAAAAAATTATCGAGTAGCTGTAAATAAGAGATTTTGGCTTTGTCCTGCTGGTTCGGGACAGGTCCTAAAAAGAATTATAAGGAAGTTTGGGATTATGGAAAAGATACGGGATATACCGTTTGTATCGGCTGGTAATACGGTTTTTCAAGACGTTTTTAAGTATTGTATTATTTTGGTAATTTTCTGTGGATTTCTTTCGGGTTGTGACCATAACAACAGGATTCTTGACCCGAGGCAGATAGGCAGATTTCGCCCGGTGCCGGCAGTAAATGTAATACTTGATTCATTAGGTGTTGAAGATGAGGAACCGTCGGCTTTTGAGGGAGCTGAGGAACCCCTTCCATCCGATATTGTTGAAGATGAGATTGACTATACGTTTAGCCCGGGAGATTATTTACGAGTGCAAATCTTTGAATTGCTTACGGATAATTTGACTTTTACACAAGATTATATGATAAACGAAACGGGCAAGATAAATGTAATGGAAGTTGGTGTGATTGAGGCAGCCGGTTTGACAGAAAGACAGCTTGAAGAGGAGATTGGGAATATTCTGAGACCGAACGTATTAAAAGAGCCGTTGGTGAATGTGATTTTATTGAGTTCACAGAAGCGCGCATTTTCCATCTCTGGACAGGGAGTACGTACGTCGGGCAGGTATCCAATTCCTCGTTATGATTACCGCCTGACCGATGCTATTGCCCAGGCCGGCGGGATAGGTCAGTTTAATATCAGCTATGTTTATGTTTCTCGTCGGGTTAAAGAAGTAAGAGGAGCAGCTCAACCCATAGACGAAGAATTGCTCGGGCCCATCGACACCGAGGAAATGTATATACCGGAACAGGATATGCTTAGAATGATAATGCCGAGGAGCAAGGATGACAAAGGCAAAGGTGATGAACTTGTTATGACTTCTTCAGAAATGGTAACGGATAAGGAACTTCTTGGTGTGGTATCACCCGAAGGAATTGATTTATTAGGTGATATTTCGGGCTTTGAATCCGGTTTTGGGCGGGCAGAAGAAGCCGGCCGGATTGAATGGATATTCAAGGATGGAAAGTGGGTTCCGGTTGAGGTTGGTAAGAGGCCTGAAGGAATTGGCAGGATAGAAGAAAAAGCAGTCTTGCCTTATGAGTTTGAATGGGAAGCCGAAGAGCCACAAGAACCTAAGGTAAGACTTATTAAGATTCCGACGGATAAAGTGTTGGCTGGCGATCCCAAATATAACATTGTGATTAGGGGAGGAGATGCAATTCATGTGCCGGTTGACCTTGTCGGAGAGTTTTATGTTATGGGTAATGTCAATCGTGTTGGTGCTTTCGTAATAACCGGCCGGCCTTTAACATTAAAGATGGCAATAGCAACGGCAGGTGGTCTTAATGAGCTGGCCTGGCCAAAACATTGTGAAGTAACAAGGCGTATCGGAAAAAATAAAGAAGAAATCGTAATGGTAAACCTGGATAAAATTGCCAGAGGCGAACAGCCGGATTTCTTCATAAAACCGCATGATTTAATCAATGTGGGTACACATCCAACGTCTTACTACCGTGCAATCTTACGAGAAGCTTTCCGGGCCAATTATGGATTTGGCTTTATTTGGGACCGGAATTTTAATTATCGGGATTTCGGTTTTGAAAACCCGTTGGGGCCTTTTGGCTATTAAAAGCCGGGAAATTTTGGTATAATGCTTAGATTATGGCAGAGAGTTTTGAAACGGTTGGTTCACAAAGTAAGCAAGCAAGTACGATTCGGACAAGCTGGCTCGAACTCGGCTTGCACAGTTACATAAAGGTATTGATAATCGGCAGCTTTTTCTGGTGGATTTTCCGATATGAAATCGAGCGAATTGTTGTAAAATGGATTTCGGATCCGAGCTGGTCTCACGGATTTCTCATTCCCTTTTTCAGCTTATACTTTATCAATCAGCGTAAAAAAGAGATATTGACTCTGAAGGCCAGACCGAATTACCTCGGTTTGTTTTTTTTGCTATGCTGTCTTGGACTTTATATTCTCAATATGTCCATCCCGAGCCTCAGGGCTACCTATATTCGGCAAGTATTAATGGTGGCAATTCTTGGAACAATCGTGTTGTTTTTGTGCGGCTGGCAAATGGTTAAGTATACGTGGCTTGCTATATTGTTTTTGATATTTGCGATTCCACTGCCGCAGGGATACTATGTGCAGCTTACTATGCCTATGAGAAAGCTGGCAGCTGTGGTTACAACAGCTTTGCTGAATCTGGTTGGTGGTTTGGATGCTACAGTCAGCGGAGTGGTCATAGATGTTTTTTACAAGGGAAGGCACATAGAGCCGGCATTAAATGTGGCAGAGGCCTGCAGCGGTATGCGATTGCTGATGGCCTTTTTGGCCTTGGGTGTTGCGATGGCGTATTTACACTACAGGCCGATATGGCAGCGAATAGTCCTGCTGGCATCTACGATACCAATAGCGATATTTTGCAATATTGTACGGGTTACAGTTACAGGTTTTATTCATATATTTATAGCCCCTAAGTATGCACAGGGTATTTATCATGATATTCTCGGTATGGGAATGCTGGTTTTAGCATTTGGGCTGTACTATTTTATAGCCTGGTTTATGTCAAATTTATTTGTTGAACAGAAAGTGACTGACGAGGAAGACGTGATTGTGCGTAGAAGCACATAAGTTATTTTTTTGTAAATGGTTGATTATGGAAGCTAAATCTGTTATAAAATTATATGTACAACCAGCTTTTTTGATATGTGTTACGGTTCTTGCAATAAGTGCGGTTGGGATGCCGATTTTAATACAGGGCCTCGGAGGGTACCTCAAAAAAGAGCCGCTGCCTTTAAAGCGAGCTTTGGATTATCTGGATGAAAATACCTTAGGGCCATACGAAGTTGTTTCCAAGCAGAAGATAACAAATGATGAGATTATTAAAAGCCTTGGCACAGAAGACTATATCCAGTGGATTTTGGAAGATACACAGGTGCCTGCAGAAAGCCCGGTACGTAAATGTTTGTTGTTTATTACTTATTATGAGCGTCCTGATATGGTACCCCATGTCCCGGAAGAGTGTTATGTAGGTGGAGGTAATCAACTACTTGATAGAAAAAGTCTCAGCCTTGAGATAGTTATAGGGGACTCCAAGAAGGAAATTCCTGTGAGGTATCTTGTTTTTGGTAGTAAAGAAGAGAACCTGTTGAGTGCTGAAGTGCGATATCCGGTACTTTACTTTA
>CAZMQF010000046.1:0-16892 GCA_964568365.1 uncultured Pirellulales bacterium | reverse complement strand
CACAAAATTGCGGGAGATGTTATTTATACTATTGAAGGCTGGAAAGCGGCTTCTAAGAAAAATGCTTATCCAACCAGCCACAAATGATACTATCTCGTCTGTCGAAATGTCGAACGTAAGGCTTTATATCCAGCACAGGCGTCCCATCCAATATATCAACCTCACTGAAGTGTAGCTCATCATTTTTAATACTGTCAATCTTTACCACACTCAAACCGATATGATTCGGTCGATGTGGGCTTCTTATCGCAAATATACCGTGTTCCTTATTTTCCAAAAATGGTTTACCGAGAATTTCTTCTTTTTGAGACTTGTGGAAAAAGTAAATGATAATGGCATGGCTGAAACCATCCAAATCTTTGAGACCCGTAGCATATTTGCTCTTTAGCTTAATGTATGCTTTGACCTCTGGTTTGAATTTGCCCTGAATGGGAATATCCTTTGTGTCTTTATATGGCGAATGTATAACGCCAATCGGAGTCATCTCAATTTTTTCCATAAATTTATCCGTTCTCGCCGGGCATATTATCTCTTTTCTAATTTTCCGATGTTAATAAGGCTTCGATTTTACCAGGATAACGTAATCCAGCGTATGGCCGGGAATGGTTATGGTCTCGCCGGCACGGCTCGACCGTTTCCAGAGTGTGCAGTGCGCCAGCACAAGGTCGTGGCCTCGCCAGGTGGTTTTAACAGATGTGTCTCGAAATCCTGCTGCTGAGATTGCTTGTCTTAGAGCCGCAGACTCTTTTTGCGTGTCTTCATTCGGCTTTCTCAGAGTAATTTTGGGAAAAGTGCCTGTTGAATAAAGGACATAAACCGCGGCATCTTTGTTTAATCGGAAGGACAGGTCTGTTTTCATTTTCAGCTCGCTCAGGCGGCGGGCAGCAATCCAGGCTGCTCCTTCGACTTCCGGCGGCAGGATATCAAATGTGTTGTCCGATGAGCCATCAACATCATAATAAAAGGGACCCTGACTCTCAACAGGACGGTCGATGAAGACCGCTGGATTGTCGGGATTTGAACTTTTCAAATCGGCTACGAGAGCAGTATTGTCAACCGGCATAGGTCCGTCGGCAGGCTTTTGATAAATGACCATACTTTTACTCAGCCCCCTGCTGTCGCGGACCTCTACCACGTTGCAACCCGGGCGCAAAGTAGCCTTCCAGAAAAACACGTTGTTAACCTGTATGCCGGGGATATTCGTTACCGTGCCGCCCCGTTGTCTCTTTTCACTATCGGCCAATCGGTAATCGCCGTTCTTGAGTTTGCCCTGACTGACGCCATTGAGCACAAGTTCCAGTTCAGAGGCATTAGAGTAAACCTTGATTCCGTTATCCGGTGCAGTCTGACGCAGAAAATGGTGGCGACCGCAGAGGTGAAGAACAGGTTGTTCGGAGCCATAGAATGCCTGAAATAGGTAGTAGATATCCTTGGGCATACCTGCGAGAGTGATAATTCCCTTGGTGTTGCGGTTTTTCTTGAATTTCAGATTGTAGAATTCACGAAAGTTCCACCAGAGAAACATCGGACGGTTTTCAGCATCATCGACACACACGGTCTGGAGACGATATTCGGCAAACATACCTGCATATTCCTCTGGTTCGAATTTGTCCACCGTCCATTTAATCATACCGTATGGTATATGATGGGTAATCCAGGAGCCGGCGCCGGTTTCCGAAATAAAGGTATTTTTGCTGCGGTCCTTAAAGTCAGTGTAGTGGCCTCCATACCAGCCGTCATAGGTATTAAAGGCTACAAAATCTGTGTACCCTGGAATATTTCTATTTGCGGCGAAGGTAACCAGCCGAGTAGAGTCTTCCTCGCGAATTACGCCGGCATAGTGCGTGGCAACTTCCTGAATAGTTTCATTTCCGCTGCTCCAGAAGAGTATGCTGGGGTGGTTCCAATTCTGGCGTACCATCTCGCGTGTGATGCGTTCGCCGTCCACAGTTATAGTCTTTTCTTCATTGCCCGGGTCGTTCCAGAGCTGACCAGCGAGGCCGTTTTCAGCCCACACGGCGATGCCGCGTTCGTCGGCGATGGAGTATTCAAGACGGCTGTGTGGGTAGTGAGCAAGGCGGACGGTGTTGACGCCCATATTGGTCATCATATCCCATTCACGAGACAATTCTTCGTCGGTCAGGGCATTCCAGCTATGCTCGCTTTGGTGGTGCTTGTTAACTCCGCGGACCCGAAACTCACGGCCGTTGAGATAAAACCGATTGTCCTTTACAGCGATGGTGCGAAAACCTGTCCGCTCGGTGACCACGTCGCTGAGCCGGCCGTCGGCCAGCAATTCAGTTCGAACGGTGTAAAGATTAGGCTGGGCAATATCCCAGAGTTTAGGCTTTCTGATGACGCCTGTTGCGCTAAGAGTAGATTTTTCGTACGATTCAAGTTGTTTCTGTTTCTCGAAGCGCACATACTGTGCACCGCCGGGTCCGGTGACGATATGACGCACGGTAACTTCAACTGATTTCTTGAGCGGGTTATACACCACGGTGCGCACGTTGAGGTCCGCATTGTCGGCGGTGATTTTCGCAGGTGTGATGTAAACGCCGCAGGAGCCGAGGTCGGGGTAGATGTGAACAGCGCCGGTCTTGATAAGCCAGGCCTTGCGGTAGAGGCCGCCGTTGACGTAGTAAAGCGTTGAGCGAGACAAACAGTTGGCGGATTCACTATCGCGGTTACTTACACGAAGCAGCAACGTATTGGACTGGCCGAACTTAACAGCTGGCGTCAGGTCAAAAGCGGCGGCGGTGTAGGCGCCTCGATGTTTACCGACGTGCTGACCGTTGACAAAAACGTCCTTGACCGTAGCAGCGCCTTCAAGCAAGAGATAAAAACGCTTGCTGTTATCACCGGCAGCTACCTTAAATGTTCTTTGATACCAGCCTGCCGATTCATCGGGCAGGCCTGACTGGCGAAAAACATGGGGAATTGCAAGCTTTGTCCAGTCAGCCTGCTCCGGCGGTGTAGGCGTAGTTCCGTCAGGTGTTTTGTCCTCGCAAAACTGCCACTCTACCAATGCTATCATTTGCCGTGGTCCATTGTTGTCAAATAAGCGAAGGCGTTTTCCTGTTGTGCATCCGTTAATGCTCAAGAAAGAAATAATCAGTAGAAAAGAGCAGAAAAATTTAAAAAACTGATTTATCAGATTACGCACCATAGTGACACACTCCTTTAATCGTTTCGAACAGAATTATTTATAAACCGGCCAATTTTTTTTCAATCCGTTGATAGGCAATCAAGCGCACCGGCCCGAACAAACCAGATTCAAGCCGTTCTATTTCACGGTCGGTTGCTCCCTGATGCCACCATCTGGCCCTCGAGTTCTCAAGCATCTCATCCGGTATATTCCAATAGGCCTCGTTGGCCCTGAGGTTCGAGACTATAACAGATATATTATTCACACCCGGTTTCATATAGTCGGTGACGTCGGCTGAAAACTCGCCCCAGGGAAAAAATTTGACCAGCCTATTGTTGACCCAGAGCTCGGCAAACCAGTTAACTTTGCCAAGGTCAAGGATGATTCTGGTTCCGGTTTTTTGATAATCTGCAGGAATGTTTATTTCTCGCGAATAAATCCCGCGTCCTGTGAACCAGCTTAGCCCATATTCAGCCCAACTTGCCAGCTTCACAGGTTCCGGCCGGCAAATCACCTTCAGCGGCTCCTGCAATCCGTCGGTCAATTGAGAAAATATACACTTCACCGCCAAAACAGAACCGCCCTGTTTCTGCAATTCGGTTAAATCTATTATACCCTTAACCGGACGAACTTCCTGTCCATCGATATAGAAGGTTAAATTACCTGATGACTTTGAAATCACTATTTTCTTTGCACCGGCCGGTAAAGTCTGCCTGTACCACCCAGTCAAAGGATATTTGATTGACCTGTCGGGGAATCTGGCTTGCCCCAGGCTGCCCATCGGCGGTTTGCAGACTTCAAAGGCCTTTTCAGTACCTCTATCCAGTTGCACAGTCCATAAATCGTTTGAGAGAATAGGATATCGTGCTTTTGTTGTCTGAATGCAGCCTTCAACTAAAAGCCCCCTGTTTCTCGGCACCTCTACACAAATGGAATTTTCACCTGTTTTCAAAAATGATGCGATGTCGAACCTGCGTGCCTCTGAAGAACCGCGAGCCTCACCTGCCTGTTGATTATTGATGAGCAAACGAAATGAAGGCTTGGCAACTACGGTCAGCGAAGCACTTTTGATATCACCCTCGATATTCACTGTTTTTCTGAATACAGCGGTTTCGCCGCCAAGACCAGGAAAATGATGGTTTCTGTCGAAACTGACGATTTGACATGCATTCCAGGGGCTAAGATACCTTTTGCCCCCCTTGAGACTGCTGAATGTATCGTCCAATTTAACCGTTGCCCAGTGACTGTCGTCGTATTCCGGCAGTTTCATATCGTCACCCTGCTCATCAAAAACGGCGTAGAACTTCATAACCGGTATATCCAGTGTCTCTTCGCTGATTCTGTCGGTCCAGACGTAATCAATTTGTTTGCCTATAGGCATAAAATTCCATAATCCGTCCAGGTTTATAGGTTGCAATGTATTTATGTTGCGCCAGCTTTCTGTCATTTCAGCTCCGCTGGAGGCCAAAACAGTAACCTTCTGAGTCGGCTCATCCCCGGCATATCCTGATATGGTCAGGTTATTTCGGTCTGATGTCAGTTCTGTCTGCTGCAGCGTAGATTCAGTAATAAGGTACTGCGGTTTCGGCTTGTCACCGGGGACAAATGCAAGGTAAGAAGCTTGCCAGGGCTCAAAAGCAAGGACAAGCTCAAGGCGTTTGCCTTTAGCCAGATAATTTAGCTTCGTCACCTCTCCTGTTTCATTATTGAGCATATAGGGGATACCATAGTCGGGAAAACTGAGATGCCAGCGGGCGTCTGTTTTGCTTTCATTCATCAATAAATAAAAGGTGGCCTGATTGGCCCGGCGCTGGTGAAAACGGAGGATAGACTCATCGCCTGAAATGATACGGATTTCATCGGGGATATGTTGTTTGACAATCAACGGAAGGTTGACCATACGGCTGGAAAAGTATGCGTATCCGCCTTTATCGTATTTTTTGTGCGTATAGGGCTGAAAACTTTCTCTGTTAACGTAATAATATTCCCTGCCGGCAAACCTGGAGTCGATTCCGAATAGCTGCGACATACTGACTGGGTTTTCTTCGTCCGGGCGGCTGAGTATTCCGGGGATTCTTCCAATGGCGACGACCACGCCACCGTTATCGACAAATTCGTTTATTTTCCCCGCCATCTGTTGGGTGATAGTATTTAAAGAGGGAAGAACCAGGACAGAATAGGCTTCATTGTGCAGTTTGATTTTCCCATCGGAACAATCGGCGCTGACCAGCGAGGCTGGATTGATGATGTCGTATTCAATAAGACTATTCAGCAATATTTCCTGTGCCTCGGTGAAATAGCGGCTGTCACTATCTTGGTTGTAGCCTGCAATCCACTGGTCAGTCAGCAGATTCAACAGGGCAAGATGGCATATGTGATGTCCCTGTGAATTCATATAGGAGATTCTTCTTCCGTAGTCGGCCAGTGGCTTAAAATATTTCCAGTACGGATTTCTAAAGAACCAGCTTGGCGGCCAATCTTCAATGGCTTCAATCGTGTCTAATGAATAATGAAATAAATGTGGAATGAAAAAGTTAAGGCCGCATACGCCGAATCGGGCAAAACCGTAGCGGTATTCTTCCGGTGTAATCATATAGCCACCGCCACCCATTGCTTCCGCTCCGACACGTGACTGTCCGTAGAGATGGGCGGCACTAGCCACCTGCTTGAGCTTGAACGAATCGATATAACGCGGGAATCCATAACGGAACTCCTCGTTATCCGTGGCCGGGCGGGATATACTGCCAATCGTTTTGATATAGTCGCCCTGCCGTTTGTAAGCATCCAGGTACTCTTCAGTATGGCCTGTCACCCAGATATTGTGCTTCTCGCACCACGAGGCATACTGTTCAAACCAGGCTTTATAATACCTTTCGGACAATTCATCCAGAAAATCGTAATTGACAAGAGCCGTTTTCTCGCTTTCGAGAACAAGTGAAGGCAAACTATCGAGCAGACTGTATGCTTTTGTGCTTTGGAACGTATCCGCAAGGTCGTCGGTCCAGGGCAAAACGTTCCATCCGTTCGGCCTGAAAAATATTTCATCGAAGAAGATACCGGTTATGGTATTTCCAAAGTATTTACCAAAACGTCGAAAATATTCCTCGTGTGTAATATCAATAAAGGCGGCAACAGCTTCTGAATCAAAGTAATCGATTTGTTTGTCGCGATCCTCTATTACCGTAAATGTCAAAACGGCCCACTCGCCGCGAGGAGCGCTCCACGTGCTGCCTTTACGGTCAGTGATGTCCCTTTGGGAGGAAGCCCTGAATCTATTGTTACCGCTGAGCCGCACAGCAAAGACCTTCAAGGCATCGGAAGAAGGCACGTTATAGTCGGCCGGGCCGATGATTCGGAGAGTCTCGTATCGCAAACCTTTCTTGATGAATTCCTTCGGATTACGTGCGAGTGTACGGCCGCCGGCGCTGCCGCTGGGCCATTTGTCTTCATCGTATAGACAGGCGAGAAATCCCTTCTGGTCTGAATATTCAACGGCTGTTTCAACAGCTTTCCACCAGCCTTCGGAAAAATAGGGTGTCCGGCCTTTATCGATGCCTGCACGTGCATGCATAAAGACACCGTAAACCCCTTTTTCCATCATCAGGTCAATCTGCCTTTTCAATTCATCCGGTTCCAGACTGCCGTTCCACGACCATAGGGGGATAATGGAATACTCTCTGGGCGGATTGTTAAAATTATCGAATATCTCTTTTGTGTTATCCTGCGGTTCTATTGCTGACGAAATCGCTAAAAACGAGAAAAACAGCGCAAAAAACACATAACTGAAATACCATTTTACAATCGACTTCATAAAAATAACCTTACCACAGATTAGCGAAATTTCCAAAAAAAAGATTGATTATTTTTTTAAGCGCAGTATGAGAATTTTTTTAATATGTCAGGCCGTAACCGTATTTGAAAAGCGGCTCATCATTGCTGTCCGACAAATGAATCGGAATCTGTGAAACTGAGCGAGGCCAGGTGAACGAAAGTTTTCCGGTCGGTTCATAATCGCCGAACAGTACATCCGCAATACCCTGACCTTCCGTTCCCGGCAGCCACGCTGCAATAAACGCATCAGCCTGTTCAAGCACATTATTTATAATCAGAGGCCGGCCTGAGAAAAGAATTACGACCACCGGAATCCCTGCCTTTTTTAAATTAGAGACAGCTTGAATATCTTCTTTCGAAAGTACAGGATTGACGGTATCGCCGGGACCTTCGGCGTAAGGCCTCTCGCCGATAACAACAATACTAATATCGGCGCCTTCCGCCGATGTGCCGTCCAGCGAAAAAGTTACCTTTGTGTCCGCTAATACTGTATTTCTGATAGCCTGCAGAACCGTAGTGCCGCCTGTCGTTACATTGCCGCTTCTGCCCTGCCAGTCAATCGTCCAGCCGCCACACTGGTTGCCGATATTGTCTGCGCTTTTGCCGCTAACGTGAATACGCTTAGCCTTCTTTGAAATCGGCAGAGTATCTTTGTTGTTCTTGAGCAATACCAGCGACTTGCGAACCGCCTGCCGTGCAATCTCCCTGTGCTCGGCTGAGCCGAACTGTTTATGCAAGCCCCTGTCGGCGAAAACAGAAGCGTTTTCCTCCATAAGCCCCATAGCGAACTTCACCCGCAGGATTCGCGTCACCGCATCGTCGATACGCGAGATAGGCACTTTGCCTTCTTCGACCAGCTGCTTAAGATTTGTGATAAACTCGCGGTACATTCGTGGCTCCATAGCCATATCCATACCCGCGTTGATTGATATTTCAACGGCAGTCTTGTAATCAGGATTTATCTGTCCAATCGCGGTATAGTCAGAAATCACAAAGCCCTCAAAGCCCAACTCTTGTTTAAGTATTTCCGTTAGCAGATGTTTATTCGCGGAGCACTTCAGGCCATTCCAGCTGCTGTAGGAGGCCATAATAGAACCGACACCTGCACGGACAGCTGTCACATAAGGTGGAAGATGAATTTTGCGAAGTGTCTGTTCATCCAGACATGTGTCACCCTGGTCGAGCATTTTGGTCTGTTTTGCCGAGCCGAACGTAGTTCCTCCGTCGCCTGCATAATGTTTGGCGCAGGCAAGAATTGAAAGCGGGCTGCTCAAATCAGAACCCTGAAACCCGCGAACGGCAGCTTCACCGAGAGTTTTTACAAGCTCAGGATTTTCAGAAAAACCTTCGTAAGTTCTGCCCCAACGAATGTCCTGTGGTACTGTTACGCAGGGAGAAAATGTCCAGTTAATGCCGGTAGCACGAACTTCGATAGCAGTAATACGTGCGACCTTTTCAACCAGGTTAGGGTCTCTTGTACAGCCGAGACCTATGTTATGAGGAAAAATCACCGCTCCCAACACATTACTATGTCCGTGAACTGCATCAATACCGTAGAGAAGCGGGATGCCAAGCCGTGTTTTCAAGGCCCGTTTCTGGTAACTATCGTAGAGGTCCGTCCAGGCGGAAAGACTATTTCCCTGATTGGGGTCGGCACCGCCGCCGCTGAGAACAGAGCCAAGATAATACTTCTCTATATCTGTTATGTCTTTGAGCCCTCCGTGTTCGGCCTGGGTCATCTGACCGATTTTTTCATCGAGCGTCATTTTTGAAAGCAGCTCTTTGACCTGCGGGTCATAAAAAGATAAAGGTTTATTTCGAGCAGATGCCGATAGAGTCCTGCCGGATGAAACAAATAAGATAATCATTGCACAACAAAATATAAAAAATAATTTCTTCATTTCTGAATTTCCTCAAATTGTATCTTTGTTTATTTACAAAGATTTGTGTAAAATTTTTCAGCTTTTATTTAGATTGAAATTTATAGGAATTTTGAGAATAAATCAACATTAAAATCGTTAGCAAAGCTTATCTTTAGGCTTGTAAAACTCATATTCAGAGATAAAATAGCGTGCGTTTGCGATTGGATTAAAAGACATATGCAGAACTTTCAAGTGCCCCTTGGATACGATGTATAAAGTTTTTTTAGGAGTCAAACTATGAAAATCAGAACCGGGTGTTTGTTAACACTTGTTTTAATGTTATCGTCCGGCTGCGCAATCGGTCAGCAATCTGTTGATCTGCCGGAACAGATGCAGCCCGGACAGATAAAATCAATAATGGCTAAAGTGGCAGATTGGCAATTGGCCCATCCGAGCACGCACCACAGAAGACACTGGACTCACGGAGTCTTGTTCGCCGGTATGAGTGCGTGGGCACAAATGGCTGATGAAGACAAGTACATAAAGGCCTTGTTGGAATTCGGAGAAAAAAACGACTGGCAGCCGCACGACTACAGAAGTATTTATCACGCCGACAACCATTGCGTCGGCCAGATGTATCTGGAGATGTACAACCTTTTCAAAGACCCTAATATGCTCAAAGGCATAAAGGATAGGTTCGACTATATCCTCGCAAACCGATCCACAGTCAGCCTTCACATTGATAAACAGCAAGGCAAGGACCGCTGGTGGTGGTGTGATGCTTTGTTTATGGGCCCGCCTGTCCTGACTAAGCTGGCTGCTGTTACCGGCGAACCAAAATATCTTCAGTTTATGAATGAGGAGTGGTGGTACACAACCGATTACCTTTACGATACCAACGAACACCTGTATTTTCGAGATGAGAATTATTTCGACAAACGTGAAGCCAACGGAAAGAAAGTGTTCTGGTCTCGCGGTAATGGTTGGGTTCTGGCCGGCCTGGCTCGTGTACTTGAGTCGATGCCAAAAGACTTCAAAGACAGGCCCCGCTATGAAAAGATTTTTAAAGAGATGGCGGCAAAAATTGCCGAAATCCAGCCGGAAGAAGGTTTGTGGCATTCCAGCCTTTTAGACCCTGTAAGTTACCCATCCAAAGAAGCCAGCGGCTCGGGCTTTTACTGTTATGGTCTGTCATGGGGTATTAATAATGGTTACCTTGATGAAAAAACTTACGCCCCTGCCGCGATTAAAGCGTGGCAGGGATTGGTAGGCTGTGTGCATCCCGACGGCAAGCTCGGCTATGTCCAGCCCATCGGGGCCGACCCGCGTAAGGTCAATGCGGAGCAAACAGACATCTACGGCGTGGGCTCTTTCCTGCTGGCAGGCAGCGAAGTTTATAAGATTGCTATCCGCAATGGAGCTCCGGTTAAAAGGATTACTATCACCAATCCGATAATTGATTTCAGAGACCGCGAGACTATCAATCTTTCCTGGGCTGAAGTTAAAAAAGCAGTTCCCGGCCTGACTAAAGAAAATGTTGCTGTTTTTGATTTTAAGACAAACCATCTGCTTCTGACACAGGTGGTGAACGATGGAGAAAAATCACAATTACTTTTCCAGACGAACTTTGGACCCGGTGAAAGGAAATCTTTCTGGCTTATGAAGCAGCCGCAAGGATTGCTAAAGCCTGTCTCGGAAACGACGACTTACTGCCGGTTTGTTCCTGAACGAAAAGATGACTTCGCCTGGGAAAATGACAGGGTAGCATTTCGTATGTATGGGCCGGCACTTGAAGATGAAACGATTACCTGTGGCATCGATGCGTGGGGTAAATGTGTTTCATATCCTGTTATCGATAAACTCTATAAAAGCGGCAGCTATCACGAAAATCACGGCGAAGGCGGTGATTTTTATATGGTCGGCAATACACTCGGCTGCGGCGGTACCGCTCCTTTAGTGGATGGAAAAGTGGTTCTGCCGAGGAATTTCAAAGAGTGGAAAGTCCTTGCTAATGGTCCGGTTCGCTCCGTCTTTGAGCTAACGTACGCTCCCTGGAAAGCAGGCTCTCACACCGTAAGTGAAAAAAAACGAATCTCAATTGACCTGGGCAGCAACCTGAATAAAATTGAATGCACCTATACCAGTGACGATACACAGCAGTTGTCAGTTTCCGCCGGCATCATCTTGCGTGACAGCAGTAATGAAAAGTTTACAGAGACAAAGAATATAATAGGCTATTGGCTTCCCGCTGACGCAAATAATGGAATGATAGGCTGCGGTGTTGTATTCGGCAAAGACACTCAGGCAGATACGACAGAGGCAGATAACCACTTATTGATGGTTGTGAATCAATCGATGAAAAAACCGCTTGCTTATTATGCCGGTTCCTGCTGGGACGAAAACAAGGATTTCAAAACATTTGAACAATGGAAACAGTATCTGAGCAATTTTAAGCGGCGAATTGATAACCCTGTCGTTATTGAGTTTGCAGATTAATCTCGGAAAGGAAATATAATGGAAGTACGATATTCGCCTGACCCGGTTCGATTCAGCAGGATGACAACACAAGAAGTCCGTGATAATTTTCTCATTGAAAACCTCTTTAAGCCGGGTGTTGTTGAAATGGTTTACACCGACGTAGACCGAGCGATTATTGGCTCTGCAGTGCCGGCCAACCAGGTCTTATCATTGACTTCTGCCGATGAATTGCGGGCTGATTATTTCTGCCAGCGGCGCGAGTTAGGCGTTTTGAGTATCGGTGGAGCCGGGACGGTTACGGTCGACGGCAAGGTTTATAATATGGACAATCGGGACTGTCTGTATATCGGCCGCGGGTCTAAAGAGATTAATTTTGCCGGCAAAGATGCTGCCTCTGCTGCACTATTTTATCTGCTCAGCTATCCTGCGCATAAGGAATATCCAACGACGCACATCAAGCTCGGTCAGGCCAATCAGGTGCATTTAGGTTCTATTGAGCAGGCCAATAAGCGAACGATTTACCAGTTTATTCATCCCAATGGCGTCGAGAGTTGTCAGCTCGTAATGGGAATTACCCAACTTGAGCCGGGTTGTGTCTGGAACACTATGCCGCCACATACTCATGAACGCAGGATGGAAGTCTATATGTATTTCGATATCCCTGAAAATGCCTGCGTATTCCATTTAATGGGCAAGCCCGATGAGACGCGCCACATTGTCCTTAAAAACGGTCAGGCAGTGATTTCGCCAAGCTGGTCTATACACTCTGGTGTCGGAACCAGTGCCTATTGTTTCTGCTGGGGGATGGGCGGTGAGAACCAGGCGTTCGATGATATGGACCATTTAACGATTGACGAAATTCGATAAAAGCATAGGGGAAATAAAAATGATTTTAGACGAATTTAAATTAAACGGCAAAGTTGCAATCGTCACCGGCTCGGCACGCGGGCTGGGTCAGGCGATGGCGATTGGACTGGCAGAAGCCGGTGCTGATGTAGCGTTAGTAGATATCCTTGATATGTCTGAAACCAAATCGAAGGTTGAAAAGCTCAGCCGAAAGTGCATTACCATTACCGCTGACCTGAGCAAAAAGAACAGTGTGGATACTATCGTTAAGCAAACGGTTGAACAATTAGGCGGCATTGATATTTTATTTAACAACGCAGGCATAATCCGCCGCGCTCCTTTGACAGAGTTTAGCGAAAAAGACTGGGATGACGTGATGAATATCAACATTCGTACGCTGTTTTTCCTAAGCCAGGCCGTGGCCAGGGTGATGATTGAACAGGGAAGAGGCGGCAAGATTGTCAATACTGCCTCTTTGCTCAGCTTCCAGGGCGGTATTCTTGTGCCCTCTTATACTGCCTCAAAAAGTGCTGTTATGGGCCTGACGCGTCTGCTTGCCAATGAGCTGGCTCCATACAATATTAACGTTAATGCGATTGCGCCCGGTTATATGGCAACCGACAATACCAAAGCCCTCCGAGAAGACCCTGTTCGGAACAAAGCGATACTCAAGCGCATTCCTGCCGGTCGCTGGGGCAGGCCGGAAGACCTTCAGGGCATTGCTGTCTTTCTGGCTTCGCCGGCTTCGGATTATATGCAGGGGTATACCGTAGCTGTTGATGGAGGCTGGCTGGCAAGATAAAACAAATTCAAATAAAGGCTAAAACAATGTCTCTCTTAAATCTCAGGCCGGAACGCGAATGTAAGTATGATATTCTTTCGTTGGGCGAAATCATGCTTCGGCTGGACCCCGGCGAAGAACGCATCCATACCACCCGCCGGTTCAAACTCTGGGAAGGCGGCGGCGAATACAATGTCGCACGCGGCCTGAAACGCTGCTTTGGAAAACGAGCTGCAGCTGCAACGGCGATTGTCGATAATCCCGTCGGCAGGCTTTTGGAAGATTTGCTTTATCAGGGCGGAGTAAGCCTGGAATACGTCAAATGGGTACCCTTCGACGGGATTGGCAGGAAGAGTCGTATCGGCCTGAACTTTACCGAACGCGGCTACGGCCTGCGAGCGGCAGTTGGATGCTCGGACCGTGCAAACAGCGCCGCTTCTCAGATTAAAAAAGGAGATTTCGACTGGGAAAAGATTTTCGGACAGGACGGCGTTCGCTGGTTCCACACCGGGGGCATCTTCGCAGCTCTGTCCGATACCACTGCTGACGCTGTGATTGAATCGATGACAGTTGCGAAAAAATACGGCACAGTAATTTCGTATGACCTTAATTACCGACATTCGCTATGGAAAGACATCGGCGGTAAAAAAAAGGCAATGGAAGTCAACCGAACCATCGCACCATTGGTAGATGTGATGATTGGCAACGAAGAAGATTTTTCCGCTGCCTTGGGATTCGAGGTTGAGGGCCTCGATGAGGGCTGTTCCAAACTTGACCCGACGAATTTTAAAAAGATGATTACCAATGCCGTCAAAACATTTCCTAACTTTAAGGTTGTTGCAACAACTCTGAGGAATGCCAAAACCGCCACGAAAAACGACTGGGGTGCTGTTGCTTATGCCGATGGCAAGTTTTACAATGCTCAGCTTCGTGAAGACCTCGAAATCCTGGACCGTATCGGCGGCGGTGACAGCTTTGCTTCCGGTCTCATCTACGCTTTAATGGAAGGCAAATCGCCTCAGCAGGCAGTCGAATACGGTGCGGCTCATGGCGCATTTGCAATGACAACGCCAGGTGATACAACCACAGCAAGCGCAAAAGAAGTAGAACGTGTTATGAAGGGCGGAACTGCAAGAATAGCCAGATAATTTTTTTATGGTAGAACTTTTGGAGAAAAAATTATGGCAAGGCACACGCGTCTTGAGACATTAACACGAATGAAAGAAGTCGGGCTTGTCCCCTTGTTCTATGACCCCGATGCCAAGATTGCAAAATCAGTTTTCCAGGCTTGTTATACCGGCGGTGCATCAATCATCGAATTCACTAACCGCGGCGACCGGGCAATTGGCGTCTTCTGTGAATTGGTCGTCTATCGCGACCAGGAGCTGCCGGAAATGGTTCTCGGTGCCGGTTCTATCATCGATGCCTCTACTGCAGCTCTTTACATCGCTACAGGAGCCGATTTTGTCGTCGGTCCGGCTCTGGACACAGATGTAGCAAAAGTTTGCAATGCTCACAAAGTACCTTATCTCCCTGGTTGCGGTTCCGTTACCGAAATTCACCAGGCCCATCTGCTCGGCGTGGAAATCTGCAAAATCTTCCCCGGTGCTCAAGTGGGAGGTTCAGCTTTCGTTAAAGCTGTTAAAGGGCCTTGCCCCTGGGCTGAGTTAATGCCTACCGGCGGAGTTTCTCCGACACGTGAAGGCCTGACCGAATGGTTTTCTGCGGGAGCAGCCTGCGTCGGCATGGGCTCGAAACTGATTACAAAAGAGCTTGTTGCAGCAAAGAATTATCAGGCGATTGAGAAAAAGTGCGCAGAGGTCGTCGGATTCATACGGGAAATTCGACTGACAGATATCAAAACCGAAACGCATTGATCACGCAAGCAGGTGTGAATGCCCACCTGCTTATCACTTAGAAAACGAGGCCGAAGGGACTCGAACCCTCAACCTTCGGATCGACAGTCCGACGCTCTAGCCAATTGAGCTACGGCCCCAATTATTTCCAAGAAATTATCATAGCAATACATAAATTACATTGTCAAGAGCTTTAGAAACAGAAATATGCAAAATTTACAAATTATGCAACCACTAAAACTTATCTATTAGCTGCCGCAGCATACAATCAGTAGTAAAAGCAACGCTTAAAAAACAAGCCAGGCCATAACTCAATCCGATTTACCAATCAAAAAACAACAACTTCGAAAAGCAACTCGGCCTGAAGTGTAACAACAAGGCTCTAACGATATTAACAAAGCCGACTATAGGAGCTTTTTCAGCATTAAATCCTTGATTTTTCAGGAAAAATATGATATTATTCTTATTTCAGAGCTTATAAAGTTATCTTAGAACAATTATATGCTCCAAAAAGTACTACTCTTAAATAAGGAAATCCGAAACGATAGAGGGTATGAAAATTATAAAGAAGTTGAAGATTGAGCTGTTACTATTACTAATAGCGTCCTCTATTTGCCAAACGCAAGCAAACGATTTACCTGTTGGCGATCTAAACGGCGACTATAGAATAGATATAGAGGATTTTTTTAACTTTACACAACAGTGGCTTGACCCTTCCGGCTGCTCAGGTCTCGGCTGCGCGGATTTTGACGGCGAAAACGGCGTCAATATGGCCGACTTCGCACTACTGGCGAAAAACTGGCAAAAAAAATATGATAACCTTGTTATCAGTGAGTTTTTGGCATCGAATGTCAAAACGCTGCTCGATGGGGACCTGCAATCCTCAGATTGGATAGAAATTTACAACCCAAGCGATATACCTATCAGTCTTGACGGCTGGTTTCTTACAGATGACCCCGAAAATCTAAAAAAATGGCCTTTCCCCGACGGAATCACACTAAACGGCGGATACTATTTCTTAGTTTTTGCTTCCGGACAGGACGTTAATGACTATAACGACCCGGAAGGAAACTACCATACAAATTTCAAATTAAGCAGTGATGGTGAATATCTCGCTTTGGTTCGTCCCGATGGGGTTGTAGTTCACGATTATAACAACTATCAATTAAGTGATGATGAATTTGGTTATCCACCACAGCAAACCGACATCTCCTACGGCATTGATCAGAATGAATCCACTCTCATTGATGTCAGAAGCTGGGGAAAGGTTCTTATTCCAGAGGATGATTCCCTCGGCAAAGAATGGATAGAGAACGATTTTGTTCTATCGGGTAACTGGATATTCAGTTTTACGGGCGTCGGTTACTCCGATCAGATAGAGATTGAAACAGCCGGACAATTGTTTGTCGATTTAACATATAAAGATTTTCACTCAACCGGACAGGTTTACCAGTGGAATAACCATGGTACGCTCGGCGGCTACTTCCACGATGATGATACTGAAGTATGGCTGTGGATGCCGGAAATATGTCTGGCCCCCGGATTTGATGGTACAAACCACATGAAGGCTACTTTTCTCGCTCCTGAAGGAATAACATCAGATAGCGATTGGTCTATTGAAACTTGGGTTTACAATCCAAGTATTAGCAGTCAGGAAGCTGTAGTTCAATGGACAAATAATATTGGAACCATAGATGGCAGAATCTCTATTTTCGGATATGGTACAAGCGGCTCTTCTGGCGCAATGATACATAACGGTTCAACCGACATCGGCTATGATGGCGGCATACCCTCTGCAGAAAAGTGGCACCATATAGCAGTAACGAATGAGGGGGGTACAAACGGGACCGAACGCGTCTATGTCGATGGAAAGCTTAATGCAACTGAGCAAAAAACCCTTGATTTATATAAAGGCCACAACATAAGGCTCGGCTCAGCAAGTGGAGACCTGAACTATCATGGTGCTCTCGCCGCGGTAAGAATTCACGACGGCGTCCTCACTCAGGAGCAGATTGTTAATAACTTTCTTGCCGATGCAATCCATTTCAAGGCCCCCTTGCCTCCTGATTTACAGTATATCTCACCTCTTA
>CAZMQF010000045.1:0-17286 GCA_964568365.1 uncultured Pirellulales bacterium | reverse complement strand
TTATGGTCTATTTGCGAATCTATATCGCCTTCAACCACATGTGCAGGGTCAACCAGGAGAATCACTGCAGAAGCACGGTCTATATGCTCAAGCAATGTGTCAACTTCTTTGGACTCGATGTCTTTGACAAAAGCATCTGTAAAAAGTTCTCCAGGATAGTCGAGCACCACCATCAAACGGTTTTGATCCCGATAATTGACCTCAATAAAAGACTGAGAAATACCCTGAGTAGCAGGGGGCCATTGACGATGTCGGACCCCCTCGGCCGTTTTAATAAATTGAGCGTGGTTCATCCCTTTGACTGCTTTAACCTTAACACTGCTACCTGACTTCCACAGTTTGTCATAAAGCAAGGAAATATAAACGGTCTTACCAGATGATCGACGCCCTATTACTACGATTCTGTCACGGGGGTAGTTCTTATCCCTATCAACTATCTGCTCCGATGCTCCTTTATTGATTTCTGATCCCATATTTGTAAGGTGTTCCATATTTTTGATTGTTTTTAATACTCATAAACTGCCCTGCTCTGATATGTCAGATGTTGAAGAATCCTCCTTTTCCTTATATGCTTGAAGCAGTCGTTCTTTCAACTGTTCATTGATTTCCTTCAAACTGTTTACATCGTTTTGAAGTAATAGGACTTTGTTTTCAAGGTCTGCAACATTTTTCTTAAAAATAATATTTTCATTGACTAAACTTTCCATCCTCGAATTTTTGGGGGCTGTAAGCAATGCGCCACAGGCGAAACCAATGACAAAAGCAAATGCTGCCGCAACGAGACCGACAATAAACTTAGGCATAATTATTCCCTTTAATGTTAAAAACAAACTGCAAATCCGTGAGATTTACTGCTCCTCAAATGTTGTGGTTCAGATTAATCAAAGAATTTTACGTCGAATTGAATACTTTGTCAAGAATTATTTTTCGACTTTTAATTGCCTATTATCGATTATTTCCTCTGCATTCTCGGTGCCTGCATGCTTAAGCTTCTGATTATTCTGAATACAATGATTAGGAATCAAACTTTATGGTCTCCAAAAATATATCTAAAAAATACTTGAAATCTAACACAGCTGCTCTGCGGTGAAATTAAATCAAGAATCGAGCATCCGGTATCGAGCATAGTTTTTGCACTAATAAATATTAAATATAAAATAGTAAATAATAAATCCTACCGTCCAATATGGTCACACCCGGCCATAATGGTCGTTTTTTTATAACAGCTTGTTACTCAATAACCTGGAAAAATAAATCCTTTTCTTCACCGACCATAATGGTCACCTGCTTTCTGAAACGATTTTTTTATCACCTGTTTTTTTCTAGTCTTAACCTCAGCTGAAAAAGTCACTTAAAGATTTTTTTCTTTCGTAGAAGGTTTTGGCACGCGCATCGCTATTTAAGGTTAGAGACAACTAAGTTTCAGGCTCTTTGAAAATAAAAGACTGAGAGCAGGCACGGCAGAAAAGGCCGTGATATATATATGCTCACGAGGAGTTTTCTCACCCCCCGCTGGGCTTGTAGATGAACCAAATCTGACAAAAACAAAAAACCGGAAAGGGTTGATGTAAAGTGGTTTCCTCAAGCCTGGCACGAATTGAACACAGATATGCTGTGATGAAAATACTCAAAGGAAAATTTCTCTCTCTCTTCTCTTCTTCGCTGGGTTTGAAATAACCGAAACAGAAATAGACACAAACCCAGCGTGAAAGTAAACGCGGCTCCGCCGTGATATGTATAGAAACTAAAAAACTCTCTTCTCTTCTTCGCTGGGTTTGAAATGATCGAAACAGAAAGAACCACAAACCCAGCGTGAAAGTAAACGCGGCTTTGCCGTGATACTTATAAAAACTAAAAAACTCTCTTCTCCTCTTCTTCTCTGCTGGGTTTGTAAATATCCAGGCGAGATTAAAAGCAAACCCGGCAAGAAATTAAACACGGTCACCCGTGATAAAGATAAATGAAGCTGTGTTAATAAGGCAGCAATCGAAAAAGAATGCAGGTAGGCTACCGACAAAAAAGAAAGGTAACCTGATGAAATGTTAGCTCTTGTACAGGCAAAAGTATTAATTGTAGGCCTCAATGGTAAAGGTGAGGTTTTGCAAGAGCTGCCTATTCAGTTTACAGAAACTGATTTTGGCGCGCAAGCCGCCCGCTATTTGAAAAATGAAAGAGTAGACGCTTGTTTGTGCGCCTGGAATCTGTTCGATATGCCGAACGGACTGTTCCTGAGAAAACTTAGGCTCGTAAAACCGGATATTAAAACCATCGTTGTTGTAAAGGCCGGTGACTTCCAGCAGGAAATTGAAGCGAGAATTCTCGGTGCTTCTGCAGTCATTACAGACCGGTCCAGCGACGAGTTTTTCAGTGAAACGGTCGCAGCGGCTGTCGGACTGACGAGCCGGGTCGCGCATAAACAGGAAGAATGAAGCTGAGATTGGCTCTAAATTGACAAAATAAGAGAGCGGTCACGGCCGAAAACCGTGTTAATGTTTTGCTCATAATAGGGTTTTCTCACCCCCAGGCTCAGCAGAAGAAAACGCAGCTCTGATGCGATGAAAATAATTAGGTAGTGTAAGTTCTCTCTATCTTCTTGTTGCCGGGTTTGCTGGTTTGGGTGCGAATAGTCAACAAACCCAGCATGGAAAAAATCTCGATTGCTTAATGTCGTGTGAAGATAAAAACAGTAAGTGAAAAACGGCAAAGGTTAGCTGGGTTTGAAATATCTTAGGTGATAAACCTGGTATTACAAACCCAGCAGGATTATCAAGGCCTTTTAAGGCCTTAAAAAATAAATCTTAAAACTCGAGTTTAATATCAGAATTTTAGCCCTGATGGCGGCTGCTGTGCTTTTACTTGGCGTGTGTTCTTTTTTGTTGGTTAAGAAAAAGTATTAAAAAACACGCTTGCGTACCCGCCGGCAGAAAAGAAGGGTGAAAGACGGGATTTGAACCCGCGACCCCTGGAACCACAATCCAGTGCTCTTACCAACTGAGCTACTTTCACCGCGAAGTCTCATTGTATCTGAACCGCTATTTCTGTCAATACCGGCATTTGCGTGCGGCTGTGGGATTATTCACCGCAAAGTGCTCCCTTCGACCTTGCTCAGGGCAGGCAGGACAGGCAAAAAAGAAAACCTCCAGGATAAACTTGGGGGCTAATCAAAAAAATGGATTCCCGAACAAGTCGGGAATGACACGGCCAGGATGGCCGTGTTACACAGGGAAATTCAACACGGCGTACTCGCCGAAGAGCTCGGCGGCTTTTTTGTCGTAAGCTTTAGCGGCGGAGTATTCATCATCAAAACAGCCGAGATAAATATTTTTGCCCTTATAGCTTATCTTTGCCTTCCACCTGCGGGTTCTTTTTGTAAGGGAGACACCTTTATATTTCGAGCTTAAGTTTCCGTTTTGCTTTCTTGCGTTCCAGCTATTCTGCAGGACGGTCACAATCCGCAGATTAGCTTTGCGGTTGTCCAGGCCGTTATGGTTTATATGGTCAACAACTTTATCGTCAGGTACGTTTAATATCTGGCGGTGCATCGGAATGGAACGTGTTTTTCGTCTGGTGGTTTTCGATATGCCTTTTCTGGCGGCATAAAAACATCGGCCGTACTTTACGGCAAACCATTTATATATGCTGAGCTGCTCGTAATCTTCGACGTCAACTATTGCGAATTTTCCCTGTGTGAGGGGTATTTTGCGGAAGGCGCAGCCGTAACGTAATTTTCTGTAAAGCAGGGTTAGCCGGACGCCCAGCCGATAGATACATTCCGGCAGATAGATTTTAACCTGAACCTCTCGCAATTACCCTTTTGCCTCCGCACAACTCGTATCTCGTTGTTAAATCCGAAGCACTAAATCCGAAATCCGAAGCAAATTCGAAATGCGAATTTTCAAATGTTCAAAACGTTTCGTTCATTCGAATTTTGGTAATTTGATATTGTCTCGAATTTCGAAATTCGGATTTCGTATTCATAAGTTTCCATACTCCGTTCTCTCCCCCCATACTTAGCCCCCCCGCGTGATCTTGACGTGTTTCGGCTGATTTTGAGAGGTGTTTTTTGCTGTAAGTCTTTATATAGAAACGATTAAAAAAATTTTTGAATTTTAAGATTTTTTAATTACCCCCCCGCGCGCAATTGCGCGCGGACTACACAAACAAAATACTAAACACTTAAAACTAATTACTAAAGAACAGCTGCCTGTGCTGCGGCAAGTCTTGCAATGGGTACTCTGAACGGTGAGCAGGAGACGTAATTCAGGCCTGCACGGTGACAGAATTCGATACTGCTCGGCTCGCCGCCGTGCTCGCCGCAGATACCGCACTTGAGGTTCTTTCTTGTCTTTCTGCCGAGCGAAACGCCCATCTCGACGAGCTTGCCCACGCCTGCCTGGTCGAGCTTCTGGAATGGGTCGGCTGAGTAGATTCCGTGCACGACGTACTCGCCGAGGAATTTGCCCGCATCGTCTCTTGAGAAGCCCATCGTCATCTGCGTCAAATCGTTTGTGCCGAAGCTGAAAAATTCGGCCTCTTTGGCTACTTCGTCAGCGGTTATTGCAGCTCTGGGTATCTCAATCATTGTGCCTATCATAAAGTGGAGCTTCGATTTTTTCTCTTTGAAGACCTGCTCAATCTCTTCGAGCACTTGCTGCTTTACGAATCGAAGCTCATCGAGTGCGCCGACGAGCGGTATCATAATTTCCGGCAGGACTATTTTGCCTTTTTTCTTTACGTTAAGAGCAGCCTCGATGATTGCTCTTGTCTGCATACGGTAGATTGCGGGATATGTTACCGCGAGTCTGCAGCCTCGATGGCCGAGCATCGGGTTGAGCTCGTGGAGCTGCTCGACCTTGGCTTTGACGACCGAGGGCTTGACGCCGAGTCTCTTTGCCATTTGGGCCTGGTTGGCCTGCTCCTGCGGCAGGAACTCGTGCAGCGGCGGGTCCAGCAGACGGATTGTTACGGGCAGGCCCGCCATAGCGGTAAAGATGCCCTCGAAGTCGCTTCGCTGGTAGGGCAGTAATTTTTTCAATGAGCCTTCGAATTGTTTTTTCACAGTTTTATATTTCTTTTCGATTTCTTTTTTCTGTTTCTCCGTCTGGGCTGCGTAAATTATTTCGAGCATTTCGTCGTAGTCGTCTGCTGCGAGTATCATCTCTCTAACCGCCCAGATACGGTCGCCCTCGAAGAACATATGTTCTGTTCTGCAGAGCCCGATACCTTCGGCACCGAAATCTCTCGCTCTTTTTGCATCTTCGGGGGTATCGGCGTTGGTGCGCACGCCGAGCTTTCGCACATCGTCGCAGATTTTCATAAACCTGCCGAAATCGCCGCTCATTGACGGCTCGACCGTTGCGAGCCGGCCTTTCATCATCTCGCCGGTGCTGCCGTCGAGGCTGATAAAATCACCTTGCTTGATTGTCAGGTTGCCTACGGCTATTTTTGCTGTTTTGTAATTGATATTTAGTTCGCTGACTCCTGCGACGCAGCATTTACCCATCCCGCGGGCGACTACAGCGGCGTGGCTTGTCATACCTCCACGGGCTGTCAGGATACCTTCGGCAGCATCCATACCGCCGATATCTTCCGGGCTGGTCTCGATGCGAACCAGGATGACCCTTTTGCCTTTTTTCTTCCAGGCCTCTGCCGTCTCCGCGGTGAAGACGACCTGGCCGACCGCCGCTCCGGGCGAGGCAGGCAGACCTTTGGCGATTACCTCTCTCTTTGCTTTCGGGTCGAAATGCGGGTGAAGGAGTCTGTCGAGCTGTTCCGGCGTTACTCTTGTTACGGCCTCTTTCTTATTTATCAGCCTCTCCTTAACCATATCGACCGCAATCTTGACCGCCGCCTCCGCCGTTCGCTTGCCCGTCCGCGTCTGGAGAATATACAGCACATTTTCCTGAACCGTAAATTCCATATCCTGAATATCCTTGTAGTGTTTTTCGAGCCTGGTCATCAGGGCGGTGAGCTGTTTGTAGCACCTGGGCATTATTTTGTTGAGTTTTTTCATCGGCAGGGGGGTGCGGATACCGGCGACGACGTCCTCGCCCTGAGCGTTGACGAGGAATTCGCCGTAGAATTCCTTTTTGCCGGTGCTGGGATTGCGTGTGAAACAGACGCCGGTTGCACAGTCGTCGCCCATATTGCCGAAGACCATAGTCTGAACGTTGACGGCGGTTCCGAGCAGGCCGGTTATTTTGTTGAGCTGTCGGTACTTTACCGCTCGCGGCGTCATCCAGGAACCAAGTACAGCATTAATTGAGAGATGGAGCTGCTTTAGGCCGTCCTGCGGGAAGAGTTTGCCGACGTGCTTTTTGTACACGTTTTTGTAGGCTTCGACAACGTCTTTGAGCTGGTCGGCGTTCAGCTTGTTGTCGAGATTTACGCCGGCTTTTTTCTTGGCTTTGTCGATTTCGTGCTCGAAATGCTCGTGGTCACAGCCCATCACGACGTCGCCGAACATATCGATGAACCTGCGGTAAATGTCATAAGCGAATCGTAGGTTGCCGGTCTTTTTGATGATGCCTTTTATAACATTGTCGTTCAGGCCGAGATTGAGAACGGTGTCCATCATGCCGGGCATCGAGACGGCGGCACCGCTTCTAACGCTGACGAGAAGCGGCCTGTCAGGGTCGCCGAGCCTGGCGTTCATCGATTTTTCGAGCTTTGCGAGATTTTTATCGATTTCTTCTTTTAGGCCTTTTGGCCATTTGCCCTTGTTTTTGTAATATTCATCGCAAACCTTTGTTGCAATGGTAAAGCCGGGCGGTACGGGAATTTTGATGTTGGTCATCTCCGCGAGATTTGCACCTTTTCCTCCCAGAATCGCTTTCATTTTCGTGTTGCCTTCGGCCTTGCCGCTGCCAAAGAAGTAAACCCTCTTTTCTGCCATTATGATAGCTCCTTTCAGAACCTTACATTAGTGCGGTTGTGTTTGCTTAAGCTGTTTGTATTTTTCGATTTCTTAAATATTTAACATTATATTTGTAAAGCCAGTGAGTCTATGAGTATCAGGCGCAAATGTCAAGAGAGTTTTGGAAAGCGGCCGGCCGGTAGGGTTGAGAGAGTTGAGCAGTAGAACAGTTGAACAGGAGAGAAAAAAGTAAGAGGTTTAGACATCAGAAAATCCCAGGCAAAAATCTAAAGCCCCCCAAAAAAACAATCACAAAGCGCGATTTAGCTGAATCTATCGACCTTTCTAAAGATATGCACTAAAATCGCATTTGCATTTGCTGAATATATTTGCTAAAAAAATAATATATTTGTTGCACTCAGCCGATATCAACAGTATAGTCGTGTAATAGTTGAGTTGAAATGATTGTTTAATAGAGCGTTGAAACAGCAGAAACAGTGCCAAGAAACAAAAGCTTCGATATCTACCACTTTCATCATTTCTTTTATTCTGACAGTCTTTGTTAAATAAGGTACTTTAATTGAAAACAATGCCAGCTGGAATTCCGGCATAGATATTATTTCAGGTTTGAAGAAAGTTGAGGAAATTAAAATGAATATCTATGTAGGCAACCTATCAGGAGAAGTAACAGAAAATGATTTGCGTCAGGCTTTCGAGTCTTTTGGCCAAGTCGAATCTGTCAATGTTTTAAAGAACAGGTTTAGTGGTGAGTCAAGAGGATTCGGAGACGTCGACTGGATTGCCGTATAGCGACGGAGAATTGATTATGAATAAGATAACCAAAAAAAGACACAGGTTAAGAATTGTTATTCCGGCATATCCGGCATTCAATATTTACTCTCGGATTGCCAAGAGTACCACAGCGCTTGGGCCTGTGTGTGTGGCTAGTGCTGCCAATGAACTGGAAGGATGGGATGTCGAAGTAATCGATGAGAACAACCTTGGGCGATACGGTCCCAGAAGCGATTCGTGTGGAGCTAATCATAAACTACTCCAGCAGCTAAGAGGTGCAGATGTTGTGGGATTTTATGGTGGATTGACGAGTACCGTCCCGAGACTTTACCAAATTGCCCGTTATTACCAAGAGATTGGGATTTTAACTATTGCCGGAGGTCAGCATTTTGCCGAAGAGAACATGGCCGAAGCCCTTTCCTCGGGTATCGATTACGTGGTTCTTGGCGAAGGTGAGGAGACGATTAAGGAACTGCTGCGTGCCATAGAAGGGAATGGAGATATACACAAAGTTAAGGGAATCGCGTATGCGCAGAACGGACAGATTGTGTGTACTCCGAAGAGACAGGCTTTGACTGATTTCGACAAGCTGCCTTTGCCGGATTTTTCACTGGTTCGCTACGCAAGAATAAAGCTGTATCCCGTCGAAAGAACGCGAGGTTGCGGGATGGACTGCGAATTCTGCACTGTCCGAGGCAAACCACGATATGCCTGTGCAGAGCGGCTGCTTGAGAGCATCAGCCTGCTTGTGGAAACTCGGAATGCGAAGCGTTTTTTTATTGTCGATGATTTGTTCGGACAGCAGCGTGACGAGACAATCAGATTTTGCAACTTGTTTGAACAATATCAGAAAAAGATAGGCAAAAGACTAAACACGACAGTCCAGATAAGGCTGGACAAAGCTCGTGACAGCGAGTTACTTTCTGCTATGCATCGGGCCGGCATAAAAACAGTAGCCATCGGATTCGAATCGCCGATTGAGGAAGAGTTAGAGGTTATGCACAAGCATATAAGGTCTGATGAGATGCTCTCTCTCGCAAAGAGATTTCATAGATTCGGTTTCTTCATACATGGTATGTTTATCTTCGGTTATCCAAAAGCCGCGAACGTGGATTTCAAGATGTCAGTAGCTGAACGAGTCAGGCGTTTTAAGCATTTTATCAGGAAGGCAAGAATCGATACAGTTCAAGTTTTGCTGCCTGTTCCCCTGCCCGGCACGGAGTTAAGGCACAGACTAAAACAGCAGCACCGGATATATCCACTTGAAGATGTCGGGTGGGAATACTACGATGGCAACTTTCCTGTTTTTGAGCCTGATGACCCATTTGGTCCGGAAGAGATGCTGAACTCGGCTAAGAAAATTATGAGGAAAATCTATCGGTTCAGATGCATTTTTACGGTTGCAGTGAATGTATTGTCTTTTCCTAGTTTGGTGTTCTTTTTGCATAATCTCAGGTTGGGCTGGAGAAGGTGGTACCGGCCGTGGCGTAACCACATCATTCGATTCGGTGGATGGATTATCCTTAAAAAGTGGACTTTAGAGTTTAAGAAAGGCTCATTTCTGCATAAATTGAGGTCCGGACGAAAACATCTTGATTCAGTTAGTAATCTATAAGGGACTAGAACATTATTATAATTATAGACCGCTGTCTTTTATGCAACAGGCATCTAAAAAGAGTTTTGAGGGGAAGGGATGGGTCAGATGGTGTAGAAATTGAGGTTTTCTTTGCGTAGTCTGCCGTTACAGCGCCGGCAGCTACATATACCGACAAGATGAAGGTGACTTGTTCCCGCTAATCTTTTTGTCTCAATAAGTCTTGCGCCCTTGGCTCGCATCTTTCTCAGCGCGAGGTCACTTTTCTTTTTGTTGTGAGAGCCGACGGCATCTGTGACGACGCTTACCCTTTTACCCCGCTGCAGGAGGCCGAGCACGGTTGCCTGAACAGCACCTTCGGCGCTGGTGCCGATGATAATGAACTCGCCGGCGCGGACTTCACTCAAGAGCCTTTCGATATGCGGCTCATCAAATGGGTCGATGCTGCGCTTATGCAGGATGACCTGCCTGTATTGCCGCAGGACATCGCCGGGTAAATTGGTTTTGCCGTCGGCGGGGAAGCTGATGTGGTTATATAAAAGAGTATAACGAATTTTTTTCTGACCTTCAGTGCCGTCGATGCAGTAGGTTCCGCCATTGTTATTGGGGTAAACTTCGCAGGCTGAGATTATGGGGACATTTCTTCGTCTTGCCCAGGCCATAATGCGGCGGATATGGGATAGAACTCGTCTGTGATTTCTTATGCAGGCTTTGCCCCCCGCGAGAAGGAAATCTTTCTGGGTGTTGATGTCAATGATAACCTGTCTTCTTCTTGCTCTAAATAACTGCCGAATCATCTCTGAGTCCTTTCATAAGTCTCAGTTGATCCTATAAATTGATACGAAGGCCTGTGTTATAAGTTCACTTAATTCTTATCGAACCTTACCCAGCTTAACTTTAGAAGCCGTCAGTTTATGATTATTAAATCCGGTCTCGCTGAAAGGCTTATTTTTTGTATAATATTGCTATTGATTTGCTCTATATGTTATTGAAACCTTGTTTGTGAATTGTTTTAGAGATACTTCTGAAGATGAAGCGAGTATTAAGAGATTATCCGCAGGTTTCGTTAAAGGCGGAAGAGCTGGACGGCAAAATAGATTTTGTCCGCATTTTCGGACGTGACGGGCCTGTTCATATCGAGGTCGGCAGCGGCAGGGCAACTTTTTTGTTGAGCCAGGCGAAGGCTCAGCCGGAAGTCAATTTTCTCGGGATAGAGTGGGCCAATAAATATTACCGGTATGCAGTTGACAGAATCGGGCGATGGGAATTAGCTAACGTGAGGATAATCAGAACGGATGCACAATCTTTTATAGCTGAGTTCGTAGCCGACGGCTCGGTCGATTGCTATCATATTTATTTTCCCGACCCGTGGCCGAAAAAACGTCACCATAAGAGAAGGTTCATCAAGGGCGAAAACCTGAACCAGATACTGCGGACCCTGCGGCCCGGCGGCATCGTTCAGATTGCGACCGACCACGAGGATTATTACAGGGTTATTGAAAAATTATTGATTGAAAGGGGAGATGTTCTTGAGCAAATCGATTTTGTCCCTGCTGCATCGGCAAAAGAAGGCGAGTTTGTCGGGACAAACTATGAGAGAAAATATATCAGCGATGACAGGTGTGTTTATACAATCGCGGCCAGAAAGAAGAACGATTGGTTTTGACTATCAGATTTAGCTTACCAGTCATCAGAAGCGCTAAAATAGTACCAATCTCCAGTCAAATGAGAATAACGATAAGATGCATTACCGAATGGTGAACCCTGCTTGTTTGGATTAAACGCAAGGCCGTACGAAACCACATCCGGACCTATGCCGTCCATATCGGAGCCTATTCGAAAATAAGTGCCGCCACGAGAATCAACTGCATATCGGTCAACATACCATATTCCAAGTTTTCTGCCGATTTTTGTTTCTCTTCCAGGCACAAGGTCAGAATTAACAAAAGGCTCAAACGAAGGTTTAGAATAATAAAAAGCGATTCGCCTTGGTATATTAAGCCATGAGATTGCGAAAGTTATGAAGACGATTGCTGTCCCTGAAAGGAAACGGAGAAAAGAAGTCTTTGCATCGTCGGGATTTTTACGAACTTGCTTAATAGCAGAGAATACAAATTGCAAATTAAATGCTATTAGGTATGCAAAAAAAATCATTAATATTGAAGTTCTTAGAATGGCAGGCCCGAAACCAGGCCAAATCTGCAATAAAAGGCATAGAAAGCAACCGATGATTGCGATTATGTGTTTTATTGTCAGAATCTTTTTCAATATTATTGTTCAGCCTAATAATCTAAAATTATATTGTCGAGTTTTCGTTTAGGTACGTGGTGTGTGCCGTCGCTGCTGCGCCAGTATTTTATGTTACCGTCATCTGCGACTTCTTCGAGGACGACCTTTTCTTTCGGCACACCGAGGGCAATGACTAAGAGAATCTCGAGGTGTTTATCAATATTGAGAGTTTTTCTCAAGGCTTCTCTGTCAATCGAAGCGAAGATGCAGCCTCCAAGGCCTTTTTCAACGGCACCTAAAAGGATGCTCTGAGCCGCTATGCCGTGGTCGCAGTAGAAATTTTTGCTTATCTTAGTGTCACCGAGTATAACTATGTATGCGGCCGGTCTTTCTCCTTCGTCGGGGCCGGGCCAGTCGGTCAAATACCCCGCCCAGCGCAGGTGCTGAAAAATAGCGTCATTTTTTTCGGCGTCGCAGGAAAGAATATACTTTAGAGATTGCAGATTGGCCGCACTGGCGGAGAGCCTGGCCAGGTTAACGAGCTGCCTTAGCGTTTGCTCTTCAATTTTCTTTTCCTGGTAAAAACGTCTGCAGCTTCTGTTTTTGGTTACCAAATCTTTTATCATTTTTTTTGTTTTTAATTTACGGCAGGCAGCTTTTGTCGGGCTATTATATCCGGATTGCCCATTGCCGGTGCGTACGGCCTGAGTGTGAATTTATAGCTGTACGGCTTTGCCGGCAGTGTATATTCGCGGTGCGTTCTCGCACCCCAGCTGTTGTCACCGCCGACACCCATCTGCTTATAATCTATGTTGAGCGTGATGAAGTCTCGTCTCGGCAGCTCGTTTATGTGCTTTGCCTGTTCCAAATCTTCCATCGAGTATGGCCAGGCGCTGACATCAATCAAAGGCTGGCCGATAGCTAAAAGTCCCTCGCCGCTGTCGTTTGCAAACAGGACCCAACGGACGTCACTTTTGTTGCCGTTCTCCTGCGGCCGAACGTAAGTATGAATATTCTCCTCCACAGTCCCGTCATATAAACCGACCGCGGCACCGGTTTTTCTGTCCCAGTAGGTCTCGTGCGGTCCTCGGCCTAACCAGCTCATCTTATTATATTCGCCGCCTATGGCCATTTGCATTCCGAATCGCAGCAAATCCGGCAATTCCCGGCCTTTCGGCTCGATACTATTCTCAATCGATATGTCGCCGCTGCCGTAAATCGTATAGACTGTTGTATGCTGCGAGCCGTCGCCAACGGGTATGGTGTACTCAGCTGTCACTTTCACGACGCCCGGCTTTGGTTGTTCTGCTGTTACCTGCTCGAGTTTTCTGTTTTTGGCTGCATCTTTCCAGATGCCCTGTCTTTCCGGCATCTTGTTGCCGTTATCGTTATCGGTGGGGACGCGCCAGAAATTCGGTGTCGTTCCTTTTACTATGAGCTCTTTGCCGCCGGCGACGAACGATTCAATTGCACCGCTTGCCTTGCCGATTTTTACTGAAAAATCTTTTCCCTTAACCAGGACGGCATCGGCTTTATCATCGAAGGCGATTTGCGGTATGCTGTTGATATCCATAACGTCCGGCTCGGCGTGCCAGGGCAGCTTAAACTGGTCCCAGGCGACAATGTGTCCCTTGTCTGCCCAGAGCTCGTTGTCTGCAAGAGAGAAAACGACCTTCAGATAATACTCGACTCCTTTTTTGATTGAAGGCTTTTGCAGGGGGATTTGAATCTCTTTGCTTTGTCCGGCAGCGAGTGACATTTTCGGCAATGTCCCTTTCTGGATAACCACGCCGTCGGCAGTAACCTCGAAGCTGATATCAGCGAAGTCGAGGCTGATAAACGAATACTTATTGGTAATCTTCACCTTGCTTGCCAACGGCTCCCATTCGATGTTTTGAATATTTTGCGGGTCTATACGTCTTTGCAAAACGGTTATCATATCTTTCGACAGGCCGTTGGTATCTACCGGTTCAACTTTGATGTTCTGATAGACTTTTTTAACCTCGTAGAGCGAGGGGTTGGGTGTTCTGTCGGGCATTACTATTCCGTTACAGCAGAAGTTGCCGTCGTGTTTTTTCTCGCCGTAGTCGCCGCCGTAGGCCCAGAACATTCTGCCTTTGTCGTCCTTTTTTCTCAGTCCCTGGTCTGCCCAGTCCCAGATGCAGCCGCCCTGAAGGCTTTTATACTCTTCAATAGTGTCCCAGTAGTCCTGCAGGTTGCCGACGCTGTTGCCCATAGCGTGGGCATATTCGCACATAATCAGCGGCCGATGCGGCTCGCTGCGAGCGTATCTTCTTATATATGAAATCGACGAATACATCGGGCAGACGATATCGGTATAGGGTTTTTCCCTCGCCGGCTCATACTGCACCAGCCTGGTCGAATCTCTTTCGTGGGCCCACGCACTTGCCGCCTCGAAGTTTGTCCCGTCACCAGCTTCATTACCCAGTGACCATATTATTATCGAGGGATGATTCTTGTCACGCTCAACCATCCGCTGAACTCGTTCGAGGTGTGCTTGTTTCCACAGGGGGTCATTTGCGATTGGATTTTCGTGATGACCCATACCGTGCGATTCGATGTTGGCTTCGTCAATCAAATAGATACCGTATTTGTCGCACAAGTCATACCAGACGGGGCTATCAGGATAATGCGATGTGCGCACGGTGTTTAGATTGTTTTGTTTTAGCAGCCTTATATCTTCGACCATCCGCCAGTAGGGAATCGCTCTGCCGTGGTCGGGGTCGTGCTCGTGGCGGTCAACTCCCTTGATATAAATCGCTTTTCCGTTGACGAGCAGCTGGCCGTCTTTGATTTCAACCTTGCGAAAACCAAAATTGCATCGCAGGACCTCAAGCACATTGCCTTTAGAATCTTTGAGCGTAAGCAATGCGATGTAAAGGTTCGGCTGCTCGGCGGACCACTTCTTCGGGTTTTGAACATCGGCTTGTAAGACAATTTCCTTTTCCTCGCCAGCCTTAATCGGCTCATTTAATCCCGCCTTTGAGAGGACTACCTGTTTACCATCGGCATCAATCAGCTTTAGTTCGATATCTGCTGTTTTTATTGTTTTGTTCGAATAGTTTTTTACTTTAGCAGTCGCTGTCAGTTTTGCGTTTTTGTAATTTTCATCGAGGTCGCTTTGCACAAAGAAGTCTCGCAGGTGCAGCCTGGGGGCAGAGAACAGGTAAACATCACGATAGATTCCGCTGAGCCGCCAGGTGTCCTGGTCTTCGAGATAGCTGCCGTCACACCACCTGTAAACTTCGGCAGCAACCACATTCTCGCCTTTGCGCAGGTATTTGGTGATATTGAATTCGGCAGGCGTCATACTGTCCTGACTGTAGCCGACTTTTTTACCATTTACCCAGAGATAGAAAGCGCTCATCACACCGTCAAAGTGTATGAAAATCTGTCTGTCTTTCCATTGCTTAGGGATTGAGAATGTTTTTCGATAAGAGCCGACAGGATTATAATCGTGGTCTATGTAGGGTGGGTTTTTTGGAAACGGATAACCTGCGTTAATATATATAGGCCGGCCGAAACCTCGCATTTCCCAGTTGCTGGGGACATCTATCCGGTCCCAGCCGCTGTCGTCGAAGCCAGTCTTGTAAAAATCTACAGGCCTCTGGTCGGGCTTGATGACCCAGTTAAATTTCCACTTTCCGTTCAGCGACTTGTAATTCGGCGAGTCCAGCTTTGAGCCGCGCAGGGCCGATTCGGCATTATCGAAGGGTAAAAGCGTGCTGTGGCCGGGCTCTTTATTTTGACCGACCATCTCGGGATTTTCCCAGTCGTTAACCTGCGGCTGCTGAGCTGATTCGGTTGCTTTTTCCTGCGTTTCCCTGAGCGAATCGTTGCACGAGAAAAACAGTATTGAAAATGTTATGACAATGATAAGAGATGCTGATTTAGCTGATTTCATAATTTACCACTCCTTCAAAAAGTTTATTGTTTGTCAGTATTTTACCTAAGAACCTCTAACAAAAAGACAGCCACAGAGAACACAGTCCTTGGGACTCCTTACAGAGAGGGCGCAGAGAAATATACCTTTTAACAGTATAAATCTGTGGCCTGCAGTTACAGCTTAGAGATGATTTCTTTCATCTCAGCTGCGTTAAAGGCTCGCAGGGTCTGTGTCCTTACATTGCCGAGCGAGGCCAGGCCGACCATTGCTGCTGCTGCCGATTCGTCATTCGCAGCTTCCATTATAATTACAACATCGAAAGTACCCATCGTCCAGTAGATATCCTTAACGGTTACGCCTGATTTTTGGGCCATAGTTGTAAATTTTGCGGCTCTGTCGGGGGAGGCCTTGAAATCCCGCACTCCCTGCTCGGTTAAATTTACTAATGAAATGAACATTGCCATAGCCAAACTCCTTTATTTTTTGTTTTAATTCTCTGTTTAGCAATTGATTTCTGGGCTAATATTTATTTTTCGACTATTGTACTTTGGCTTGGGCTGAAATGACAGAACTTTTAGCAAATTTTGCACTTGCAGTTTAGGCTTGAACTGACTGGGCGGTACAGGACTTGAACCTGTGACCCCCTGCGTGTAAAGCAGGTGCTCTAGCCAACTGAGCTAACCGCCCTTAACATCTGAAAAAATACACGTCTTTAGCTCTTGTGTCAATAATTTTGATTGTTTATATTATCAGGCTGTTAATGCGTTGAAAACAAAATTGAAGGGCAGGACGATGGCAGTTCTGGAAGCTATAAAAAAACGATACTCGTGCAGGGCGTACCTGGATAAGCCGGTTGAGGCCGAAAAGCTGCAGCAGATTCTTGAAGCGGCCAGGCTGGCACCGACGGCAAAGAATCTGCAGGACTGGCGGTTCGTAGTAGTGACCGAGAAAGAGAAAAAGCAAAGATTAGCTGAGGCGGCAAATAACCAGAGCTTTATTGCCGGGGCAGGTGCCGTTATTGTTGCATGCAGTATGAGCGATTATGTGATGCGTTGCGGCCAGCCGGTCGGGCCGATTGATGTTGCAATTGCTATGGAGCATATGTGCCTGCAGGCGACGGAATTAGGTTTGGCGAGCTGCTGGATA
Organism: uncultured Pirellulales bacterium; assembly: GCA_964568365.1. Classification (GTDB taxonomy): domain Bacteria; phylum Planctomycetota; class Phycisphaerae; order Sedimentisphaerales; family Anaerobacaceae; genus CAYLMG01. The sequence continues at coordinate 762 of CAZMQF010000045.1, read as the reverse complement.
GGATCGTTTTATCCAGATAAGGTTCGAGCGGTTGTTAATGTTCCGAAAAATGTTACAATAATAGAGTTGCTTGCGATTGGTTATCCTGCGGATGCACAGAAGCAGCCGAGCCGAGAACCGATGGAAAGGATAGTGAGCTTCGAAACGTGGCAGTTTGGAGAATAGAAAGAAAGAAAACAGGACACAGAATACAGAAAAGAAGCGAGCAACTGGTAGCGAGCGACGAAATTGGGGACGTAGTGTAACGGGAGCACGTGGCGGTCGCATCGCCGAAATGAGGGTTCGATTCCCTTCGTCTCCATTTGAGGGTAAAAACGGAGGACCCTTCGACTCCGCTCAGGGCAGGCAGATGACGGAGGGCGGAATTTTAGTAAAAAAGATATGTGATTTTGGATTTTTGGGGGAGTGGGAGGTCAAAATCGTAAAATTTTTAAGAAATTTTAAAAATTTTCGGATTTTTTGTAAAAATTGTCTTTGCAGCAGCCTTTTCAATTATATAGAATAACCTGTTTATATTACAACAGAGTGGTTATTTGAGGTATTCCTGCGGATTTTGGTTTTTAATTCTGCAGGAAGGGAGGGTGTTGTTTATTATTTATTGCGCATCAAGTAGCTTTTCGCAGCTTGATACCAAGGGAGAGAGACCCTTTGCAGTTTTAGTTTTAAAGAGTATCATTAGATTTGTTAGTGAAGTGAGACTATCGATTTGTTGCTGCTGTAGCTCAGCTGGTAGAGCGCGTCCTTGGTAAGGACGAGGTCATG
>CAZMQF010000044.1:0-17508 GCA_964568365.1 uncultured Pirellulales bacterium | reverse complement strand
CTGCTTGATTGTCGAAATCATCTGATTTTCAAGTACAGGCTCAAGAGTAATCGCAGAAATTTTTCCATTCTCGTCTCTATACTGCTGTGTGATGGTCCTGCTTAAGGATTTTCTTACCAGTTCCGTCAAAACCGCGGTGTTCTTTGTTCTGCCGGCATGTTCAGCCAGCGTCTCAAGTATGGTTGTCATCTCCCTTATAGGTATCTGGTCTCGTAAAAGATTCCTAAGCACCCTGTGCAGCACTCCAATGGGGACTAATTCACCAACCACATCTCCGACAAGTGACGGTTGTTTACCGCGCAGCCGTTCAAGCAAAAGTTGAACATCTTCTCGTGTCAGTAACTCATTGGCATATTTCTTCAAAGTCTCAGATAAATGAGTGATAAAAACCGACTCCGGGTCGATAACCGTATATCCGTTTAATTCTGCCGTCTCCTTGTCATCCCGCTTTATCCATAATGCCGGCAGACCATAAACAGGCTCTTTTGTCTCGATGCCCTTAATTTTGTCCTGAACCGACCCCGAATCCATAGCAAGAAACATATCAGGCTCAAGATGTCCGCGTGCCACAGGCAAATCAGCAAGCTTAATCTCATAAGCGCCGGCCTCGAGAGTAATATTATCACGCACGCGAACCAGAGGAATAATAATCCCGAACTGCTGAGCGAACCGCCTCCGCAAAGCACCGATACGTTCGAAAATAGTGCTGTTCTTGCGAGGGTCAACCATCGATATCAATTTCACTCCCACATTAACCGAAATCCGGTCAATATCGAGCAGATTTTCGATAGGCTCTTTTTCGGCTTTGGCCTCGGGACCAATCTCTTTTCCTTTCTTCTCAGCCATCTGCCCCGATTGATTAACGACTCTTCCGATAATGAACGCTCCCGCACCTAACAGCAAAAACGGCAGTGCCGGCAGACCCGGAATAAACGCAAGCGAGGCAACCATCAAAGAAGTCATCATCAAAGGCTTTGAAGTCCTCAGGAACTGTTTTGAAAGGTCCTGACCTATATCATAATGTGAAGAAACCTTGGTAACCAGGAAACCGGAGCTGATTGAAATAATCAAGGAAGGTATCTGGCTTACAAGACCGTCACCGATGGAAAGAATCGAATATGTTTTAATTGCGTTGCCAATCGTCATCCCGTGTGAATAGCCCATAGCTATACCGCCGACTATATTGACTGCGGTTATTATCAAACCCGCCTTGGCGTCGCCCCGTATGAATTTGCTGGCACCATCCATAGAACCGTAAAATTCGCTTTCCTTGACGATTTTGCCCCTGCGCTCGTTCGCCTCAGCCTCGGTTATAGTGCCGGCATTGAGGTCCGCGTCGATAGCCATTTGTTTGCCCGGCATAGCATCCAGAGTAAACCTCGCCGCGACCTCACTTATACGCTCAGCGCCTTTTGTGATGACTATGAACTGCACAATTACCAGAATAAGGAATATCACAAGGCCGACCACGATACTATTGCCCGCAACAAGGGAGCCGAAAGTCTGGATAACCTTGCCCGCATCTGCATTCAGCAGAATCAACCTTGTCGAAGCAACATTAAGCGAAAGCCGAAACAAAGTCACGAAAAGCAGCAGTGACGGAAACGAAGACAGCTCAAGTGCCTCCTTTGACGAAAGTGTCACAATCAAAACCGCCAGTGACAAAGAAATACTGCAGGCAAGAAGCATATCAAGTATCGCTGTAGGAAGAGGAATTAAAAGTGTGGCAAGAATAGTTGCCATCCCGCCCACTAAGATAACATTGCTGTGAGACAGTATCGCCGGACTTCTCGTATTTGCTCTTAAATCCTGCATTCTGTTTTATGCCTTATCTTTTTTTGCTCCGGAGCTGCCGGCTGACAAAATCTGCTTTATCCTTACGGCGAATCTGTCATTGACGACAACGACATCGCCGGTGGCGAACCTGACCTCTTTAAGGTATAAATCCACCGGTGCGTCAACAGGCTTATCAAGTTTAAGCACAGCTCCCGGCCCTAATTGTAAAAGCCGGCGAACCGTCACATCCGTCTGACCGATGGTTACCGTCACCGGAACACTCATATCAAGCAATATGTCTATGCTGCCGCCACCCGCAGCGCCAGCGGCCTCATCAGCCTCGGAAAGCTCAACAGACTGCACCTCGGTTTTTGTCTCCTCCTGTACAGTCCCATCCTGCTGTTGCTGTTGTTCTTCTACAACCTGTTCTGTTTCTGCCATTTTTTATTCCCTCTTAATTATCAAACCTTTATATCCAAATAACCATAATGACTTATTAAAAAGGCGAATTTGTAATTACTAAAGCCTTGCTGCACTGATTCTTTGCAAGACGACCGTAAAAAAGCCTTCGACCCTGTACCAACACCTCCGCACCCTCATCCAGCTTCTTGTCAAGCAGCAATATATCTCCCGCCTGAAGACCAATCGCATCCTCAAAGCTCAGCATCGCAGAATCCAGCTGCGCCGTTACACAGATTGAAACCTTCTCAAGATTCTCAATAATTGCCTTTCGATTCTCCTCTGCCGAAAGAACAACCTCCCGGCCGCTTTTTCCCACAACCTCATTAAGATTGCTGCTCAAAATAAAAACAAAAGCCTTGCTGCTATCTTCAGATTCAGCCTTTTTAATCTCGAATGCAATCTCACTAAACTGGCTCGAAGAATCGACTTCTACAGCAAAGTTTGCCTTGATGAGCTCTTCAGCCGGCTTAAAATCACAGCTTCTTTCCGCAATAAAAAGAGCCCTGACAAAACTCGATGCAACGTCAAGCAAAAGAGATTCTTCAAGCTGTGATAATCCCCTCTCAGGTTCTCCCTGCGATTCCAAATCTCCAAGCAGACCAGTTGCCCATCTCAGAGCCGCCTGATACGGTATCCTGACAAATCCGCAGAACTGCTTTGCTCCATTATTGAAAACAAGGTAGTAGTCACTCTCATCGGCATCATCCGTACGATTGATAATCGCAGTTGCATAGTGCTCGGCTACCGATGGGACTGTCACTTCAAAATCGGCGTTATAGAAAGCTCTGAATTTTTCAGCTATGGCCACAGCCGTTCTTTTCGCAAAATCCTCAACTTTTTTAAGTTGCTCACTGCTGAAATAGTGTGACCGAGACCAATCATACTCAACAGTTTCTATTTTCTCCTCGTCCGGCATCGGCCTGGTACCAACTGAAGCCAAAAGCTGTTGTATCCTCTCCTTTGTCAGATTGTTGCTAACATTATCACTCATTGCACAGCGAACTCCTTAAACAGAATACTTTTAATCTGAGGCTTCGAATCAGGAAACAGCTTTTCATTAAAAGCATCAAGAATTTGCGCCTGGATACGTCTCAAATTTCTGTCACCGCGTATATCTTCGAGGGTTTGACCGGCAAGGTAGATTGTCAGCCAGTTGGTAAGCATCGGCTTTTCCTCATCAATAAAACTCCCACCCTTTCCTGGGTCAACTGTACCGCTCAACTCCAGAGTCAGTGTTGCACGAACATAACGTGTCACTGATGGCTCATTAAGATTGGCGATAACCGGGTCCAGGTCATAGTACCAGCTTTTTTGCGATCCACTGCTGCTTTTCAGGTCAGCTGTTCCCACAGACTCTACCTGCTCCTGCTGAGCCGTCTCTGTTTGTTTAGAGCCGGCAAAGAGTCTGCCGAGTGCGAGACCGCCGCCGGCGAAAACCGCTATTACAACTGCCATTATTATCCAGGGCAAGAATCGGCCTATAAAACCTGCCTTGTCGGCCTGCTCGACTTCCTTGCCGGTCTGCTCGTCCTCTTTTTTTTCTTCATTTTTTGTCTCATCTGCTTCTGCCATTTTCTAATTTCCCAGTACTTCTGTTTCCTGCTTTCATTAATTAAACACAAACTACATTAAACAGCCGCAAGGCTGCTCTGCTCTCTGTATTTGCGCACCTTCTCTCGAAGTGTCCTGTCGCTTATACCTAAAATTTTTGCCGCTCTTGTCTGGTTGCCTGCCGTCTTGCGCAAAGTATCAAGAATCGCCTGTCTCTCAACCTTAACCAGCGGCACACCGCCGAGCTGCGGCAATTTATCAGCCTCCGACTCTAAAGACCTCCGCCCCTCTGACAATCCACCTTCCTTCTCCTGAGCCAGCGGCTCAAGCTCGTCAAAAAGCCATGACACATCTGCCAGAGACAAAGTCTTGCCGCTGCCAAGAATCAGGGATGTAAGAACCACGTTTCGCAGTTGCCTTACATTGCCCGGCCAGTGGTAATTGACAAAAATATCCATCATCACGGGGTCAAGCCTGGTAATAATCCTTTTCGCCTGATGGGCATAAAGATTGACAAAATGCCATACAAGCTCCTCCAAATCCTCGACTCTTTCCCTCAGCGGCGGGATAACAAGCCTCAATCCGCTTAACCGATAGTAAAGGTCCGCGCGGAAGCAGCCCTGCTGAACCTGCTGACCCAAATCCTTATTAGTCGTGCTGATTATCCTTACATCAACCTTGACATTGTCACTGCCACCGACACGCTCAAAATTCTGCTGCTCCAGAACCCGCAAAAGCGTCGACTGAAACTTGACCGGCGTCTCGGTAATCTCATCCAGCAGCAATGTCCCCCCGTGTGCCATCTCAAATCGCCCCTTGCGCTGTGTGTATGCGCCGGTAAAAGCACCCTTTTCATGACCGAACAGCTCGCTCCCGATAAGCGTCTCGGTTAATGCCGCACAACTAACCCTGACCAGCGGCCCTTCAGAGCGGTTACTTTCCTTATGAATAAGATAACATATCAGCTCCTTGCCCGTCCCGCTTTCACCGCTTATCAAAACCGGCGCAGAAGTCGGCGCCATCCGCCTGGCCAAATTCACAGTCTGCAAAATCCGCGAACTTCGGCCGACTATTGTGTAAAAAGTATGCCCATCCTCTGCTGCCCAGGCGCAGCTGTGAACATTATGCCTGGGCAAGTACATCTCCAGCAATCTTTCAACTTTTTCTCCCTCGGTCGGCCGCACCAAAAAATCACAGCATCCCGACTGAATAGCTTTAACAGCAAGCCCAACAATCCGGCTGTTCACCTTGTCAATATATCCGTTGCGTGCCTCTGTCATAATAACCGGCATCTGTGGTGAACCTGCCCGAATCTGACCGAGCAAATCGAAGCTTACCTGCACTTCAGCCTCTGTCCCCGGCCTGCGGCTTATTCGCTCACTCAAAAAAACAAGGCCGTAACCATTCTTCTCCAGAAAATTCGCCGCAGAGCTCTTTTCTGCGGCAAGGTCCCCGTGAATCCCTTTCTTGGCCAGAATCTTAAGTATAAATCCCGCCAGCTCGGAATCATCTCCAACTATCAGAACACCCGCACTTTGGTTTTTGCTGTAAATCCCGCTGTCGTTTTTATTTTCAATTTTCGTCACTAAAAAAACTCCGTCTATTTATCCTTCACAAAAAACTATCACTTCGGTTCTGCAACAAATTCTCATTCCGTCTTTCCCGCTGCAATTCCATCTTCGAGCAGAACTTTGAGGTTTTCTCTCTCAAACCAGCCGAGTAACTCATCCTCAGCCTTCGCCAAATCCACCCAGGGACATTCCGGATACCGTGAAATCACTTCCCTGTAGAACTTTCTGGCCTCAACAAAATCTTCGTCTCGAAGACAATTGCCCAATTGAAACAAAATCCAGGCCCTGTCACCGAAAGCATCAGCCCCCTCACTGTCTATCCGGCTAATCGCCTGCCGGTAAACAATCCCTGCCTCTTTCAGCCGGCCGCCAAGATATAAAATCTCCGCCAATTCGACCGGATTTTCCAGTTGACTCAGGTCCCCTGATACATCATTAAAAATTTGCAATGTCTGCTCACTTAGCACCCCCTCCAGCCGGGATTGCTCTATTTGAGGCCGTGACTTCTCAGAAGCCTGTTTTTCCAGTCCCTGTTGTGCCGACTTCGCCTCATTGGGGTCGTCAGCAATCACTTTTTTAGTTACCTTGACAGACTCAGCGGACTTTTCTGCTGTTCTAAACTCTACTAAGCGTATCTGCTCAAGCATTTTTCGAAGCTCATTTTTGCTCTCCTCATCAGTATCCTGTCCTAACGAAGTGATTCTGTCCTGCAATATCTGACGTTTGGCCGCTTCGCTTTGTCCTGTAGCCTCGAAAAGCAGATTAACCATAAATAATTTATCATCAAAGGACAGGCCGACATCGGCACTGACAGGCTCAATCTTACCCGACAACTTCACATCAACCGGCTCAGCAATACCAGCTTCCATTACCGCTGATTCGACAAAATTTACATCCTTACAATCTCCTTCTAAATACGGTTCAAGCAATTCCGTCGCATCGAGACCACCGGATAAACCCAAGGCATTAGCATTGCCGACCAGCAGCATTAAAGCGAAAAAGCAAAAAGCCAAAAACGAAAAATCTCCGGCATTCAGACACAAACCTTTTTGTAAACCTTTTTTATCTCTCATTTAACTATCAGAAAATCATCCTATTCAGTTTCAATATTCTTCTTAAAACCATCCAGAAGAGCCAATGCCGCCTTGTCGTATTCTTTCTGCTGCTTGTAGGCCTCTGCAAGCAGCAGCCGTGCCTTTTTCTTTATCTGCTCTTCCGGCTCAAACTCCAGAATCTTCGTACATAACTCTACCGTTTTTGCACCCTGGCCCATCCTCAGACACACATCCGCCAGCTCAACAGCAGCCTTATCTGAAAAACTGCTGCGTTCGACGAGAACAAGAATCTGGGTCAGATTCCTGCGAGCAAGCTCCAGCCGACCATCCTCTATATAGCAGCCGGCCAGTTCAAATAATATACGAGCTTTCAGTTCCGGCTCGGTAATATACTCTGCCCTGTCGCCAAGTGAAGCTATTGCCTTGTTAACAAAACCCATCTGCCGCAAAACCCGGCTCTTGAGCAGTAACATCTCGACATTTTCAACCTGTGACAACCGACCGCTCTTAACATTCTCCAGAACTCCAAGTGCCTCTATAAAACGCTCCTGCTTAATGAAAGAATCCACTAAAGCCGAAACCGCCTGTATGTATTGCTGAGATGACAGTTGACCACCCATCAACGCAGCAAAAGCCTTGCCGGCCTTTTCATATCTGCCTAAAGCCACATTGGCCCTGCCCAATAGAAAATACGCATCGTAAAGCTCTCTATTCGCCTTGCCCTTGACGTCTTCGACATATCTTCTCAGCCAATCCGCAGCACTCTCATAATCTTTTTGACTGTAAGCGCATCTGCCCGCACCAAGTGCGGCAGCCGCACGCGACTCTTTTGAAAAACCAAGGTTGTAAACCTTTTTGTAATCTCGAAACGCCTCAGCTATAAAACCAGCTTTCATCGTCGCATCGGCAAGATATAAACAGGCTTCATCGGATACCGCTGCATCCGGATACTGCTCCACAAGGTGGCACAAAAGCTCACGCACACTTAAATAATCTTTCAGATTGGTCTTGATTCTACTCGAATTCAATAATGCGTATGGCGCCAGAGCCGACCTGGAAAACTTATTCGTCACCAGCTTATACTCTGCCAATGCCTCGGCATATTTACCTTTTTGACTCTCTAGTAAAGCCAGAGCAAAATGCACATTTGCAATCCGCTCATCATCGCCGAATCTGAGCAAAAATCTCTGCCAAAGGCTGATAGCCTGGTCGGTTAACAAAGATATATGCTCTGAAACAGATTTGTAATCCGAAGGGTCACATATCGTTATATCGCCTTTCTCATCGACAACAGCCATCAAACCGGCACAGCCTGCTGCCGTCGTAGCAATTCTTTCTACACTCGCCTCTCGAAGATAAAGATTAACCGCTCTTTTGCGGACACCGCCTGTCTTCAACTGCAGGTCGTCTTTTACTGCCTGCTCCCAATTGACGTCAAAACTGCAACCCAAGGCAAATCTGCTCATCAGCTCCTCAATGGAGGCTCCGCAGCATACTACAGACCACCGTCGCTGCTGCTCGCCCAATTTCGTATGCTCTTTAATCTGCGGGCAAAGCAGGCCTTTGGCCAATAATTCCGCCCCCGAGTTCAACAGAAAACGAACCTGCTGCTCATCTAAATTATCTAACAGCTCGATTCCCAGCTCACCAGGCCACAATTCATCACAAACCTCATTATCCTTATCAGTAAACAGCAAAATCCTCTCCGTCAGGCTCTGAGCAGCAATAAAATGACAGTTGCGATAAATCACAAAAGACAGCTCATTATCAAGTTCAATCGCATCAATCAAAGCAAGACACTTGTACGCACAGCTCCTTGCATTCAGGTACTGTTTGTTCCTCAACTCTAACAGGCTGCGGTTGTAGCTGGCAAATGCCTTTATTACCGGGGACTTGCTGCCGGAAAGGCTCTTGTATAAACGCACGGCTTCATCAAAATAGCCCCTCTTACCGGCACATACCGCCATCCTGAACCGAAGAAAGTCAGCGAGCAATTCATCCTCTTTTCCCACAACGATAAGCCTTTGCCCAAGACTCTTGTAAGCCTCATAAGCCGTCTCGTAGTTTTTCTGATTATAAAAATCCTGGGCAACCTGCAGAGAAAGCGGCTCTTGTAAAGAGAATACTGATTCACTTTCCTCTTTTTCATCCGACAGGTGCTCCGGGTAAATCTCGGTTTCGACCTTCTCGGCATATTCTTCAGGCCTCTGCTGTCCGGCCGTATCAGCCGGCTCCTCATATCCTGAAACGGATACCGGCGCAGACCTTAAAAATACATACACCAGTGCCCCTGATACCAAAACGATAAACAAAACGAGTATCTTCTGCAAAGCCGTAAACCGACGAGGATTATTCAGCAAACCACCCAGCAGCTCCTTGTACAATTCCTCCTCTGATTCCGGCGCCCTATCCACCTTGTTCTTATCGTTGGTGACCTGTTCCGGGGAAACTTCTGACGTTTCGCTGCCGCCGACAATTTCAGAATCGTTCTCACGTGTATCTTTCTGCTCTTCTTCGGCCATTATTCTTTACACGCCCTAAAACTTGCTTTTTACAAAACTATCATCACCCAAAAACAAAAAAGTGTTTGAACAGATACCTCTCTTGCCCTGCTGCAAACAGTCAGTTCTCAACTTAAACAAAATAACAGCAATAATTGTGCCAGATTAAAGAAAAGCCGCCCTCCATCCGCCTCAAACCGCTTTGGATGCAAACAACACCCAAAAAAATGAACACACATAATTGTATCTTCCTTTGAAATTCAATCTTAATGTCGTGATTCTAAACGAATCGATAGATTTTCCGACATTAACCGGTTCATATTATTACTTCGATTTGATATTGCTATATGCGCAGACTCGCCCTTTACTGCCCGCCGGTGATAGTTAAACCTTAAACAGCACAAAATTTGTGAATCTTATGATACCGCTACCGCCTCGGGTAAATCTTCCTCAGAGTAATATGATTGTGCATCTTTCTGTCTGTCTAAATCCTTTTTTATATTATACTGCTCAACTTTTGCATATAAAGTTGCTCTGCTTATTCCCAGTAGAGTCGCCGCCTGCGTTTTTTGCCAGCCTGTCTCCTGCAGAGCCCGTGCAATAAGCTCTCGTTCAGCTTTTGCAAGAGAAAAACCCCTTATATGCTCTCTTCCTGAATCAGCCGAATCAATCACGATACTGCTCAGACCGATTTTATCGGCAGTTTCAAACAGTATAGCCCGCTCTATAACATTGCAAAGCTCGCGTACATTGCCGGGCCAGTCGTGTCTTTCAAGCGCCTCTATCGCCAATTGGGTTATCCCCGTAACCTTGCCTTGCTTTTCAGGGCAAAGACTCGACGTCTTCAGAAAATACTCTGCCAGAATTCGGATATCCTGTCTTCTGCGCGGCGACCTCAGCGGCTCTATCAGGATTGGACATATATTCAGCCGGTAATAAAGGTCTCTTCTGAATCTTTTTGCCTCAACCTCTTTGTACAAATCCTTATTACTTGATGCGATTATCGTAGCCTTGCAATGAATCGTCTCCACGCCGCCGACTTTTCGAAATTCCCGCTCCTGTAAAACACGCAGCAATTTAGCCTGCAGTCCTGTCGGCATCTCGCTTATCTCATCTAAAAACACGCTGCCCGTCCCGGCCATCTCTAACAGCCCGATTTTCTCACGGTCAGCGCCCGTAAACGAGCCTTTCATATGCCCGAATAGCTCACTTTCAAGCAGACTCGCTGTCAAAGCCGCACAATTCAATGCTACAAACCTCTCTTTCGGTGACCTCAGATTGTGCACCGCCCGGGCCGCAAGCTCCTTGCCCGTTCCCGTTTCACCAAGTATTAAAACCGGGTTGCAGCGGCTCTGAGCAACAAGTTTAATCATCTTAAGCTGTTCGATGACCGCTTCGCTTCGGCCGACAATAGATGCATCGGCAGCATAATCTTCCGCAAAATATGAGAAGTTTTCATCCGAACCCCTCGTTTTATCCGATTCCTGTTTAAGGCGTGCAACGATTTGTTTTAGACGACCGTAGTCACTGCTTGACCGCAAATAATCAAATACACCGGCCCGCCTGAATTCTTCGATCGATAAATCCGTATCGCCTTCACCATCAAAAACTATAACTACAGGAACTCGAGCCGATTTATTATCGGGCGTTTCTAAAAATTTACGAACTTTTTCTGCTGTATAATAGTGGTCGAAAAAAACCAAATCAGGATTGACTGTCCGGGTTATCTGCAAGGCTTCTGAAAGGTCATCAGCAACAAACACCTCTTTCGCTGCCGATTTGGCTAACTGATGAACACTCGCCTGCCTGCTTATTGTGACGACTCTCCGCAAGAACACTTTCACTCGATAACCTCATTATTGTTGTCCCCCCAGTCACAATTACAAAAAATTAACCGGTAACAATGGAAAGCTAATCGACAACGACAACCACAAAACTTTAATTTTTTTATGGGACCGACCAATAATGTCACTCGGTTTTCAAAACTAAATTAGAGTTAACTTTTCTATTATTTTCTTTATCGGACTATAAGTAAAAAAACAAAAAAACAAAGTAGATTATAATCATATTTTATAGGACCTTCAAATGTCACTGAACCGTTTTATGAAATACTATCAACGCCCTGCATCATTAAATATAGACAACGGCAAAATTTTCAGCAAAATAGGAAAATCCTTTCCAAAACAATTCCAAAAACTATCGGTTAATAAAATATGCTCAGCTTTATAAATTTCCTAAGCCCCGCAATAATAAAGACTTATAACTGCAATACTGGCAGGACGACCAAATCTGGCACAACAATTGCTCAACCTTTCACCGGTGTTCTTAATTAAGGAAATCTTATCGCTGTTTGAAAATAAAATCTGGTTATTAATTCAATAAAAAAAGGCAAAAAGCTTATGAGTTCAATATCAGCAAGCAGTATCCAGGCAGATTATATGAAGCTGCTAATCACTCAGTTGAAAAACCAAAATCCACTCGAACCATTGGATAATAACGAGATGGCCTCTCAGCTCGCCCAATTTTCACAACTACAGCAGCTCGAGTCGATGAACTCAAATTTTAAAAACGTCCTTACAACAACAAAAATGCATTATGCCAGCTCGCTTATAGGCAAGGATATCTCATTCGTAGCCCAAAGTTCGGACGGCACAATAGGTATCGTTAATGCTATTGTAGATAAGATTTATACAGATGAAAACGGCAACATAATCTTGTCTGCAGGCGGATATGACGTAAGCCTCGAAAATATCGTTGCGGTCCAAAATTAAATATATGTTAACGGAAAAATAAAAAAATTAAATTAACAATATATTCACAGGAGAAATAAAATGAGTTTCGCATTATCAGCAGGAGTCACTGGCTTACAGGCACATCAAAAAATGCTGGACATCGCAGGAAACAACCTCGCAAATGTCAACACTACAGCTTTTAAGTCCAGCAGAATAAACTTTTCCGAGCTGCTAAGCCAGACAATCAAAAAAGCTACACAGCCGACATCAAATATTGGCGGAACAAACCCGCAGCAAATGGGAAGCGGTGTAGGCGTCGCGGGCATCACTCCAAATATGTCACAGGGAAACATCGTCCAAACAGGAAACCCCCTCGATGTGGCAATTGATGGCGAAGGCTATTTTGTTTTAAGTGACGGCCAGCAGTACATGTACACACGGGCAGGCGCCTTTTCGGTCGATGTGAATTCAACGCTCGTCGACCCCTCCACAGGCTGCCTTGTCCAGAGAATCGGCTCGGAAGGTGAGCTTGAAGGCTTTCAAATCCCGAGCGATGGTAACATTCATATTCCATATGATATAACAATGCCTGCATATGCCACATCACACATCACCGTATCGGGAAATCTCAGCTCGGATGCCTCTTTCGAAACACCACAGATACAGAAACTCGATTCGGACGTCGCTTACACCTATAATAACGACACCGCCGCAACCACGGATATCGAAATCGACCAGCTCGACCAGTTCACAGGAACTCTAACCTCGGGCACAATAACCATCAGCGGCTACCATAAGGATGGAACGGACTTCACCAGCGGTTTAACTCTCGCAATTGATTCAACTACCACAATCGGTGACCTTATCGACCATCTCAACAATAATGTCCTCTCAGACGCCACTGCTTCGCTGTTAAACGGTAAAATAAGAATAACCGACAACGATGGGGGATACAGCAAAACAGACCTTACTCTTTCATATGCCGGTGACGGCACACTCGAAACACCGGCCTATTTCAAAATGATTGCCGTCGGCGGAAATGAAGTTAAGCCCATAAACACTACTGCTTATGACTCGCTCGGCGGAGAACACACTCTCTCTGCTGCCTTTGTCAGAACCGATACACCAAACACCTGGGAGCTCGTACTCACCTCAATTTCGGGCGACGTTCACTCGATAACTATGACAGACAGAAGAATTGACGGCATAACATTTGACGCCTCTAACGGTTCATATGCAGGACTTGCCGGCTCAGTAACTCCTGAATTCAAAATAACATTCGCTTATGACACGGCAAACGAACAAACTATCGAGCTGTCTCTTGGAACTGTCGGAAAATTCGATGGTTTAACACAATTCGCAGGCAATTCCACTGCTGTCGCAAGGGATCAGGACGGATACGGCTCTGGCAGGCTCTCCAGCGTTTCTGTAAATAACGAAGGAATCTTAGTAGGTGGCTTTTCAAACGGTATAAAGAAAAATATCGCCACACTTCAAATAGCACTATTCCAGAACAATGCCGGCCTCGAAAGTATTGGGGGCGGCTATTTCATCCCTTCTGCAAACTCCGGTGAAGCCGTCGCCACCCTGGCTATGACAGGGGGCGCTGGAAAGATTTACGGCGGCTCCCTCGAAAAATCAAACGCTGATGTAGCTACTGAGTTTGTAAATATGATTCAGGCGCAAAACGGCTATCAGGCAAACGCTCGAACTATCAGAGTAGCGAATGAAATTCTCGGAGAATTAAGCAACCTAATCAGATAATCGGAGCCTAAAATGCCAGCTACTTATGCAATTGCAGAAGCTCTTAATACAATCATTATGGCACTTGACCCGGTCCAGCGGTGGCAGTATGCCCGGCGATTTGACGGCAGCTGGATAACGGAGAAATGGTTCATTATAGTTTCACTATTAACACTAACAATCTTAACATCCATCATTCTCATCACAAGCCTGTACAGAAACTTACAAAAAAACAAGACCGCAAACCTAACAGTCACAAACCTCGCACGAAATAAAGGCTTAAGCCTCTATGAAATACAAATATTAAAAGATATTGCAAATAACTCCAAACTTAAAAAAAATGAAATTGGAGTCTTCACCACCAAAAAGGTCTTTGACGATAGCGTCAAAAAAATTATCGATAAACAAAAGCAGCAGAAAGATCCTGAAAAAATAAAAAAATTAAAAACTGAACTCACTCTGCTGCAAGAAAAACTCGGCTTTCAGGAAACCGAACATCCCAACACCGACGCAGCAGCACCTCAGCAGCTAAGCACAAGACAAATACCCATAGGCAAAATACTTTATATAACAGCAATAACACCGAAAACCAATGAGATTGAATCAACTGTTACAGAAAACACTGAAACCGGACTCACAGTAAAGCTTGCAGCACATCCTCGAATCAACTTCGCAGAGCAGTGGAGGGGACATTACAGCTTCGAAGAGCTCGTCTATGAGTTCGATACTTCTGTTATCAGTTACGATGGTAACTCCCTTGTTCTGGCTCACAGCGAAAATGTGCGATCTTTCAATCGAAGACGTTTTTTACGAGCACCTGTCGAACTTCAGGCACTTATCGCGCTGTTCCCACTGAACAAACCCACAGAAAATAAAAATCTCGACAACAAAACCGATACGAACGCAACTGAAAGCTCACAACCAAACAACTCCTCCGCTTTATGCCCACCAAAATTTATCAACGCAGCCGTAACCGAGTTAGGCGGACCCAGCCTTAAAATAAAAACCGACTTGGAAGCTCAACAGGGTGACAGAATCTTAATCATCCTGAATCTCAGTGAACAAAACATCTCTGATTCTTCAGAAAATGCCAAACCCGGCGAACCAAAACAAAAAGTTGTACAGGACATCGCAGTGGTAAGACGTATAGTACAGACCCAAGATGGTAAATTTTTAGCTGCTGAGATGTTTGGCATGAGCGATGAGCATATCGAAGAGCTGGTACACGCCACAAACACCGCTCCCACCAAAGAGCTGCAGGAAAAAAACGATAACATAAACAATACAAATACAAACGAAGAAAACCAACAATCGAACATAACACAGGATGCTTAAAAAATGACAGAAATTACAGAACAGGTCTCTTCAAGCATTGATTCGCTCACAAAGGAATTCGGCATCATTGCACATAATCTGGCTAATGTAAGCACCACGGGATATAAAAGAAGATGCAATGCTTTTACTAATGTCCTCAAAGCCGGCCAGTCCGCCGAGGATATAGATTTTGAAACAAATACCGAATTGAACTCCGTCCTCGACTTCTCCCAGGCCCATATCATTCAGACCGGTCGATCCCTTGACCTTGCCCTAAACGGCAGTGGATTCTTTGTAATTGAGACAACCGATGGTCCGCTTTATACTCGCAATGGTATCTTCCAGATAAACTCGAACGGGCAATTAACTGATTCCGAAGGAAGAATCGTCGCCGGACAGAACGGAACCATCACAATACCGAAAACCGTTGCCCCTTCTCAGCTGCACGTCTCAGCCGACGGCTCCATCTCCGCAGGCTCGGTTTCAATCGGAAAGTTCAGGCTTGTCGATTTCGGACAAAATCAGAGCAGCCTTTTGCAGGCCGGCCTAAACTGCTTCTATATGCCAGACCCTGACATCCAACCAACCGATGCTGAGAACATCGTTGTAAAACAGGGATTTCAGGAAGCGTCGAACGTGCAAATAATCGAAGAGCTTGTCGATATGATGCTGGTTACAAGACTTTACGAAGCAAATATGAAGCTGCTCTCGGTTCAAAGCCAGGCCTCAAACAGTATGATAAGCGTAGCTATGGGTTAAGAACCTTAAATAATGTTAAAACTAAATTTGTAACAATTAAAATTAGGAGATATTTTTATGTTAAGGGCATTTTCAACTGCAGCCACGGGTATGAGTGCTCAGCAGATGATGGTCGATGTAATTGCAAACAATCTCGCAAACATCAACACCACAGGCTTCAAAAGAAGCCAGATTAACTTTCAGGACCTGTTTTATGTCAAAATGACTCAAATGGGCACCGAAGTGGCTTCAGGTATAAAAACACCCGGAGGACTCGAAGTGGGTAGCGGTGTCCGAGCCGCGGCCACCATAAGAGTCTATACGCCGGGCGAGCTGCAAAACACCGGCAGAAACCTCGACATCGCAATTATGGGCGAAGGCTTCCTGCAGGTAACTCTGCCGAACGGCGACATAAGATACACCAGAGATGGTGCCCTCCAGACAAACGCCGATGGAAACCTGGTCACAACTACCGGATACCCCTTCGAGCCGGCTATTACAATCCCCACCGATGCAATAACTGTTGACATAGGAAAGGACGGAACCGTGAATGTCACCGACTCGTCCGGAAATATATCGGTGGTCGGCACAATCCAGCTGGCAAGGTTCTCGAATCCTTCCGGCCTGTCAAGCGAAGGAGATAACCTGCTCACAGAAACTGATGCAAGCGGAACACCTATTACAGGAACACCCGGTGAAAACGGAATGGGCGCCATACAGTCGGGTTTCCTCGAAAAATCAAACGTCCAGATGGTCACTGAGCTTGTAAACCTCATCACCGCTCAAAGAGCCTATGAAATCAACTCCAGGGCCATAAAAGCAGGCGATGATATGCTCAGAACCGCAAATTCCATTGTCGGATAGGAAATAATATGAACGGTAAAATAGCAAACGCAGTCTTAATAACAATCTTGCTCCTGCCGCTATGCGCCGGGGCTGACTCTGCAGAAAAAAATCCGGCATTAAAAATCTATCTGCCGAGACGGATTACAATCGAAAACGATATCATAACGCTCGGCAGCGTAAGCATAATCAGAGCAGACCAGCTCTTTGCTGAAAAGGCAAATGATATCACCCTTGCCAAATTCTCTATACCAGGCCAGAAAATTATTATCGACAGAAAAACTATCCTCAGCAGACTTGCCTGCAGTAACATTAAGCCCGCTAAAGTAAACTTAATCGGCGCTGAGAAAATAATCGTAACACAGAAAGAGCACAAAATCGCAGGAACTGAAATTATTAACCTCGCAAAATCTTTTCTGAAAAACAATCCCGAATATGCCTCCGCCTGCCGCTTTAGCCCCCTGCAGATACCTGCCGACTTTATCGCACCTGCCGACTGTAACAACATCAAACTCTCAACAAATCTGCTCCCGAATAGCCGGGCAAATCAGGCCAGGGTTGAAGTCCTGCTGCTCTCTGACAGCAGGGAAATTGAAAAACGTCTTGTCACTTTCCAGCCGAAATACCTGACTCGCACAGCAGTTACACTGACTGAAATAAAAGCCGGAACTGCTATAACCGCAGAAAATGTGAAAATCGTAAAATCTATTTCAAACGAGCCCGAGCCTGCCGGATGGACCCCTACTTACGGACTTATCGCAAAACGAAACCTGCCCGCAAATACTGTTATCGACTCGAATATGGCAAAGCCCCGCCCGAAACAGATTCTCGTCAATCGAAACCAAAATGTCATTATCAAAATCGAAAGTCCATCACTTGCAATAACTGCCGCCGGACAAGCCCTCGAAAAAGGCTCTGCCGGCCAATTCATAAAAGTACGTAACGTGGACTCTAAACGAACAATCATCGCAAAAATAAATGACGATGGAACCGTCGAACCTCTCTTTTAAAAGGAGCAAAAATGAATAAAAAACTATTTTCAACAATCTTAATAACAGCCCTGTTCCTGACCTCGACAACCACCATAAAAGCCGGCTCCATCTGGGCAAGAAGAAACAACAATATGAAAAATTTATATGCCGATGACGTCGCAAGAAATATAGGTGACATCCTCACAATAATAGTCACTGAAGACAGCAAAATCGACAACAAGGCAAAAAGA
>CAZMQF010000043.1:0-17569 GCA_964568365.1 uncultured Pirellulales bacterium | reverse complement strand
CTCTTTGGCAAGTTCTGCCTATGGCATAGCTCGTGCGACAATGGATGTTGATTTAGTTGCCAACGTAGAAATACACCAGGCTGATAATTTGGTAAAAGCTCTTGAAAAAGATTACTACATCGACGCTGATATGATAAGGGATGCGATTCATAGAAGAACTTCATTTAACCTGATTCATCTTGAGACTATGCTCAAAATCGACGTTTTCATTGTAAAGGATCAACCGTATGATTCTGAGGCATTCGCCAGACGTCAACCTGACACTTTGGATGAAGAAAGCTCTCGCAAGTTCTATCTATCTTCGCCAGAAGACATTATACTCAACAAACTGCAATGGTATCAGAAAGGCGGTGGGATATCAGAGCAGCAGTGGAAAGATATCCTGGGCGTCTTGAAAGTTCAGGCAGATAAGCTGGATATAGAATACCTCAAGTATTGGGCTTCAAGGCTGAATCTATCTGATTTGTTGAATCGCTCATTTGTTGATGCCGGGATGATAGAAAGTGCATAACAGGATGCGGTAGATAAATTCGGAAAATATGATGTGCTTTTGTTAGTGGCAGGGGCGAAGAAGGACAGCCAAGTAATACGGTGATGGTGGTTTTGTAAAACCAATGACTGCAAGAAAAAGTAAAAAACCCAAAAACTTTTCAATAACCGCTTGGATCGATATAGGTGTTTGATAAATGTTCAAAAATCTTATGATTCGTTTGAGAAAACGCTCGTTTGCAAACAGTGTGTTGCTTCATTGCAGCAGTCTTCTTTCCGACCTTTTAGAGAGCGATAGCGATAATGATGCCCGCCAAAAAATTCAAGAAATGACAGGAAGTCATTGCTTTGACATTATCAGAGAAAAAGGCTCACGAGAAATAAATAACTTCAGAAAACATATGATTGAGAAAGTTTTAGAAATAGTTCAAAGTGACAATCCAATTGTAAGAATGCGTAAGGAGCTTATACGCACAATACATTCGAACCTTCTAAATCGAACGTTTTTCTTAGAGAAATTTGCTGACCGTAGAAAAGAATTATATGAAGCTTTCAACAAATATTTAGACAGTGCGGAAATTGTGAATTCCGATGAGACTACAAGCGTGCTCTTTATTTGGAGTGAAGCTAAAAGTTGTATTTTACGTCTATTGCAATTCAAATATTTTGAAGATGTAGGTAAAGAAGACTGGTTTAGTAGATACTCTGAGGCTTACTCAATTTATATTGAAATGTTATTTGAAGTGGCATTAAAATTGAAAGATGAAGAAGACTGTTTAATTGAAGGCGTAACCTTTCCTGTTGCAAAGAGAGAAATAGAACTATTTCAAGAAAGACTTATCGGGGAAGTTGTTGGGCTTTAAGTTTATTAGTGGCCTCTGTAGCTAAAATAGTCTTTCCGTCGAAGGTGGTTTACCTATAATTTTAAGATATTGCACAATGAGCACTAAGTTATTCGTTAGTTTGACGATTTGTTTATTTATTTACTTACCTGTTATGGCGGAGGAGGATAAGGCAAACGATTCAGATTCGCTGTTTTCAAATATAGAGGTTCACGGGTTTTATGAGATGCGGGCGGGGTACCGGCTCAGGAAAGAAAAGCAAGAAAAAGATATGTCGATTATGGAGAATCGGCTGCAGATAGATTTGGCATCATATTTAGACTGGGGTGATTTGAAGGTTAAAGGTGATATTTTCGGTGACATGGTGGAAGAACAGGCTGATTTTCAGCTCCGCGAAGCGTGGCTGTTTGCAAGGCCGTTTGACTTTATGGACTTGAAAGTCGGCCGGCAGGTTCTGACCTGGGGCACCGGTGATTTGATTTTTATAAATGACCTTTTCCCCAAGGATTGGCAGTCGTTTTTCATTGGAAGGGATGATGAGTATTTGAAGGCTCCATCCGATGCCGTTAAGGTCAGCTTATTCAGTGACTTTGCCAATCTCGATATTGTTTATACTCCACAGTTTGACCCTGATAATTTCATAAGAGGCGAAAGGCTTTCGTACTGGAACTTGACATTAGGCAGAATTGCCGGCCAGGATGTAAAAGTTCATACCGACAGGCCGAACCGGTGGATAAGGGATTCCGAGATTGCCGCGAGAGTTTATAAGAACATTAGTAATTATGAGCTGGCTCTGTATGCTTATCGCGGATTCTGGAAGTCACCGGGCGGGCAAAATTCGGCTGGTCTGGCGATTTTTCCAGAACTTAATGTCTATGGTGCCAGTGTTCGAGGTGCCGTCGGCAGAGGAATCGGCAATCTTGAATTCGGCTATTATCAGTCCGAAGATGACCGGAGCGGGAAAAATCCTCTCGTTAATAACTCCGAATTAAGGTATCTTGCCGGTTATAGTCAGGAAGTCGGCAAAGATTTCACGGCCGGTATTCAATATTATGTCGAGCAGATGCTGAATTACAGCCGGTACAAGGCAAATCTTGTCTCCGGGCCTGCAAGGGACCAGTACAGGGGGCTTCTGACGCTGCGTTTAACAAAGCTTCTGTTAAATCAGAATCTTCGCTTTTCTGTATTTACTTACTTTTCACCGGCGGATAAAGATGTTCATACCAGGCCGAACGTTCACTACAAGGTCAGTGATAATCTGGCCGTTGAAGCCGGGGCTAATATATTTTTTGGCGATTATCCACACACTTTTTTTGGCCAGTTCGAGAATAATACGAATATTTATACGGCTGTTAGATACAGCTTTTAACGGTATTTTGCAGGGTAGGAAGTCATCATACTAAAAAATTATAAAAAAAATCAAATTTTTTTTGTTTGACTTATCTTCGCACCCTGTTACACTTTCAGCAATCTGGGGGGGAGTTTTAAGGTATTAATTTTGTGTTTAAATAGAGCGGAATATTTAGTATGAATTTTTAAGGAGAGCTGAATATGAAAAAAGTTATTTTGTTGAGCGTTTTGATTTTAATTTGTACAGGCGGTTTTGTGTCGGCTCTTGCGGAAGAGCTGCACGGCTCCGTCGGTGTTACCTATGACAGCAAATATATCTGGCGTGGCTTCGACATCTATGGGGACAAAAGTGCAATTCATCCTTTTATCGACCTCGATTTGTTTGGAACCGGTTTTGGGATGAATATAACAGCCCACAGGGCCAATTCGAGCGGATATGAAGACAGTGAGAGATGGGATTATACTATCTATTACCACAATCGTTTATTTGACGATCAGCCGTATGCAACCGATTATATGTTTGGCTACAGATACTATAACTATCCCGATTCGAGTAGTCATACAACAAGCAGCATAGACCTTCAGGAAGTACACGGCATATTTTCATTTCCGAACATATTACCTGTAGAGGGACTTGTACCGACTTACGTTCTTGTTAAACTTTGGCCTTCGAACAGCGGAACTCTTGTTGGAGCAGCTTCACCGTCCGGGGGGTCGGCATCAGGTTTTGCTCATATATTTATGCTTGATTATGCCCTGAAAACTTCCTGCCCCATAATGGAAGGACAGGAGCGGGTTTTCAATCTTCACTCCGAGTTTGTTTACAATGATGGGGTTCATCCCGGAGGTGGTAATGTTGACCATGACTGGTCAAATATGGTATTGGGTATTTCAACGGATTTTGACCTTGGAAACAGCCTTGCCTTCACTCCGGGTGTTTATCACCAGATTACTTTCGATGATTCGGTCAACGATGATAAAGATGAGACCTGGGTCAGCCTGACGGTAAAGTATAGTTTCTAAATAGATGAGATTTTTTTACATATTAAGAAGAAGGCCGGCTTATAATGGCCGGCCTTTTTTTATTTTTGTATTATATGTCACTACAAAAATCTTCTTGGAGTCGGAAGGGGGCCTAAAAAGTAAATGCTGTAATTTGTTAGGGAGGCGCCGAAATGGATGAAAAAGGTGACAGTCATTTTGAGAACAAGCCTGCTGAAAGTGAGCAATTAAGCCGTATCAATCAGCAATTGCAGGCAACCAATCAACAACTGGCAGCAAGTGAGCAGCAGTTACGAGCAGCCAATCAGCAGCTTGGAGCAGCAAATCAACAACTAAAAGTGGAAGAGCAACAACTAAGAGCTGCGAGCCAGCAGCTAAAAGCTGCTAATCAACATTTGCGAGAGAGTGAAGAAAAATTCAGATCTATGTTTGAGCTGTCACCATTTTCTAAGGTTCTTTTAGACCTGGAAGGCAATGTACTGGAGTGCAACCAGCAGTTCGTAAAATTTCATGCTACCAAGGAAGGGCCGGAGGCTCAGGTAGGCAGAAACATTTCAGAGTTCTTTCCCCCTGAGCAGAGACCGCTCTTGTTTAGCACAATAGAAAGAACGATAAAAGAGAAAAAGACCATAATAGGGCCTGTTGAGTATATAATGTCGAGAGAAGATGGTAGCACTTTTCCGGCAGAGGGTTTCTCAATTGTTATGTTGGATTCGGCCGGCTCACCAGAGGCGTTGCTTGGACTTGCCAATGACATCACCGAGCGCAAGCAGGCAGAGGAAAAACTGCGTGATTCACGGAATATGCTGCAGACTGTATTGGACTCAATCCCGGCTGCAGTTTTTTGGAAAGATCGTGATTCGATTTACCTCGGCTGCAACCGTACCTTTCTGGGGGCGGTAGGACTGAAGTCTTCGGAAGAGGTCGTCGGAAAAAGCGACTACGATCTTCCATGGAAAAGAAAGCAGGCAGATTCGTTTCGGGAATACGATAGGAGGATTATGGAATCAGGTATTCCCGAGTACGACATTATCGAGCCTTATCTCCGAGCTGACGGCACCCACGCATGGGCTAAGACCAACAAGGTGCCGCTGCGAGATACGGAGGGCAACGTCGTAGGTATCCTTGGAACATATGAGGATATTACCGAACGCAAGCGGGCCGAGCAGGAGCTGCAAAAGGCACACGATGAGCTGGAAAAAAGAGTTGAAGAAAGAACCGCTCAATTGTTAAAGGCAAACAGGCAACTGGAATCGGAGATTGCCGAGCGCAAGCGTAAGGAAGAGATGCTTCATGAGAGTGAAAAAATCGCAGCAGTCGGCAGACTCGCAGCGAGGATAGCACACGAGATTAATAATCCTCTGGCCGGTATTAAAAACTCATTTCTTCTAATAAAGGATTCTATACCTGATAGTCATCCTTATTATAAATATGTAGGTTTGATTGAAAAAGAGATTTTGCGGGTCAGCGATATAGTCCGCCGGATGTATGATTTATACAGGCCTGTGCAGGCACAACAGCGAGATTTTCATCTTCGTGAGGCTGTGGCGGACGTAGTTGCTTTGCTGAAAGTTGCAAGCGAAGAGCATAAAGTCAATATCAGCATTGACATTGATGATGGTATTGTTGTAAGATTACCTGATGGTTTGTTAAGACAGGTATTGTTTAATATTATCCAGAATGCAATAGAAGCCTCGCACTCTCATAGTATAGTTAAGGTAACAGCGGGAATTTGCGAAGATGTCTTAAGTATGAAAGTTATTGACAGCGGGACTGGTATTGCAGAAGACATACGGGAAAAGATTTTTGAGCCTTTTTTTACGAGTAAGCGCGATGATGCCGAAAGAGGCCTTGGATTGGGACTTTCGGTCTGTAAGAATATCGTCGATGCAATAGGCGGAGAAGTAATTGTTCAAAGCCGGGTAGGAAAGGGAACTACTTTCACAATTAATATTCCTCTTAAGAACAAGAATGCGGAGTCTGAAAATGGGTGAATCGGGAAGAATACTAATTGCCGATGATGAAAAAACATTTTTGCAGTCAACTGCAGATTTGTTGCGAAAAGAAGGGTATTACTGCGATTGTGTGCCGGACTCCGAGACTGGAGTCGAGAAATTAAAACACAATGAATACGACCTTCTTATTGCCGATATCAAAATGCCCGGCAATCCAGGCCTAGAATTGATTCGGGATTTACCCAGACTTGCCGAAGGTATGTCGGCTATTCTTGTTACAGGATATCCTTCCCAAAGCTCTGCAATAAAGGCTATACAATTACCGGTGGCCGCGTATCTTGTAAAACCTCTTAATTTTAAGGAGCTGTTGGAGCACGTTAAAAAAGCTGTTGTGAAAACACGGTTATACAGGGCTGTGGTAAGTGCGAAAAAGCGTCTTCAATATTGGCAGCAGGGCCTGGGTAACCTGGAAGAGGTCTTAAAAAGCGGCAGTACAAATTTGTTTTCTGCGTCTGCCAGGGAGTTTATTGATTTAACATGTGCAAATATTAACAGTGCTTTGACTGATATAAGAAATGTATCTCTGGAAACAGCCTCCGAGAATGCGGACTCGCCCGTATGCCATTTATTGAATTGCCCCAAGCTCGCCGAGCTTGATAATGTTGTTGATGAAACAATAGAAGTCCTTGAAAAGACAAAGACTGCTTTCAAATCGAAAGAATTGGGAAAGATGCGGAAAAAACTCGAGGATATGGTCGAAAAACGAAGAAAGGTTAATAAAAGCAGTTAAATATTCCGATAAATAATATGTGTTTGGAAGTAAGATGGGGGGCGCGCATGCGCGTTTTGGCTGCCTTGTCGTGCAGGATTTTAGGCCTGCAAGCCGAAGGCACAGTTGATAATACACTTTATAGTGTTTTTCACCTGTGTCTTTTTTTTGAAATATTTAGTCATCATAAGCCGGGCTTCGGATGTGAGTGTTGTGTATGTGGGTTGTTCCGAACGCCGGTTTTTTATACTTCTTAAGATTTCTTGTATCTCTAAATAAAATACTGCACTATAATAATTGGGGATTTGATTGTTTCTCAGCCGGTATGATTTTATGCGGATTCGAATATTTGGTGGTTTCGTAAATGCCTGTGGATTTTGGGCCGCAACAATTCGGTAAGTGGTTAATTATTGCCGGGCTATTTATTGTTCTCGTTGGCAGCCTTGTATTAATACTGGGACGATTTGGCTCGTTTAGATTGCCCGGCGACCTGGAGTTTGGCTCTAAAAACTGGAAATTTTACTTTCCGCTGGCAAGCTGTGTCATTATCTCCGTTATCCTCACTCTAATTATGTGGCTGATTAGTTATTTTCGTTGTTAGTATTTTTTTAACAAAGCTGTCTTTGAGCTTCATTCAATTTTTCTGTAGTATTCAGCTTCTTTGTCTGACAGTTTATTTTCTTTTATCATTTTCCGAATTTGCTCTATGTCCACATCCCTGGCCCGGCCTATGCCTGCTGAGATTGTTGTTTTTGGCGGACTGTAGCTTTTGGGAATATTTTGCAAAGCTATTTTTATTGTAGCAGCTGACAAAAATATCGTTGCGGCGGCCACGATAGGCAGGAAATAACGGGCCAGGGGCTGATTTATTGAGTCAGCGTCAGTGGAAGATTCTTTTTCTCTTGGTGCGTTAATTACATAGCGGCATCTGTCACAATGTATGCAGTCGGAGTGTTCTGCGGCGGTAAGGCCGAAATCGCATCTGCCGTATCTTTTTGCCGGCAGGTATTTCTTTAATATTGCTGCTCTGTTGAGCAGTGCAAGAAAAGCACCGGCTGGACACAAATAACGACACCAGAAGCGTGTATAAAAGAATGCTCCTGCAATAGCTATAATGGAAATCACAAGAAGTAAGATTCCGCCCTGAGCGGAGAATATACCGATGAGCACATCCGTTTTGAGCATATCCTGTTTGCGAGAGATAAAGAAGGCTGTGATAATGATAAAAAGAATTATATATTTGAAAAAGGAGGCCGTCCGGAGTGTTTCTGCCGGTATTAAAGGTCTCAATTTTTTTGGTCTTAGATAGCCGATAAGCTCTTGCAATGCTCCGAATGGGCAGAGGTATCCACAATAAATGTTGCCGAAAATTAGCGCAACAGCCGGTATTCCTACGGCAAGCAGAAATGCTCCGGACAAGCCCGGCGCGGGTAGCTTTATCGATAATAATGTTGTAGCCTGCCAGCTCGAATACTGGCAGTTTAGTAGTAAACCTCCTGCTACGAGGTTGAAGCACAAAACGAAAAATCTGCTCCAGAACCCTCCGAAATAGATTACAATCAGGCTGAGAATAAATGCAATGATAAGATATATGCCTGCTTTGTCAGGAGCAAGCTGGGTGATTTTTTCTCTGGCAGCGGTTTGTGGCTCTTTGGCGATAACCTTATCAAAGAATCTGTTCGTTGATAATTGCAGTGCTGAAGTTATAGCCTTGTAACTGATGGTAGCACCTGTTATGACGTTGATACCGGCGAACGGCTCAGCGGCAGGCAATTGTCGGTCCTTTAAAAGCTCCTTATTTGCCATAACGAGCTCGAGATATTGCGGTGTCTCATTACTGCTGAGAATTTGAAAGTCAATCAGTTTTCCTGTTGTGTCGGTATAAACAGCGAGATTTATCTTACCGCCGTAGCCGCGCACGTCATCGGCAATTTGGCTGGAGTTGAAAATGTATCCTTTAAGTTTATCTGTGCTTTCATAGACATCAAAGTAGTCGATAGTTTTGTCACCAACAGTTTTCGACATCGGTTTGACCTGTAATTGTCCCGCCAAAACTTGCGTCTCGTATTGTAGAAAAGTTTTTGTTGACAAACCTGTCATTGTGATAATGTTCGAGCATATAACAACAGATATCCCGATACCGAATAAAAAGTAGCCGATTGTTCGCAGCAGGTATGCAGTTTTAGCCCGCCGATAAATAATTTCCGGCTTATATATCTTCATAACGGCAGCAGGAATATTGGCCAGCAAAAGCAGGATGAATATGAACACCGTCGGCTTAGTCCCAAGCACAGGTACAAGTAAAAGACTTGTAAACAGTCCTCCAGCACAGGCTCCGAGATGGTCAGCGGTTTCGAGCTTACTGCCGGCCTGGCCGGTCTCGAAATCCGCATCAGCAAGTTTTCTTGCTGCAATAGGAAAATAACAGCCGGCGCAAAGACCGCAAAGTAAAAATGCGACTGCGAAAATCAGGTGCATCGGCTCGAATATGCTGCTTGTAGCGCCAGCTCCGAGCCTGTACTGTGTGAAAGGCCAGTAGGCAATTACAGCCAGAAGTAATGTGTGAATGGATATCACAGCAATTAATATTGATTCCGTTTGATATGTTTTGGCTTTTGACAGCAGGTTTCTGACAGATGCCGCGCCGGCAGTCATCCCGAGCATAAAAACAGAAGAGATAACGCCGATGTGCAAATATAGCGAGCCGAACCGAGTTTGATAAAGGTACATCAGGACAATGACAACTCCAATTCCCATGAGGCCTGCACTAAATGCCAGAAATGTGCTGTCGAAACTCGGTCTGTGTTGTTTTTGAATTTCATTTTTCCCGCGGGCATTAAAAATATATAAAGTGCGCAACGCCATCAAAACAAGAATTGGAACAAAAAAAACCAGGGGACCGGCTAAAGCAAGATACCTGACAAATTTTGTTAATGTTGCGCCTGACTGTTTTGCTGTTAGCAGCAGACTGTATAAATGTGTCAGCGGTCTTGAATCCTGGTTAATCAGAAGCCGCTGCGGTAAATCAGCCTTGTCGTATGCTGCCATTGCCTTCTCTGCCCGCTCCGGCAGATAAAGCGAAAATAGCGCATCAGGCGGCAGAATTTCTGCTGCCCCTTGTATCCTCGAAAATCTGTCCTTTAACGTGCCGGGCTCGCCGGTTATATCTTCGGCATCGGATGCTATAAACCACGTATCTTCTCCCGGGGCAAGTTCAAGATTAGAAAATACTTTTTGAAGGGTAAGTTTCGTTGAGGCGCCAAGGCTGATGAGTTCTGTGCCCATAATATTTTCACCGCCGGAGATGCGAATCGTAAAAACACCGTTGGCTCTTAGCGACCCTTTGACCTGCCGGTAAAACTGCTCTGTGAAATATCTGTTCAGTGCTGAGCTTGTGGCGTCCGGCAGGTTTACAATTATAATGTCGAAGGCTCGTCTTTTACTCGCAAGAAATGTACGGATGTCACTGGAGAGTGGTTCAAGTCTTTTATCGGTTACTTTGAGCTCAGGTGGTAAGACCTTGTTAATTTTACGGATGTACTCATTATCGTTGTGCGCCCACGTTACTTTTTCAAGATGTTCGAGCTTGAGAAATTGTTGACAGAGGCCTAATCCAGAGCCGATGACCAGGATTCTTTCGGCGTCAGGTCTCTGGCATAAGGAAATAGCTGCTATTTTGCCGGTATTGCTTTGCTCCGGCAGCGATTCTATAAAGCTGCCCTGCTGATACACTATCCATTGGCCGGCATAACTGCCGTAAAGATATTCCGCTTGTGCGGTATAGAAAGAGCCGACAGGGCTTTGTTTTGACACCGGCAGAGTCCATTTCAATGAGCGAATATGTCGGCTGATACTTTTGTCGACACCGTTAACCAGACCCAGGATCAAAACCACCGGCAGAGAAAATACAAACATCTGAGCGGCGAAACGGCCAATCCATAAACGTTTAAATCTTTGGGATTCGCTTGTATGTGGAAGCTGCTCTCTTATTTTGGCGAGCTGAACTAAAGCTGCCGAAAGCGAGACGATAAATGCGATAATAAAAGAGAGTCTTACAGAACCTGCTCCGAAAGCCAAAAGTAAGGTTGTCCCAAGCCCGCCGGCAAAGCTGCCTGCAGCTTCGAGAATATATACTCGTGAAACAGCCATCTCCTCGTCCCGGCGGACCCAGCGACAGGCTGTGGGAAATAAAATGCCCGTGATAATGCTTACCGGTGCGTTGACGATTATTGAAAGAAGCACTATCGTCCGCATCGGTAGTAATGCAAAATGTTCAGCACCTGCAATCTGGCGTGCCTGGATAATTAATACCGATTGCAGGAAGAATGCCGGCAGATAGCATAGAAATAAAAATTCGATTCTGCGCACCAGGATCTCGGTGAAAGCCCGGAGCCGGTAAACTACAATCGCCGACAGCCCGACCCATAAGAACCACGATGCAAAAAATATTCCAACGCTGATGTCATTACCTTCGAAGCTGGTCAAAAATTCGCGAAAGAGCAGTGTTTGTGCGGCGATGGTAAAAAGACCGTAGCTGAAAATAAGAAATCTGCGGGCAAATCTCATTATTCTTCACCGAAAACCTCAGCCTGAAATACTAAAAATTCGGCACCTTCCTTCCAGGCATCGGCTGGTAAGCCTGCTTTCAGTGACAGTTGGCTCAGTGTTTCTTGCAGTCCCCAGCCCTGCTCGGGTGCAACCTGTGGCAGAAATACCGCTGTTTTGCCGTTCTTGCCGAGCACAACTCCGTCTGTGCCGATTCTGATATCCTCTGCCGACGCGACTGGTCTGGGTACCGTTAACGCCGAAATTTCAATCGTAATGTCATTACATTCTGATATCCTGACAGGAGCAAATCGCAAATCTCGCACACTGGCATTAATTGCATTGGCGATGACCGATTGGTATAAAGGCTGCCTTGGAAAAATGTCACCGATGCAGCCTCGGAGCATAGAGTTTTTCGTTAATGTTACAAATGCCGCACGGTGCTCCTTCAGAGATTCGGTTATTGTGATGCCCAAATCCGCCGGCTCGGGTATCTTTTTGTTTTCGAGATAATAAACTATTGTCTTTCGAGCCAAAGCCAGAAGTATTTCTTTTTCATCCTCGCCGAGCCTGTCTTCAGTTACCGAAGGCTCAATCTGCGGGCCTTTTTTCCATTTGCCGCTAAATGCAGCCGAAAGATAGCTTACCGAATTGCTGAAATCCCCCAATAATTGGCCTGAAGTTGTGTATTTGACGAGTTCGACTTTGGTGTCTTTGTCCAGCATATCGAGAAGTATGGCAATTGGCACGAAGCCGCATATCGTTGCTCCGGTTTTGTATCTGTATTCAAGAAAGCCTTTACTGTCGAGCTTTGCGATATGCTCAAAGGCTCCCATATCGAGCTCTTTTATATTTTCCGGCACGTTCTCCCTAAAGGGTACGTAACCGTGTGACCACCCGTAATGCGTGAAGTCCGAGCTTGCTATTACCAGAGTATCTTCATCAATCATCGTTTTCAGGATGGAAGCTGCCTTTTTGATTGTATCCTTTGAACACTGGCCGGTCAGAATCGGTACAAGCAAGAAATCTTGAAATTTATATTGCAGCAGCGGAATCTCTATCTGTACACCGTTTTCCAATGGGCTTCCGTGCGCCCTTTGTATATTTTGAAATATCGGGTGTTCGAGAAGATTATTTATAAATTCGACATCCAGAGGTGTTTGCCCGAGTGGTGTTTGATAGTGTGTCGCCTTCGGTACACTTAACAGGCCCCCTATTGGCGTCCGGTGGCTCGGGCCTATTACAATTATTCTTTTATACTCTTTGTTTGTTGTTTTAAGAGCTGCCGCTGCCGTCTGTCCTGAATATTGATATCCTGCGTGCGGAAGGATTAGTGCAATCACATTGTCTGTTGGCTTCGTTTCGGCTTTTTGGAAAATCTGCCCGAGTTGCTCGGTTAAAATTTTTGCATCGTCCGGATACCACGAGCCTGAAATTCCAGATTTAATTACAACTTTTACGGGTTCCTCGGATTTTTGTATTTCTTCCTGCTCTGTTTCATCTGTTTGTTTTGTTTCTGTTTTAACTTCGGCTGATGTTTGCTTTTTACATCCTTCACCGAAAGCAATCATAAAACAAGCTGTAAGCGCAAGCACTATAAAGGGCAGGCCGCTGGGCTTGATTATTTTTAATATTCTGTTCATAATTAGCCACTCCATTTACTATTTTTTTCGATGTTCGATAAATTTTTCAATCTGCCCGGGTACCTGCTGGATTTGAAAGCTGTGATGAATCTTCGCGGCGAGGACTTTTTGACAACCAGCCAGCTACCGGCAATTATTGCTGCTGTCGTCTTTATCAGTTTGGCAAAAAACGTTCTGCGTGTCATTTCCATACTCCGTATATCTTCCTGTTGCAGGCAGGACACGTCCCGTCTTTAAGCTCGTTGCGTAGAATCGTGTATATGTTGCGTTCAATCAGCAGCTTGCCGCAATTGGGACAATATGTGTTTTCACCTTCTTTACTATGTACATTGCCTATATAGACGTATTCCAGGCCTTCGCTTATAGCGATATCCCGAGCCATCTCAAGCGTATTTAGTGAGGTTGGCGGAAGGTGAACCATCTGATATCGGGGAGAAAAACCGGAAAAGTGCAGAGGTGTGTCACTGCCGAGATTCTCTTTGACCCAGCGGACAAGCTGTCGTATCTCTTCCGGCTTGTCATTCAGGGTGGGTATTACCAGGTTTGTTACCTCAAGGAGTATGCCGCTTGCCTTGGCCGCTACGAGTGCATTTTGTACAGGTTTTAGTGTTCCCGAGCATACACGGCGGTAAAATTCGTCGGTTATTCCCTTGAGGTCGATATTGGCTGCATCTACGTATTCTAAAAGCCGCCGCCAGGGCTGTTCATTAATGTAGCCGGCTGTTACAAGAACATTGCGCATGTTTCTGTTTCTTGCAAGCTTTGCGGTTTCGAGCGTATATTCGTAGTAAACAACCGGGTCGGTATATGTATATGCTACCGAAGGGCAGCGATATCGCCGGGCGAGCTCGATAACCTTTTCGGGACCGAGCATAAAGGCGGTGCTGTCTTCAGGGTTGCACTGCGATATCTCCCAGTTCTGGCAGTTTTTGCAGTGCAGATTGCAGCCGACAGTCGCAAGAGAAAGTATATTAGTGCCAGGCAGAAAGTGAAAAAGTGGTTTTTTTTCTACAGGGTCGATATGTGTTGAGCAGGCAAAGCCGTAAACAACCGTCCGCAGAACCCCGTCGATATTGATTCTGACCCGGCAATCACCGCTCTGTCCCGGCTCGATAACACAGCTTTTCGGACACAACTCGCACTGAACATTCATTTTGGCTATTCCTATGTAAGCTCTGTGATGCTGCCCGCTTGTTTTTTACCATTATTATAACTCACAATGTTAGGTTTTTCAAAGCGATATCTTACTTGTGATTTAATTATACCATATCTTCGATTTTTTGTTCTAAGCTAAAAAATCAGCCTGTAAATCCTGAAAATGCCCTCGTACATTTCGTCTTGTAATCTCGTATGATGCTTCAGTCCTATAAATAAATAATATCATACTTTTTAATTTTCTTATTTGAGCTTTTTTACAGACTATGCTGATTTAAGTGATGGTGTCTTGTTTACTTGCAGAATTGCCTAAATTCGGTGAGGGTGACAGAATTTACTTGCCTGAGGGGATTTTTTGGTGTATAATGAGGTTTTTTAAGCTATAGTTATGTAATGTTTTGAGTACAACAGAGAAGTTTTAGGTTTTCATTGTTAGAGGTAAGTGATGGCAGGCAGGCGAGTGGTGAAGGTATTTTTCGCATTGTGCATCAGTTGTACTCTGTTCGGGGCGGGGGTAGCCAAAGAGCTTAAGCACCCAGGTTCATCAGTTGAATCAGTTAGTCTTACACAAGGCACACCCTTTTTATCACCGTATCGATACGTTCCGAATGAGCTGCTTGTTAAATTCAGAGAGCCGGCAGCCGACCGGCTTAAGAGCGAATTGCTCGCGGGCACAAAGCCTGACCAGGTTCGGTTGACCAGTTCTTTTGAGCAAAAAAAGAACAGGCTCAAGGTTAAAAAGATTAAAAGGCTTTTTCCTGAATTTGAAGAGAATAGACGGCAGTTAGAAGCTCTGCAGAGAAGACAAACGGGAACATTAAGTATATTGCAACAAAGGCGGCTTCGAAGGCTGAAGCGAGCAAAATTGGAAGCAAAGGCCGTTAACCTTGACAGGATATATAAACTTGAGATTGAGTTGGAGAACGGCCAATTGCTTGAAGACTTATTGGCAGAATACAACGAAGACCCTGATATCGAGTACGCAGAGCTGAATTATATTGTATCGATTAACGTTGTTCCCAATGACCCGCTTTTTCCATTACAGTGGTCTTTGAATAACACCGGCCAGATGTATCCTGAAAGCGGCAGCTATAATCACCCGCCCGGAACGCCTGACTGCGATATCGATGCTCCGCAGGCCTGGAGTGTGAGCACCGGTCTATCAGATGTTATTATTGCAGTGGTTGATACGGGAGTTTATTACAACCACAGAGACCTGCAGAACAACAGATGGGTTAATGAGGATGAGTTAAACGGCAGCACAGGAGTTGACGACGATGACAATGGTTATGTCGATGATATATACGGATACGATTTTTTCAATGGTGACGGTGACCCTGACGATGATAACGGTCATGGCACTCATTGCGCAGGAATAATTGCAGCGGACCCGAACAACAGCCTGGATATTACGGGCATTTGCTGGAACGCTAAGATAATGCCGCTTAAGTTCCTCGATAGATATGGTTACGGAGATATCGAGGACGCTGCAACAGCCTTTTATTACGCGGTCGAAAACGGGGCGGAGATTATATCAAATAGCTGGGGAGGTGATTATGCGTCGCAAACTTTGCGAGGTGCCATCGATTATGCCGACAGCCAGGGTGTGATTGTGGTAGCAGCAGCAGGTAACGATAATTCGGATACGATTTTATATCCTGCAGCTTGTGAAAATGTGCTCTCTGTCGCTGCCACCAATTCGAATGACGAAAAAGCGCCTTTTTCGGATTATGGTGATTTAGTAGATGTTGCGGCACCGGGAGTTGATATTTTGTCTTTGCGGCCTGAAAACAGGTATACAGGTACGGACTACGACGGCTTTACCTCCATTGCTTCAGGGACATCAATGGCCTGTCCTTATGTTGTGGCAGCGTGCGGACTTCTGCTGTCGGCCAATCCTACCCTCTCAGTTGATGATGTGTACGAGCTGATTGTGCAAACCGGGGACGAAATTGATGATGGGATATGTCTTAGTGATAAAAGGATTAACATTTTTAACGCGTTGAATAGCGCTCGGCCTTCCGAGGGACGGGTATGTTTTGACAGCAGTATATATTCCTGTGAAGGAGAAATCGGAATAAGGTTAGGCGATTATGACCTTGCGTATACAGGCTCTCATATAATCAGCATTGTTACAAATTCCGGTGATTATGAAACAGTTAACCTTTTTGAAGAGGCTGAAAAGCCGGGGGCTTTTGTGGGGTCAATTTGGCCGGCTGCCGGTGAGCCGAATGTAGAGGACGGGATTTTGCAGTTATCCGGTTCTGATATTTTTGGTGCGATATATTTTGATAGTAATGACGGCAGCGGCAATCCTGCGACCGTCACTGATACAGCCACCTCTGATTGTATTGCGCCTGTTGTTACAGATGTTAATGTGACACGGATTGGTTCAGGTGGAGCGATTATTGAATTCGGAACAGATGAGCAGACAACGGCAAGTGTAAAATATGGCCTGGCCTGCGGCGGGCCCTATATGGCAGCGGATGACAATGCAAATTTGAGCTTTGTCCATACGGTGAGAATAAATGGCCTTGACAGTGAAATGCAGTATTATTTTTTAATAGATGTTAATGATATCGCCGGCAATAGTTCGCGCGACGATAATTACGGGGACTGTTATACTTTTACCACTTTGCCGATAATGGAGGTTTTTGTGCCGGCAGATTTTAATACAATTCAGGAGGCAATCGACAGTGTGTGGGATGGTGACATTGTAACCGTCTCTGACGGATTATATACCGGAGCAGGTAACAGGGATATCGATTTTAGAGGTTATGCGATTACACTCAGGAGCGAGAATGGACCGGAAAACTGTATTATCGATTGCGAGGGCAGCTCAGCTCACTACCGTCGGGGCTTTTATTTCCGAAACGGCGAGAACCAGAACAGCATCCTCGACGGCTTTACGATTACAAACGGGTATGCACAATACGAAGGTGGCGCGATAAAATGTGACGGCAGCAGCCCGAAGATTAAGAGTTGTTACTTTCAGTCGAATTCTGCAAGGGATTTAGGCGGTGCAGTATTTAATATCAATAACAGAAGAGCGGTTCTGGAGGATTGTATTTTCAGAGAAAATGAAATCAGGTCAGGCGGATGGACCTTTTACGGCGGCTCTGCTGTTGCGAGTATTTACGATTCTGTTTGTTTGTTGAGTGATTGTAGTTTCGTTGATAATCTTTCTCTTAAAAGTGGCGGTGCGGTTTATAGTATGTACAGCGTTACCGAATTGACAAACTGCACTTTTTTAGGCAACATTGCTTTTAACTACGGCGGGGGAATTTATAGCACTAAAAGTGATTTGACACTGGTTAACTGTTTGTTCAGTGGCAATACTGCAAATAACCAATGCGGCGGGGCGATATACAATGAAGACGGTGACCTCGAGCTTATAAACTGTACTTTGAGCGGAAATACAGCCGACTGTGACAGCGGGGGAATTGCCGGTGTAGGGGAAAGTTCGGTAATTTTAACCAACAGTATTCTCTGGGGAAATTCAGTAGATGGTGTGCAGGATATGAACGCCCAGGTCTACGCGGAACTGCTCGATGTAAATTACTGCTGTGTTCAGTCTCTGGATGAGCAGTTGCTCCAAGAGCATAATCTTAATATAGACCCGCTTTTTATTGATTTTAATGGTATTGATAACATACTGGGTACGGAGGATGACAACCTGAGACTTTCGGAATATTCACCCTGCCTTGATGCCGGCAATAATACAGCCGTCCCACTTTCGGTAGTGACTGACCTTGACGGTGACGAGCGGTTTATTGATGAGATTGATGTCAATGATACCGGCTGTTGTGAGCCGCCTGT
>CAZMQF010000042.1:0-17575 GCA_964568365.1 uncultured Pirellulales bacterium | reverse complement strand
TTACCTCATATGGTTCTGAATGTTGACACTGAACTTAGTAAATTAACTGCAGACCATACTAATATAAACGATCCGAACAGTATTAAACGACCTTATGAATTTTTGATACAAACTATAAAATGTAAAATCCCAAACGGCCTCGTGTTTTCATTTGAGAAAATTCAAAAGGATAAGGAAATTACTATAGAGGTTAATGAAGAAACGAGTTTTATTTGTTTTGAGGATGGTGAAAAATTTTCTATAAAAGAATTCATTGAGAGGATAAGATTTTATTACGAAAAGAATCTGCCTGATCAAAAAGAAGAAATAAAAAGAGATGAAATTGAGTTAAACACCATCAATATCTCAAAATATGAAATAGCTATAGAATTTCCAAGAAATACTTTTTTCAAGCCAACAAAAGGAAATCAGCTAATAGTCAATAACGCCCAAGGTGTAATTGAAATCCAAAAGGAGTTTTCAAAGTTTTCGAATTTTGAAATGTTTTCTATTGATCGAAATACCCTGGCCCAAAGGGGGTGGGCATCGACAAGAGATCGGGATATTGGCATTGTTTTACAAAAGAACGACTCTGGTGAGGATAAATATAAGGTCGGATTTCAGGCAAAAAATGCCACCTTAACTGTTAATAAAGAAGGTGAATCATACAAAGACCCATTATTAGGATTCGTAAAAATAGAGCTAAAGAAAATTGAATGACGGAATTGTTTAACAACCGAGAAATCGCCATTGCACTCTGGACAACAGTATTCTTCGGTTGGGCATTCTCGCGAAAGGAAGTAAGGCGTTCGACTTTTCAACTGGTGAAAACCTTCTTTTCTCCGAAGATCATCATTCCGTTCATACTTCTTTTCACCTATTCATTTTTGATTGTTCTCCTCCTTAGGGATATCCACATCTGGAGTCTATCAAATCTCAAAGAAACAATTTACTGGTTCATTTTCTCCGGGATAATTATCGCATTTAGAAGTGTAGTCGATGAAACAACAGAAAAACCAATCAGAAAAATCATAAAAGAACTGGTCGCTTTTACCATTATTTTAGAATTCATTGTGAACACATACGTGTTTAAGCTACTTGTTGAATTATTTTTTGTGCCAACGATAGCGATTCTAACTGCGGTATATACATATGCAACCATTAAAACAGAATACAAAATAGTTGAAAAAATTCTTGGCACTTTACTTGCTATCATCGGAATGGCAATGTTTGTTCATGCTTTAATCCAGATTTATTGTGATTTCGACAAATTCGAACGCTTAGATACACTTATAGATTTCATTCTTCCACCAATACTTACTATTAGTATTTTGCCCGCTATTTACCTCCTGTTTCTTTATGCCTCCTATGACTCGCTTTTTATACGGGTAGATATAATGTTGGATTCCACAGAGATGCAGCGATATGCGAAGAAACTTCTCATTCTTCACTGTGGTTTTAAAGTTGGAAAGGTGAAAGATATGCTAAAATTCCGAGTAAACCAGCTTTATAACACCGCCTCAAAAGAAGAGATAAGAACTATTCTTCTTCAAGATGAGAAGAGTCCGGTAAACTAGCTACTTACTTTATAAATCTGCGTCTAATTTTTTCTTTATGTCTTTGTGGCTAATTCTTATCCTGAAATCAGTAAAATCTGTGGCCAATTTCCCCTACATCCCCGCTGACCTAAAATTTCTCCGCCCTCTGTCCTCCGCCCCCTGCCCTCCGTAGTTTTAACGAAGGAGGGTCTGTCTTAAGTCCTCTAACCTCTTTTGCTGACTTTATAAAAGGTTCGTAGTCCTTTTGTTTAAACAAAAGGACTACGAGCATCTTCGCTGACTTACAGATATAAGCAATGAAATTGCTTATGTGGTCGAATAAAAATCTTCGCTGAAAGCTCGCTTTTTTAGAAGATTTTTATGAGAACACCCAAGTCAGCTAAGTAAATCGGTGTAAATCCGTGAAATTTGAGGAATCTGTGGCTATATAAATTCGTTTCTTTTCGTGTTAATTCGTGGTTGAATTTTTCCATTGCGTCACTTGTGCCTTAGGTAATCTGCGATATCTGCGGATAATATTTCTTTTCTTCGTGCCTTGGTGCCTTAGTGTTGAAATAATCCGTGAAACTCGCGGTTAAATATTATAAAATAGCAACAGCTTAAAAAGGATAAACAACAAATGAACACAGCAAAAATGAAATGGCCATATCCTATCGAATGGAACAAGACTGAAACAGTCGAGGCCGACGTTCTTGTTCTGGGCGGCGGCGCCGCAGGTTGCTTCGCCGCTATCGCCGCAGCCGAAAAAAGCACACGCGTCGTTCTTGTCGAAAAAAGTGCAACCGTTGCAAGTGGAGCTGCGGGCAGCGGCTGTGACCACTGGGAATCGGCTGCCACGAATCCCTGCTCGAAAGTCACTCCCGAGGAATTGACCGAAGCAATGATACGGGCGTTCGGCGGATACAATAACGGCATTTCGCACTACATCGAGTGCCGGGAAGGATACGACCGCCTGCTCGATATCGAAAAGATGGGCGCCAAAATTCGTGACACGCAAGACCAGTTCAAAGGAGCCGATTTCCGCGATGAGCAAACGAAGCTGCTTTTCGCCTACGATTATTTCAACCGCTTTACGCTTCGCGTCTGGGGCTCGACCTTCAAACCGGCTATGGCTCGTAAGTGCCGCCGCTGCGGTGTTCGCATATTCGACCGCGTAATGGCAACAGGATTGCTGACCGAAAATAGTAAGCGCAGCGGCCGGGTCGTCGGCGCGACGGCAGTTCACACTCGCACGGGAAAGTTCATTATCTTCAAGGCCAAGGCCGTTATCCTGTGCACATCCCGGCCAAGTCGGCTCTGGCTGTTCAGTGCAGAAGTGCCCGGCATCTCCGAGTTCCGCCCATTTCAGTGCTGCGGTGACGGTCACGCAATGGCGTGGCGGGCAGGCGTTGAGTTCACGATGATGGAAAAATCGGTTAAGGCTGAGTGGTCCGGCCTTAAAAGCTTCCCACCCTACAGCACGGGCAATAACCATAATACCTGGTATGCTGCGAATATGGTCGATGCCCAAGGTCGCGAGCTGCCGTGGGTTGAGCGTGACGGGCGTATTCTTGAAAATTTTGCCGAGCGGTTTCGGCCGTCGCCGGGACAGAAGCTGTATCTCAAAGGAGGCGGTGAACCGAATTCTACTGTTTACGATGTGCAGGGGCCGGACACACTGCCGGCAGATGAACTTCTCAAGCAAGGCTATAAGCTGCCGTTTTTCGCAGATTTGACGAGCCTGCCTGAAATGGAGCGCAAGGTCATCTGGG
The DNA here is from genome assembly GCA_964568365.1 of uncultured Pirellulales bacterium. Taxonomy (GTDB): domain Bacteria; phylum Planctomycetota; class Phycisphaerae; order Sedimentisphaerales; family Anaerobacaceae; genus CAYLMG01. The sequence goes on along the minus strand of CAZMQF010000042.1, from coordinate 14,286 downwards.
GACTTATGGTTGGTGAAGAAGGCAAGACGAAAATTCCGGTGCTGAGGGCATATACTGAGGCGGGCTTTGAGCCGTCCAAAGACCTCATCCAGAGCTACGGGGACGGCTGGAAGTCGGGGACGTTTCTGCCGAAGGAGAGGCAGCTTTTCGGACTGCCGGGAGGCGTTGTCAACGACTGGGAGCTGATGACGAATATCGAGGGGCTGTTTGCGGCAGGTGATGTGCTGTTTGCGTCGAACTGCTTCGGTCACGCGGCAGCGACCGGACATTATGCAGGTCGGCATGCTGCTGCGTTCGCAGCAAAGACGGAATCGGCAGAGGTCGATGAGAAGCAGATTGCTGAAGAGAAGCGGCGCATCTATGCGCCGGCTGAGCGCGACAGCGGTGTCGATTGGCGCGAGCTGAACACGGCTGTCACGAGGATTATGCAGAACTTTTGCGGAGCGTTCAAAAGCGAGGAATTGCTTGGTACGGGTTTGAAGATGCTTGCAGACCTGCGGCAGCGCGAAGGGGCAAAGCTTTCGGCGCGGAATCCGCACGAGCTGATGCGGGCGCTGGAGGTTATTAATATTATGACCAACGCCGAGCTTGTTATTGAGTCGTGCAGGTCGAGGAAGGCAAGCTCGCGGGAGCTGGAATTTGTTCGGCTGGATTATCCGCAAGACGACCCACAGGAGTGGAAAAAGTTCGTTACAATAAAGCTCGCCAAAGACGGCGTTGAGACTGATTCATTGAGTCTTGACTATTACGGAGAGCTTGCAGAAAACTACCAGAAGCACAATGAGGATTATGAAGGAGGAAAATAAATATGAAAGAAGATACTGCGTTTGTTGTGCCTGGTGACAGGACTTTCTTCCCCGTGGAGATAAATCCTGATATTTGTAACGGCTGTAATAAATGCGTTGAGGTTTGCCAGGTCGATGTATTCGCTCCTAATCCGGAGGCTGGCAAGCCTCCTTTGATTCTGTTTCCGCAGGAGTGCTGGCAGGAGGGAAGCTGTGTCGAGGTCTGTCCGCGAAAAGGTGCTATTCGGTGGAAGCGTCTGCCAAGCAGTAGAGTTCGCTGCCGACGGAAAGAGACGGGGGAAGACTTCTTTATATAAATTTTGTATTAATCCATTTTAGATTTTAGATTTTGGATTTTGGATTTTGGATTGGAGAAGAGACTAAAAATGAATGAAGAAATGTTTAAGCAGCGGACAAAAACTCTTGCTCTCAATGTTATTAAACTGGCTGAAAAGCTGCCCAGAAATAAAACGGCAGAGGTAATTGGTAAACAGCTTTTACGGTCGGCAACTTCAGCTGGTGCCAATTATCGCGCTGCATGCAGAGGAAGAGCCGTAGCCGACACAATATCTAAGCTCTTTATAGTCGAAGAGGAAGCAGATGAATCGATTTACTGGATGGAACTGCTTATAGAAAGCGGAATAGTTGCCAAAGAAACTTTACAGTATATGATAGAAGAAATAAACGAAATAACGGCTATGACAGTAGCTTCGATAAAAACGTTAAAAAGACGGAGGTCAAAGTAGACTTTCGTCGTAGATTATTATTCGTCCACGAAGGCACTAAGAAACACGAAGAAAACGAATATCGAATATCCAACAAGGAATAATGAATTACGAAGGGTATTTGAATCGCTGATTTCGCTGATTTACGCAGATTTATGATTTTTGTTGATTATTTATGTATGGAACCTATAATTTTTCGTAAATGAGAATAGTTAATATTTTGCGGAAAAGAATGCAACGGGAAGAAATTATAAATAATACCGACGTAAATAAAATCATCAATGCAATTTATGTACTCGGTAAGCCTAAGGTTTCAGAGGAATATTCCAAATATGATGAAGATATTATCTTCTTTGACAGCGCGGAAGATTTGATGAGTTACATAAATGAAGCAATATTAAAAAAAGATAAATTTCTGTATTTCTCAGTCTATTATCCAGAATCTAAGGGTTTTGTCAAAAAAGAGAAAATAAAGTTAGTTCCAAAAAAATGTGACGGTCATACTTTCAGGTTTTGTATCAAAGGTTGGGGCATTATTCAATTTCAACTCGATTATAAGAAGGAGCCGAATGTCAAGTGTCGCTTCGCAGTAAACACTGAAAAACGCGCCAATAATTGGTTCGATACACATCCCGAACTCAAGTCACCATCTTTATGGAAGTGGAAATTGGTGGAAAAACACGCAAGGCGTTTGATTCGTGAGTTAAAGAAATACGCCCAAAAATGCGCTCCAGAGGACTCGGACAAGCAACAACGATGAGTTTTACGTTATCATCCGTTGTTTGCTTTTAATAAGGTTTAAAACGCCGCTATGTGACGGCAGAAAAGATAATCCTGGCAACAATCGGCAATAACAAATTCCCTCGTCGCGAGCGGCGAGGCTAAACATCGTCGGGGAAGTTAAGATATGCAAACTCGCCGAAGAGCTCTTTTGCCTTTTTGTCGTAAGCTTTAGCGGCGTCGATTTGGTTATTGAAGCTGCCAATTTGCATTGCTTTGTCACAATGTTTGATTTGAGTAACCCATTTTCTTGTTCTTTTGTTCCACATGATTCCCTTATATTTTGAGCCTTGGCTCTTGCCTTTACGATTATAAGCATTTTGTCTCGGTGTGCAGATGCGCAGATTTTCTCTTTTATTATTCAGGCCGTTACCATCGATGTGGTCAATGAACATATCAGGCGGAGGTTTCATAATCAGCCTATGCATAAAAATTTTCTTTCTCTTGATCTGGCAAGCGGCATATAACCATTTTTTTTGTCTCACGAATGCGTGCCATTTATATTGATTTAACCAATCGTAATCGCCGGCGTCAACGATAGCGAACCTGCCTTTAGTAAGAGGAATGAAGCGAGTATTCGGGTCGGCGGGCTGGCGGATTTTCGGGCGATTAGTGACAAAAGCGGTTGAATAGTTTCTGCAGGGTTGGTCTTCTTTGAGGATGAAAAGGCGGCCTGGCTCGTTATGTTTATTTGTGCAGATAAAAGTATCAGGGCAGTTTTGAGCCCTGAAGAGGTAAATACAATTTTTACAGGTTTTGTTCGACAAAGATTTCCCTGCCTCCTGAGCTTATTTACCCCCTGCGGTGCAGGGGCTAAAAAGACCCCCAACATAAAGTTGGGGGCTAAACGAAAAACAGACCCCGCCATGGCGATGGCGGGGCTAACCAATCCCCGCATTTTCTGTCGAAAACAATCGCGGGGGCTAATGCCCCTCCATACTTGGAGCCCCCCGCGCGATCTTGACGTATTTTGAGCTGTTTCGGAAGTGAGAAATTGATGTAAGTGCTTGTGATTAAAGGATTAAAAAAAATTTCAAAAAAATCAGATTTTCTCAATACCCCCCCGCGCGGATTTGCGCGCTATTGCTGACTTTTATTCGGTAACCAGGCGGGAGAATTCGTAGCCTCGATGCTCGTAATTTTCGAACATATCATAACTGGCACAGGCAGGGGAAAGAAGAACGATGTCACCGCGCTCGGCAAGATTGCGGGCGGCAGTAACAGCATCGGCGAGAGAGTCAACGAATAAAATTTTCGTTACTTGATGCACGATACTCGATACTCGTATAGCGGAGGCGATTTTTGGTGCGGTCCGGCCGATAAGAATTGCGGCTTTTGCTCTTTTTGCGATTTCAAGGCCGAGAGAATCGAAGCCGATATTTTTATCGAAACCACCCGCGATAAGAATTATCGGCTTATCGAAAGACTCAAGTGCGACAATTGTGCTTTCGGGCGTGGTAGCCTTCGAATCGTTGTACCAGCAGATGCCATTTTTTTCAGCAACGAGCTGCAAGCGATGCGGCAGAGCCTTGAAAGCCGGCAAGGTTTTTTTAATCTGTTCTTCATCGAGGCCGAAATATTTTACTATTGCCACAGCGGCGGCGAGATTGGCAAGATTTGCCCGGCCGGGCAATTCGAAACAATTTTTTATATCATCAGTGACATCATCTGCTGAAAACTTCAGGCAAATTCTGCCGGGAACATTATTGTATTTTTCGAACCATTGATTTGCTTTTTTTTCTTCCGCATTAAAAATCGAGACAGCAGGATTGTTTTCATCGAGCTTCTGGAATTTGAAGATATTTTCCTTTGCGCTGCAGTAGTTTTCAAAGGTTTTGTGACGGTCGAGATGGTTTGGGGTCAAATTTGTTAAGAGTGAGACGTGCGGCGCTTTTTTAATCTGAGCCAACTGCTCGAGCTGAAAGCTCGACAGCTCAAGGACGACCAAATCGTCGGGTTCTATATCATCTAAAAGCATCAACATTGGCTGGTTGCCGATATTACCCGATAGCCACACATTGTGGTTGCTCGTCGCTCGTTGCTCGTCGCTCACATTTTTAAGAAGATGTACGGTCAGGGCAGCAGTTGTGCTTTTGCCGTTAGAGCCTGTGATGCCGATGATTTTTGCAGGACAGAGCTGAAAAAAGATTTCGATTTGCGAGGTTACGAGTTTTTTATTTTTTCGGGCGATTTGTAAAAATTCGTTACCTGGCGGGACAGCGGGATTGGCTATTATTATATCGGCATTCTCAAAATCGCTTTTCTGATGTCCTCCGAGGAGAAAATTGATTCGGTGACAATCTTTTAACTGATTGATGGATTCTGTCAATTTATCTTTTGAGGATAAATCAGTGACAGTGACTGCGGCACCGGCCTTATGAAGGAATCTTACAACATCGATTCCTCCGCCGAACCTGCCAAGACCCATAACCAAGACTTTTTTGCCGACACAGAAATCAAAACTTATATTAAAGTTTTGACTGCATAGCGGCAGCGAGGTCAACTTTTGCGTCAATGACGGCCCGCTCGATACATCGTTTCCAGTCGCTGCCGTATTGCTCTTTGTATTTTGGTTTTTCATAAGCATAAATAATGGAGCGTGAGGCGTTTATCAGAGCACCGGTGCCGTCGGCTTTGCAGAAACGAACGCAATCAACAGCAGAAGCGCCCTGCGAGCCGTAACCGGGGACTAAAAAAAGGATATTTTCATATTTATCCCGAAGCTCGGCCGATACTTTCGGGCTTGTGCCGGCTATGACCATACCGACGTTGCTGTAACCGCTTTGGCCGATACGTTCAGGCTTGTCGGCGATTTCAGCTACAACCTGCGCCAGCTTTTCATACAATTTGCAGCCATCAGCATTTTCGAAATCCTGTATGGTAGCAGAAGAAGGGTTGCTTGCTCTTACCCAAACAAAGACGCCCTTTCCCTGCGTATCGGCCATTTTTGCAAAAGGCTCGATAGCCTCAGTTCCCGCAAAGCCATTGATAGTGATTGCATCTGGGCAGATAGTATCTTCGAGACCGACAAGCTCGGAATTTTGAAGATGTGCTTCGGCATACATTTCAGCGGTATGGGCTATATCGCCTCTTTTGACGTCACCGATAACCTCAAGGTCGAGGTCATTTGCTTCGGTGATGAGATTGTAATATGTTTCGATGCCCTCCCAGAGATATTTTTCAAAGAAAGCGATATTTATTTTCACTGCAGGGACCATAGGAGCCACGATTCTCATAGTCTGGACACAGAAGTCGAAGATGGCATCCACGGCGGATGCGGCGTCGAATTCGTCATTCATAGCTTTGTGGCTTTTTATCGACGGAGGCAAACGGTTATAAACGGGGTCAAGGCCTACAATCAAAGATGTTTTTTTGCTTTTGACGGCCTGGCAAAGTCTGTCTGCAAAATGGCTTGGCATATTCTTACAAACCTTTCCTTAATAAAGTGCTGATAAAATCTTAAAAAAACTTTTTCCTGCTCGTCTGAAACACTATAATCATACAACTTAAAAGGAGCAAGTGAGAAATTCAGAAAAAGGCGTCATAATTGGAAGATGTAGAAGAAACAAAAACTGGAAAGGAAGAAGAGCGGAAAAAACACAAAACCAAAAAGCGTTTTTGGGTTCTGATTGATTTATCGATTTTGTTTTTTTTCTTTTCGCTGCTTCTGTATCGGCCGATGCGCTACAGCAGGCCTGAGCCGATAGAGACCAACGAGGTCAGCACATACTGGACCCACGAATTGATGCCCGAGATTTACAACGGTGCACAGCGCCAGGTGCCTTTCGAGATTGCAATTAAGCAGGAAGAGATAAACGAAGCGGTTGCCAGCTCCGGCTGGCCTAAATTTTCCGACGGGTTCAGTTTTTTTGCGCCGGAGGTTTTTTTCGAGCGTGGACGAATAATCCTGATAGGGACTGCGAGACTAAAGGAGGTTGAATTTATCATAACAGTCGCAGGCAGGCCGGTAATTAACGAAAACGGACTTTTAAATCTTCACATAACAAAAGCTAAGGTCGGAGCTGTGCCGGTTACTATTATTTCAAAGATAGTGGCTCGAAGAATGTACACGAAGCAACTTAGCGAGATTGAGATTGATACGGACGATTGGAGAGTCAAGATTCTCGGCTCGCTGCTGAATGATGAGCCCTTTGAGCCGATTTTCGATGCGGAAGATAAGAAGGTAAGAATTATAAAAGTTGATATCGGGAAAGGTGAACTCAGGATTGGTTTTGAGCCGGTCTCAGAGCCGGGTGGGTAAAAAAACGGTTTAAAAATTAGCTCAGCGGAAGAGAAAAATTCTTGAGACACAAACAGGTTATGATAAAATTTATCATCGGAACTTAAGTAATAAAAAGTCAGGAGAGTCAGATGAAGTTTTTACCAGCAAAAGTTTTTTTAACAAAGGGTGTCGGACGACACAAATACCAGCTAAAAAGCTTCGAGACAGCGCTCAGGCGAGCGGGTGTTGCACAACAAAACCTTGTGCAGGTATCATCAATTCTACCGCCTGGATGCAAGGTTATAAGCAGAGAAAGCGGAATAAAGGAGCTGATTCCCGGTCAGATAAGCTTTTGCGTAATGGCCAGAGCAGATACAAATGAGCACGGAAGGCTTGTAGCTTCGTCGATTGGAATAGCGGTACCGAAGGACAAGGAACAGTGGGGTTATTTAAGCGAAGTTCACGGCCACGGGATGAACAGCCAGCAGGCGAGCGATATGGCAGAAGATTTAGCAGCAGGGATGTTAGGGACGACATTTGGTTTCGAGCTCGATCCTGATACGGCTTGGTCGGAAAAGGAGCAGGCCTACAAATCAAGCGGATTGTTCATCAGGACAAGTAGTATCACCCAGACAGCGGAGGGTAAAGAAGGTCTGTGGACGACAACGGTCGCTATTGCAATGTTTTTATTTAATGATTAATTAACCGGACAGCATCAATGAAAAAAACATACGGTTTTGGAGACCTTCCGGGGATTTATTGCAGACGAAAGGATTCGTCTATAGTGATAGTGCCGGTGCCTTACGATGAAACGAGCACCTGGAGCAAAGGAGCAGACAAAGGGCCACAAGCCATAATAGAAGCGTCGGCCAATATGGAGCTTTATGACATTGAGACTGATTCGCAGGTTTTTTTGAATGGAATATTTACTGATAAGGGTTTGAAATGCAAAAAGAAGCCCGAATATATGTCCGCGCAGGTTGAGCAGAAAATCACTGAGCTAATCGATAACGGCAAGTTTGTAGTGATTATCGGCGGCGAACACTCGGTAAGTATCGGCTCAGTGAGCGCGTTTGCGAACAGATATCGGAACCTCAGCGTATTACAGCTCGACGCCCATTCTGATTTTCGGGATGAATACGCCGGCTCAAAATATAATCATGCCTGCGTTATGGCCAGGATTAGTCAGTTGTGCCCTGCTGTTCAGGTCGGCATAAGAAGTATGGATGCGAGCGAAAAAGAGCTAATGGACAAAAAAAATGTTTTCTTCGCAAAGAACATACACAACAAAAAAGGCTGGATTGAAAAAGTAGTAGGCAAGCTGAGAAAAAATGTTTATATAACGATTGACCTTGACGTCTTTGACCCGTCGATAATGCCGTCGACGGGTGCGCCCGAGCCGGGCGGGCTGCTCTGGTATGAGGTACTTGCGCTTCTCAAGGCCGTGTGCAAGAAGAAAAATGTGGTCGGATTCGACGTTGTTGAGCTTTGCCCGAATGAGCAGCAAAAGGGTCCGGATTTCCTGGCGGCGAAGCTGGTTTACAAGCTGTTGAGCTACAAATATAAATACGGATGAAAAGATGAGAAAAGAAGACTATCTTAAAGAAACCATAAAACATATTGATATAAAATCATTCGACTCGACAAAGATAATCGACGCTATGCGTGATATGTCGTTCACTGCCAGAGATACTGCAAAGGCTGCGGATATATTTAATACGATGATAAAGGATAAGGGCTGCACGATTATCTTATGCGTTGCGGGAAGCACGAGTGCGGCCGGCTGTATGCAGGTCTATGCTGATATGGTCAGGTGTAATATGGTCGATGTGATTGTCGCCAGCGGTGCTTCGATTGTTGATATGGACTTTTTCGAGGCTCTGGGATTCAGGCACTATAAAGGCAGTCCGAATGTTGATGACAGGCAGCTAAGAGAATTATATATCGACAGGATTTACGATACTTTCATCGACGAAGAGCAACTCCAGGTTTGCGACGACACGGTAAAAAAAATTGCGGATTCTCTGGAAAGCCGCGCCTACTCATCGAGAGAATTTATAAAACAGATGGGCAAATACCTTGTTGATAATGCGAAGAAAAAAGATTCTTTAGTTAAGGCAGCTTTCGAAGAAGATGTTCCGATATTCTGCCCTGCCTTTTCGGATTCGAGCGCCGGCTTCGGGCTGGTAAAACATCAATACGAAAGAAAAGAAAAGTATGTCTCCATCGATTCGGTCAAGGACTTCAGGGAGCTGACTGAAATCAAGATGAACTCCGATATTTCAGGGTTGTTTATGATAGGCGGCGGTGTTCCGAAGAATTTTGCACAGGATACGGTCGTATGTGCCGAGGTGCTCGGCAAAGCTGTCCCGATGCATAAGTACGCTGTGCAAATAACAGTTGCCGATGTCAGGGACGGGGCGTGCTCAAGCTCGACATTGAAAGAGGCCAGCTCGTGGGGCAAGGTCGATACGGGACAGGAACAAATGGTTTACGCCGAGGCTACATCTGTTTTGCCATTGATAGTAAGCTATATCTATCACAAGGGAGATTATAAGAAAAGAGAAAAAAGAAGATGGCAAAAGTTTCTGGATGAGCAGAACGTGCCGGCTGAGAGCAAAAACAAATAATCGCTTTATGTGATTGAGCAAAAAATCATTTCAGCTTTTTCTGAGCCAGCGGGTAACTTCTCTTAATCGCGGTTTTTTGCCGTACATCAGAATACCAGTATGAAAGACCTTTGCAGAAATCCAAATGACCACAATAACAGAAAAGACCAATAAAGCCAAAGTCGCGAATATCTCTATTATCGGCACTTCAGAACTTGCCGCAAGGCGAAGCATCATAACCAGCGGTGTCATCGGAGGCACATACGATAATGCTGTAGCGTAAGTTCCCTGTGGACTCTGAACAAGTTTTGGCCAAGACATAAGCGGGATTATATAGATAATTGTAATCGGACCCATAAGATTCTGAGCATCTCTGAGTGCATTGCACATCGAACCTATTCCGGCAATTATTGAGCTCAGCAAAATAAAGCCAAGAATGAAATATATAACAAAATAGAAAAACAGCCAGCCGTTAACTTCTACCGGGAAACCTTTCCACTGTACGGCAGAATATGCAGCAAAGACCCACAAAGCAATTACAGTCAAGCCGATTCCGGTCAGGCCCAGTATTTTTCCTGCCATCAACTGGAAAGAGTCCACAGCCGAAAGCAAAACCTCAATGACACGGGATGATTTTTCCTCAATGACACTTGTGAGCATATACTGGCCGTTGACAAAGATTCCGAAGTACATAAGAAACATAAAGAAAAAAGGCACTATCATCGAAGCAAAGCTTTCGGCCTTGCTTTTTACTTTTTCCTGTCCCTCTGCCTGGCCTATTTCAATCTGCTGTGTTGGGACTTTTTGCAGCTCTTCGATAAGTTCTTTGTCAAAGTTCCGGATTTGATAGCGATGTTTTATTACAGCATCGCCGCATAATTTCACAATACCCCAAAGCGAATCAACATTTGACGCTTCTGTTTTGTATGTATAGAGTGAAATTTTGCCGTCGCCGGATATGATATTCTGGTCGATTACGACATAGGCGTCGATTTTTCCTTCTCTGAGCCTGTCTTTTTGTATTTCAGATTGTTTATCGAATGAGTTTACGTCGCCAGCAGTCTGAGAACAAATTATCTGCCTGTTATCGGAATTTTTATTATGAGCATCGAAAGTTGCATCTATTTCATCGGCAAGGCGGCCTGTCAGGTCGGTGACGGCGATTTTAAGAGGCGGTCTCGCGCCGGGCTTTGTCTGGGCGATTTTGGTCGAAAAGAAAATAATCGCCACCATAATAATCGGTGCCATAAAAGCACTTATTATGAAGGTCTTGCTTTTTACAGATTCAACGTATTCACGCTGCGCAACTTTGAGAATTTTATTCATCCTGCTGTCCTACAAGCTTAATAAAGATTTCGTGCAACGACGGGGCCTTAACTTCAAACGCATTTACCTGCACTTTGCCGACAAGCTCGGCAAGCAGCTTCTGGGGGTCGGCATTATCTTTCAAAATAATATCAAGACGATTGTCCTGCTGCTTCACAGAAGAGACAATCGGTAAAGCTCCAATGAAACTCACGTCACCAGCAAGCTCAGCAGAAACAGCACCGGTTCTATACTGGTCTTTTATTTTTTTAAGTTTTCCATCGATGACGGTTTTACCCTTGTTTATCAAAAGGATATAATCGCAGAGCTTCTCGGCTTCGTGCATTACGTGTGTTGAAAAAAGTATTGTTGCTCCGTTTTCGCGCATCCGCAGGATAATATTTTTCAGGATTTCCTGATTGACGGGGTCGAGGCCCGAAAAAGGCTCATCGAGTATAAGAAGTTCAGGCTCATTTATGGCAGCAACGGCGAACTGTAATTTTTGATGCATCCCTCTCGAGAGCTCTTCGACTTTTTTCTTTGCACAATCGGCCAGGTTGACCTGTGCGAGCCAGAAAGGGATACGCTGGGTAAGTTCGTTCGAGGACAGGCCTTTAAGTGAGCCGAAGTAGGCAAGGACGCTGCGGACTGTCATTTTTCGATAGAGGCCTCTTTCCTCCGGCATATAGCTGATTCGGCTTCGCATATTCTCAATGGAACTATCCCCGAATATACTTACGCGACCGCTGTCAGGTCTTATGATATTCATAATCATTCTGATTGTGGTAGTTTTGCCGGCACCATTCGGGCCTAAAAAGCCATAAATACTGCCGGCCGGCACCGTGACAGTTAAATCATCAACAGCCTTGAAATGGTCAAAGGATTTACATATATTTCGGAGTAAAATCGCATCCATCGGAATTATCACTCACAAAAAACATATATTTTCTTCGCCTGTCATATTATAGACGCGCAAAAATGTAAATTGTAACAGTAATTTTTTTATTCTTATTAAGATTAAACGATTTTAAAGTAACAGGTTTAAGCGTTTTTCACGAGTCTTTTGATAGCCCTGTCTTTTTCGTAAGCCTGGATTCGAGACTTTCTGACGGCTTGAGCCAATATGGAAATAGTTTTGTCATAAGTCTGCCTGTCAACCCAATAGGGAGTGCCATCCTTGCCCCCGTGAGCAAATGAATAGCGGGCAGGGTCTTCGTATGAAGGTGCTGCTCCGTAAATCACCTCACCGACCAGGGCCAGTGCCCTTACTGTTTTCGCACCGACACCTCTTGCGGCGAGGAGCTTTTCATAATTGACGGGTTTTAAATCACAGAGTAAGTGAAGGATTTTTTCAAGGTATCTGCTGCGTGAAAAATCCTCATAGATTACAGGATGGGTTTTAAATTCTGTGTCTTCGAGCTTCAAAAAAGTCATCTGCTGGTCCTTGTATTTTAAGCTGACCATTTTGCTATAGCGAGAGTAGTGCTTTCGCAGGATTTCGATGTCCTTTATCAGTGAATTGTATCCTGCGGATACAAACTCGACACTCAAGTCTCTTGTTTTTGTGCTGTCCCTGGCGGTCAGATTCAAGGTCGGCATCTTGTGGGCCTGGGTGACAATACCGGTATGAGGCTCGCAGACAAGGTCACGTGCATTTTCGCTGAACCAATGGTAGCGCCTTGCTGATACGTTAGCTTGATTCATACCCTGCTGAACAACCGCCCAGCTTCCGTTTCTTGAAAAGAAGAAGCTGTGATGGTAAATCTGGAAACCGTCCTGGACGAGCGAGCTGTCAACCTTGGCGCTCATTCGGGAGTTATATACGAGATTGTTTACAGAATTGTCCGGCAGGCTGAGCCTATCACCCCACTGTTCTATCTGTTGCGGCGTTTTCAGTGACGTCTTGCCTTTACCGCCGCAAATGAAAATTCCGAGCTGTTTTTCCCTGCCGCGAATTGCCTCCTTTAGAGCTGCGGTCAATATTGTTGTCAGGCCGGAGGCATTCCAGTCAAAGGCCAATACTGTTCCGAGCGATTGAAACCAGACGGGGTCAGCAATTCTTTTGATAAACTCTTCCGGTCCGAATTCTGCTATGAGCACCTCGGTCATTTGCCGGCCGAGCCTGACCATCCTTTGAAAAAGCCATCTCGGACAGGTGCCCGTATCGAGAGTAAATGTGGCAATCGACCTTTGCATAAATTAGAGTTTACACTTTAAATCTCACAGAGTCAATCGCACCGTAACCGGTTATTAAGATTAAGATTTCATTAAAGCCGTTATTTGTTCCTGAGCTCTGAATCTTTTTCAATGACCTTTTTTTCCTGCAGCTTTTTGAAATCCTGCAGCTTTCGGGCGATATTTTCATCCGACAATGCAAGGATTTGGGCTGCAAGGATAGCAGCGTTTTTGGCACCGGCTTTTCCGATGGCCACCGCGGCAACCGGCACGCCTGGCGGCATCTGTAAAGTGCTTAGAAAGGCATCGATTCCCTGCAGGGCTGAATCTGAAATCAGGGGCACACCGATTACGGGCAGCGTGGTTTTTGCAGCCAGTGCACCTGCGAGATGAGCGGCCATACCTGCAGCGGCGATTATTACTTTTATGCCGTTATTTGCGGCGTTTTGTGCAAATTCTGCGGCTATTTGAGGCGTTCTGTGTGCTGAAATTATACGAATTAGCGGTTCTAAGCCGAAATCGGCGAGCTGGTCAATGCAGCTCTGCATTACGTCCATATCGCTGTCAGAGCCTATTACGACAGCAACTTTATTTTGCTTATGCTCAACCATTTTTTTTCTCGCTTTTCAGAATATAATTCTATAAAATTCTTAAGACATATATATTATAACGGTTCGGCGGACATCCGCAAGTAAGAGGTGCCTGAAATGGAATGCAGAAAGCCTGTTGTTGCAGGTCAGTTTTATCCGGCTCAAAATGACAGCTGTGTTGATGAAATTAACCAGTATCTTAATGAGAGGACATCGAGCGGGACTTTGCCTGATACAATAGCAGCCGGTATTGTCCCTCACGCCGGCTGGTTCTTCAGCGGCAGCCTGGCAGCGCTGGTTTTTTCCGCGATAAAAGGGCAAAACAACAAGGTCCACACCTTCGTGATATTCGGAGCTGCTCACAGTTTCTTCGGGAACAAACCTGCTGTTTATGACAGGGGCTGCTGGCTGACACCCATCGGCGAAATATTTATTGATGAGCAGCTTGCGGATGCAGTGATTGACAGCGGCACGGCTGAAAGCGGCCCTGACGCACATCGGGGCGAGCACAGCATCGAGGTGCAGGTGCCGTTCATACAGTACTTGTTCGCCGGCGCAAAGATAGTTCCCATAATTGTCCCTCCGGGCGGTCAGCCAGTTGCGCTGGGCGAAGCTGTGGGTGAGATTATCAGTAAAGACACCGAAAGAGTAATTGTCTGCATTGGTTCGACCGATTTAACCCATTACGGGCCTCGTTACGGCTTTACGCCTATGGGGGTTGGTACGAATGCCATCGAATGGGCAAGCCAGGTTAATGACAAACAGTTCATTGATTTGGCATTGAAGCTTGAACCTCAGGCGATGCTAAGCAGCGCTGCGGAGAACGGCAACGCCTGCGGACCGGGAGCGGCGGCAGCGGCGGTGGCTGCTGCAAAGAAGCTCGGCAGAGACAAAGGCGTTTTGCTCGCCCAGACAAACAGCAGAGATGTTATGCTTGAGAAGATGGGCACATCAAGTGCCGAAAGCGTAGGCTACGCAGCGATTGTATTCTGAAATGAGCCGGTCCTGCCCCCTCACGTATAAGCAAAAACTCAAAAAGAGAAAAGCCAACGGTCGGATTCGAACCGACAACCACTGGTTTACAAAACCAGAGCT
>CAZMQF010000041.1:0-17590 GCA_964568365.1 uncultured Pirellulales bacterium | reverse complement strand
AAGCCAATTTGCTCAAATATCATTTTTGATTCATTCCATTTTTCGATAGAAGACTCTTTATTTCCTGTCTCTTTATAAATAGAAGCCAAATTATATAATGCATATGCTTTTCCATGTTTATCGTTAATATCATCATAAATATTTAAGGCCTCCTTAATACGCGTTTCAGCATCTTTGAAGTTTCTTTGTTCCATATGTAAAACACAAAGATTGCCATAACAATTCGCTATATATTGTTTATTACCTATTCGCTTTGCAATCCGCAAGCCTTCGTCAAAATTATTTCTTGCTTCTTCATAAAGTTTCTTTTGAAGTTTAATGATACCTATATTCATTAGGCCTCTGCAAATACCTTGTTCATCATTCAATTTTCGGAAAAGAATCAGGGATTTATTATGTTCTTCTTCCGCCTTTAGTAATTTCCCTTGACATTTATATATTATTCCCAAATTCCCGTAGTTAGTAGCCATTTCTCCTTCTAACTTCAGTTTCTTATCGATTTCAATTGCCTTTAGTACATAAATCTCCGCTGAAAAATAATCGTTTAACGTAGAATAAAAATTACTCAGATTTGTATAAATTGCAGATCTAATCAAATCGTTGTTTTCATTCTTAGCCAATTCTTTTAAGGCTTCCAATCTTTGTTTTGCCTCATGTATTTTCCCATGCTGCAAATAATAAGTTGCCTGATTAATTTTCGCGCCTGTAAGTGCCTTAGTGTCACCGATCTTTTCGAATTCAATAATTGCCCTGTTTATAAGTGTTTCCGCTTCCTGTGTCTTCCCCAAATCATTATAAACATTAGACAGATTAATGTCGCTTGAGGCTTTAATAACTGAATTGTCAAGTTTTTCACCGATTTCATATGCTGATTCATAGCTTTCTGCAGCTTTTTCAAGCTTTCCGATCCGCGAATAAAATACACCGATGCTTATTAAAGAAGATGCCTTTTGTATATCTGTTAGAGATAGTTCTATGCTTTTAAGATAATCTTTTTCTGCATCATCGATCTTGCCCAATCTATGATTGATAAAACCCCTTTCACGAAAGGCAAAACTATCTTGAGGGTAATACTCTAAAATTTTATTCGTTGCATTCAGAGCAATTATTAACTCCCCCTGTGATTGTGCAAAAACAACAATTTCTTTATTTATCTCTATAAGCTTGTCTGTGTTCTCTTTAAGTTTTACATCGATATTTTTTTCATCATTTATTAAAGAACTTAAAATTTTCGTTGGGTCATCTTCTTGTACTTTATTCTTTCCTTGGATCAGATACTTCTTAAACTCGTTTTCTCTTACTTGATTCTCAAAGAATTGGGGGTGCTCTTCTTCAAGCTTCTTTAAGTATATATCTGCGAACAATTCTGCATCTTGCTTTTTTTCTGCTTCAATCTGTTTTTTGCTAGGTTCTTTAATTGTAGTGTATACTTTCCCACATATAACTCCCACAACCCCTAATAGCGTTAATAATACTTCTAATTTGAATACCAGTATTGAATTATCAGGAACAGCTTTTTTCCATATTTCAAGAGCAGCTATAAACAAAACCCAAATAATTACGATGACCAAAATTAACCATTTCATATTTCAATCCCATAATGATTGTTAGTGAAATACGGGGACACCATACTTATTTGTCCCCTTCATCAGTTTCGCCGAAAGCGTTCCCACAGGGCAAGCTGGCGAGGCATTCTTATCAAGTACCCGAGATTAACACTTCAATTAAAAAAAATCAAGCTGATTGTGAATGACAAGATATGAAAATTGAAGATAAATAACACCAAAAAAATTACATAATTGTTTGACAAAGCCCAAAAATGTGGTATAATTAAGAAAACGTAAAAGATTAGAAAATCTTTAGGCAGCAGAGGAAGACAACTAATCTTTACACCTTTTTTGTTTGGAGATATACCTATAGGAGTAACGATGGGGAAAATGCTAAAGACATCGGCTGAGGGCAGGAAATGCATGTTTCCGAACTGCACCCGTATCTTGAGTATCTATAACCATGAGGCTTACTGTCATAGACATCTGGATCAGATGATTAAGGAGCAAAAACTTAAGATTGCAGCTCAATCCCCCTCACCACAGGAGTGAGGGCTAAACGAGAAATACAACCCCAAATAAATTGCCCTGCCCACAGGTGGCAGGGCTAACCATTTTTTGGATTCCGTATCAAGTACGGAATGACAGATTGCCACGTGATGGCGGGGCTAAACGGAAAGACAAACCCCCTGCGGTGCAGGGGGCTAAAAATTTTTGGATTTTGGATTTGCAGTTGCGAGGCTGACGGTGACAAAGACAATAGTTGAAACGGCATAGGCTGTTAAAAGGCCGAGGTCAACGTTGACTATTCCTTTAAGCGGGCCCGGCAGGGCGGCTAAAAACGAGATTACACCGACAGCACCGCCTGCTGCGATTGCGGCCATTGCACCTTTGAATGTTGCTCTTTTCCACAGCAGTCCGCCCAGAAGAGGCACGAGCATACTGCCCATATAAGGATAGTTGAAGATTATCATCGTATCAAGAATCCCTCTCGCATTGAATGCCACAATAACACCGATGACGAGGGCTGCGACGATTGTCAGCCGTGAGATAAGTTTCGAATATTTCAGGTCATCCAGCCTGGCGGCTGGATTGAGAATCTTGTTGTAGAAATCCCTCGAGCAGGTTCCGGCAAGTGAGAGCAGCAGGCAGGCGGCACTTGACATAATACTTGCCAGGATGGCAGAGACCACAATGCCGGCAAGTATCGGGTGAAGAGAAGTTTTTATCATATGGGGAAGGATTGAGCCGCTTTCAACGTCGGGGAAAATCTTTCTTCCGGCGGCGCCGACGAAAGCGATGCAGAAGCTGACAGCGATAACTATCAGGCCGGCGAAGATAGCACCCCAGCGGGCGGTTCTGGCAGATTTGGCGGCCTGAAAGCGCATATAGGCATCGTACGAAACCGATATCGAAAGCAGAAAGGGGAGGATAAGAAAAACAGCCCTTGAAAACATTCCAGCCGGTATGAATGGGGTAGCGAGAACGGTTTGGGGTGCGGCGACTGATTGAAGTTTCAATAACGATATTACAGTGACTATTGGTATTCCGATAAGGACGACGGCGAGCTGGATAAAGTCAACAACGACTATGCCCCACATACCGCCGAGAGTGCTGTATATTATGGTGACAATGCCGACGAGGATGATGGAGGTTTTTTCGTCGATTCCGAAGACGGGCAATATATTTTTGGCAGCCATTATTTGTACGACGAAGATTCCGAAGAGGCTTGGGACGTTTGACATCCATCCCCAGAGTCTGACCCAGCGTTTTTCGCCGTAGCGGCCTGCAAAAAAATCGAGCGGTACGAAACCGCCGCTCTTGCGGAGCTTCGAGGCGGCCAGTATGCCGGCAACAATAAGCCCTCCGCCGCAGCCGATACCGTACCAGATGCCGGGCCAGATACCGTTATCGGCAGCTTCTGCTGAGCCGCCCATTATGATGCCGGCGCCTATTTGCATAACAGCCAGCGTGGCGGTTGTGAGGGCGAGGTTAACGTTTCGGCCGGCGATGAGAAAATCGGAGGCCTTGCGTGCGCGCCTGCTGACATAGACTGCTGCGGAAAGTATTAGCACGAAGAATACAATGACAACGGCAATCAACATGCCTGCATTATATTCTTTTTGGTCTGAGAGTTCAAAATGTTCCAGTCTGAAAAATCAGCGCATAAAAAAAGCCGGGGGAAGAAAGCCCGGCTTAATTTCAAACGCTTAATTTAATGTTTAATCATCAGTCTGCCACCAGTCGCCGTCAAAATATGTCCATTGTGGGAAATGGCCGGATAAAATAAGGTCACCTTCTTTGCTTATACAATCAGCCTGGGCATATTTTCCGTCGGGCTCTAATGTAACCGACCTTACATAAATCTTTCCCGTTTCGTTACTTATTCCCCCAAGCATCATTTCCAACAATTGTTCCGGACTTTCGACTTGAGCAAAAGTCGTGATAAAATTCTGTGCGTTTTCTTCAGACATACCGCTAAACCAGTCTCGATGCTCGGCAAATTTGATTTCGCCTTTGGCGAGCTTATATAATGCTTCAATGTTGTAGTTGCTTAGATACTTCTTTCCATCCCCGGTTTCCATAGCTTCAACCATCGACTGAATACGTTCAATGAGCCTGTGCGGCAGATTTTTGTCCTGAGTAAAATCATAGGGAGCTTTTTCTCTTTCAATATTCGCGGTGTGATTTTTGCTGATGACTGTCAAGCCCTTGTCGTTGCTGACCTGCACAGTACCTTCGGTAACCTTTACTGAAAGCATCTCTAAATTTTCTTTGGTTTCTTCCACTACGGCGTTTACAATCTCCATTGAAAATTTGGTACCAAGAGCTTTAACTTCACCGAATTCAGTTGTAACGATAAAGGCTTTTGAATCTTTGGCCACTTCGACGTTAATCAGGCCGGTTATGTATTCGAATCCTCTTATTTTTGTCTGCGACCGAACGACTATCTTAGCACCTTCGGCAAGCTCAATTCTTGAGCCGTCAGCGAGAATTATCACCCGTGGTCCAATAGGTTCAACATTTTCCTGCGCAATTGGAGAGCCAGCCGGCGAATTAACGGGAACGGCCAGGAAATACAAGCCGACTGCAACAATACTGATTACTATCACTGCTGATGATATCACAGTGAATATTCTTCTGCTTCGAACATATTGTTCGGGTTTTACCTCCACGAGTTCTTCGAGCGGCGTTTTAAGTCCCTGGTATATACCGGATATCACAAGTGCCAGGCTTGGAACGACGAATAAGAAAACATACAATACAGGTTGCGCTGTAAATATCCAGTCCCTGCAAAGCAGATAATATATGCCGGCACCTCCGAGTGACATTATCATCCAGACATTGACTGCGATTATGAAAATATTCGGCCAGTGGATAAACCGTTTTCCCTCTTTTACGCCGACCATAACAAGCCCTTTACATTCGCGCCGGCCAAAAACAAGTTTCTCTAAACGTATCGCCTTTTTTTGGCTTGCCTTAAGCCGCCTTAAAAAGCTCATCGATAACGGTATAAGCACAATCGCGAGAACCATAATTAGAACTAATACTGCGATGGAGAATGGAATATGCAGTATTTGAAGCACCCGCTCGGAAACGCACAGGCCAATCATAGCTAAAGCAAATATCCACATTACACCTGTAATGCACCAGGAGATGCGTTTTATACGTTTTTGTTCACTATCAAGCAATTCCCTGAAAGCCATACGTTCAGAATCTGAAATGCCGGCGGGGTCAATACCGTCCGATTTTAACAGCTCTTCAAATAATTTTTTATCGTTATTCATTTTTGACTCTCCATTTCTTTTCGAAGAGATTGCTTTGCATAAAATATTCGCGACCTGACAGTGCCAATACTGCAGCCGATGACATCGGCGATTGATTGGTAAGACATTTGCTCGATAAAAGACAATATCAGGGCTTCCCTGTGATAGGGCTTGATTTTATTCAGGGCGTTATGCATCCGTTTGGCGTCATCAGCACTAAAGACAGGTTCATCATTGCAGGATTGATGTAGATGCTCTTCTTCGGGCAGCTGAACAAATTTTTGTTTCTGCCTGAACCTGCTGTAAATTTCATTCCTTGCGATACGGTAAAGCCAGATTTGAAAAGAGCGTATATCTTTCAACTTGTGTATTTTTCTGAAGACTGCTGTCCATATATCCTGCATTATATCGTCAGTAGAGGTACCTGTTCCGTTCAGGCGCCTGACAAAATACTTCAGTCTTTGCTGATATAGCTCGAAAAGCTCTTCAAAAGCTGCCTTCTCGCCATTCCGGCATCGAAACACGATAGTTTCAAGTTGTTTTTCTGAATCCATATATGCCCTGAAATCAATCCCGTATCGTTAAGTAAAGATGTATATTAGGCCAAGAAGTTCAAATAAATTCAAAAATTTTACTGATTTTAACATTTTAGAACCGATAGTGCATAAAAAAAGCCCCTTCGTCTTCTTGTCGAAGACAAGAGCGGGGGCCTGGTTTAAATTGAAAACTGTATACGATAAATCAGTTCGGCAGGTCTTCTTCGTTTACGTCCTTAACAGTCAAATCGCCGTAGATAACCCGCCAGGTTGGTGAGTCTTTCGGCTGATACCAGAAAATCGGCTTCGATGCATCGCCGAGCTTCACGCCGTCACCGGCATAGTACCATTGACCTTGGCCGTGATTATGAAAGAACCTGATAAACATTATCATCCTGCCCAGGCTCATACCCATCTCTACCTTTTCCTGGTCACTACCGGGTGTTTTATCGATAAGCTGACCGATGCTGACGGCATTTTTTGTTACGTACTCAATCGAAACATCCTGCGGGAATGTGTTGTCATCCGAAATTTCGGCAGACATTTTCAGCCCGGCGATAAAATCTTCTTCAGTACTTTTCAAATCAATCTGGCCCTGTTGTATTGTATAGCCTTCAGGCACATCGGTGCTGAAATACGTATCATCCAATTCCAGGTCGAATTCGAAGTTCTTACATACGATATCAAGGTTCGTCTCTTTCTGTTCGATACGAAATGGTACCGCGGTTTCGGTATCCGCCCATATTGTCACCTCAATCCCTTCGCAAGTTGCCAGAAAACCAATCCCTTCCTTGCCGTCAATAACTTTTTTGCCCAATTTCTGAACTTCAAAGTGCGGCGATTCCTCCAGCCTTGTTATCAAATTCTGAAGATGCTCGAGGTAGTTCGGAATCGAAGGCAGATTTTCCAGGTCGACATATATAACAAGTTTGTTAGTATCATCAATAGTAATAACCTGTGAAGTTTCGAGGTCAATTATTATTTTCGGATGTTCCACTCCGTGCACTTTCCGGTTAATCCTCGAGCCTTTGACCGTATCGGTTATTACCATCGGATCGCCTTCTTCATATCCGACTACTAAATCGAATCTCGCAGTCTTGGCGGTAAAGATAGGCTTTATCACGTCGGCCCAGGCAGGGCTGCCCGATGTTCTTACAAAATAACTTGTGCCGATTACAGCCGCTATTATTATTACAGCTGCAGCGGCAAGTTGACTTATTTTACTTTTCATAATTATTTTCCCTATATTCAGGCTTTTACCTATCTGTTGCGTTTTTTTCATTTCGTCAA
Organism: uncultured Pirellulales bacterium; assembly: GCA_964568365.1. GTDB lineage: Bacteria > Planctomycetota > Phycisphaerae > Sedimentisphaerales > Anaerobacaceae > CAYLMG01. The sequence goes on along the minus strand of CAZMQF010000041.1, from coordinate 10,450 downwards.
TAAGCTCGTTGAGTACCGCCTTGTTTACTTTCGGATTTGAGCTTATTGAATTCTTTCTTAAAAAGTTTTCCATTTTTTCTGTCGGCCTCATAATGTCACCTTTCCATCCAGAAGAGACCTGAGTTTATCGATCCCATACCTGTATCTGCTTTGTGCCGTTTTTATCGAAACATCCTGCAGCTGGGCAATCTGCCGAAACTTCAGTTGTCCCTGTGTATGCAGCACGACCGCTTCTCTCTGCTGCAAAGACAGTTTCTCAAGTGCTTCATTCAGCAGCTTTGTCTGCTCGTTGTGTATTATCCATTGTTCAGGCCCTTTATATTCCGACGCAGTCAGCTCAATTTGCTCAATTTCGATTGTAGATTTTTTGTTTTTGTTTCGATAGAAGCTGCGGGCCCTGTTGACGACGCCTGTCGCAAGATAATTTTTCAAAGAGCTTTTCAGTTCGAATCTTTTACGGTTCCGCACAAAGCTTATAAACACATCGTGCACGATATCTTCTGCTGCTGACTGTTTCACAAGGCCGCAGGCTATCCGGAGCAGGCAGTCCCTGTATTTCTCATAAATCCGGGACAGCGCAGATCTACTGCCTCTTTTGAGCTTCCAAATTAAAATCTTATCTTCTACCAGGTTACACTCCTGCGAATCGAATATCCGAATATATATATATAACAGCAACAGGCGGTATTTTGCTCTAAATTTTTTTTATTTTGACATAAATTCACACAGGATTTACACTTGTTTTAGATATGCTGAAGAAAACAGTAAAAAAGGTAAAGGTGAAAAAGGCGTCAGAGAAATCTGATTTGAAATACTGGCTCAGTAAGAGCCGGCAGGATAGGATTTCCGCCGTTGAGTTTTTAAGAAGGCAGCGGTATGGCAGTTCAAAAAGACTTCGAAGAGTTGCTCGCGTTATTCAACAAAAAAAGGATTAAATACCTGATAGTCGGAGGTTATGCACTGGCTTTCCACGGTGCTCCCCGCTATACGGGAGACATTGATATTTTTGTTAATCCGGACAGCAGAAACGCTGAGCTTATTATGGCCGCCCTCGAAAAGTTCGGCTTTGGCAATGTGGACATAAAAAAAACCGATTTTGAAAAGCCCGGGTGGGTTATTCAGCTTGGTGTGCCGCCGGTTAGGGTTGATATTATTACTTCTCTAACCGGTATCTCGTGGAAAGAGTCCTATTCAAAGAGGGTCAGAGGAAAATATGGCGATGTCCATGTAAATTACATAGGGAAAAGACAGCTTATAAAGAATAAAAGAGCCATAGCACGTAAAAAAGACCTTGCCGATATCGAAGCGCTCGGCGAAGAATGATTATCATTTAATAATTTATATTAAGGGAGTCTGAAAAGTGAAGTATCCCGCAGATAATCTAAAAAAACACTTTTTCGTTGTTCTGGTTGTATTATTTGTTATCTGTTCCAGTTGCTATGCAGAAAAAGCCGGGACGAAACCCTTTATGGCCGATGCCGATTTTGACAAGAAGGTCCCTTCGCCCGAATCGGTCATAGGTTTTCCTGTAGGCCAAAAAGCTGTTTCTCATAACCAGCTTGTCACGTACCTCAAAATCCTTGCCGACTCCAGCGACCTTGTCGAATTAACAGAATACGGCAAAACATATGAGGCAAGAGGCCTGTATTACCTGATTATTACGAGCAAAGAGAATCACAAAAAACTTTCGCAGATAAAAGCCGACAACGGCAAACTGGCCGACCCGAGGAAACTTCAAAGTGACAGCGAGGCACAAAAAATCATCGAGAAGCTTCCCGCGGTTGCTTTTTTAAATTACGGCATTCACGGCGACGAATTATCGAGCAGCGATGCCGCGATGTATGTCATTTATCATTTAGCAGCGTCAAGGGATAAACAGACCAAAAAGCTGCTCGAGAAAGAAGTAATCATAATCGAGCCGATGAATAATCCTGACGGCAGGGAAAGATTCCTGAGCCAGATTTTTCAGATGACCGGCGTCGTTGAAAATCCTGATATTCAGGCAATGCAGCATACTGCTCTCTGGTCGCGCGGCCGCGGCAACCATTATCTGTTCGATATGAACCGTGACTGGCTGATACTCAACCAGCCGGAAATCAGATACCTCTCGCCGGTTATCCACGACTGGAATCCGCACCTGCTTGTCGATTCACACGAGCAGGGGCCTTTCTCGAATTATTTGTTCGAGCCGCCGAACGACCCGGTGAACCTTCACCTTTCAGACAGCATTATGAAATGGCGCAAGTTCTTCAGCGCCGAGCAGGCAGAGGCCTTTAACAAATTCGGCTGGACCTATTTCACGCGCGACTGGTACAGTGACTGGGGGCCGTTTTATACAAACGCCTGGGCAAATCTGCTCGGCGCCGTCGGTATTCTTTATGAGCAGGCAAGGGCAAATTCGGCGTCGGTGAAACAGCCGACAGGCCAAATCCTCGAATACCGCGACACCGTCCACCATCATATCGTAAGTACCTTTGCGAATCTGCAGACGCTGTGCGATAACAGAAAGCAGATTTTAACCGACTTTTACCGGGACAGAAAATACGCTGTCACCGAAAACAAAGACGACAAAATTTTTATCATCCCGCCTGCAAAAGATACCGCAAGGTGGCGAAAATTTGTTGACCTAATCGAAAGACAGGCCATTGAAGTTCGGTTTGCACAAAAAGATTTCACTGCTGAAAAAGTTACAGATATTTATCAGCAGGTTTTAGACAGCAAAGATTTTCCGAAAGGCTCTGCTGTGATAAAAACTGCTCAGCCGCTGCGAAGAATGCTTTTGACACTTCTCGAGTTCGACTTGCGTCTGGAAGATAAATTTCTCGAAAAGGAACGCAAAGAGCTCGAAAATCACAAGGACACTTTGCTTTACGACACATCCACCTGGTCTCTGCCATTTTGTTTCGGCCTGGAGGCGTTTTGCGCAGATTCAATATCAGATGTGAAGCTAAATTCGACTCTGCCTGAACAGGACAGTAAATTAGCTTCAAAAGGGCGGTTCGGCTATCTTCTCGACTTTTCAACAGCCGATATCTATCCGGCAATCGTTCGTCTGCTCGATGAAGCCTGTCACCCGAGAGCTGCAACCAAGCCCTTCAAAATCAACGGCACCGATTACGGCAGGGGGACTATTCTTTTGAGAGGCAATGAAAATCCCGACAACCTCTATGAGATATTAAAAAAGGTAAATGATGAATTTGGTATTGAAATAACTGCCGTTGATACAGCTCTGGTCGAAGAGGGAAGTGACCTTGGAACTTCAAAATTTGTCCTGCTGACCGAACCTCGAACCGCTATAGCATCGCAGTGGCCGATTTCTTCGGTTTCTTTCGGCTCGGTCTGGTATTTAATAGATAATCAGCTTGGTTTGAAGTGTTCGCCTTTGAATATTCAGAATATCGGTCGAGTAGATTTGCGAAAATACAATTGTCTGGTACTGCCCGAATCACGTTCGCTCAGAAGCGTGCTTGATGACGAGGCAATCGAAGAAATAAAAGGATGGGTCGAAGACGGCGGAACCCTTATCGCCATCGGCTCTTCTGCAGCCTTTTTAGCAGACGAAGATAAAGGCCTTTCGAATGTGCGTTTGAGACGCAATGTCCTCGAAAGAATCGATGAATACGCTGAGGCTGTTCAGAAAGAAAGAGCAGCTCTTGACGTCAAAATCGACCCCAACCTGATATGGGATGGTGACGCTAATAATGAAACCTCTACGGATGCCAACGACAAAGCGAGTAAGAAAGAAAAGTCCGGTGACATTGAAAAGTTAAAACGCGATGACGAATGGCAGCAGATTTTCAGCCCGCACGGTGCTTTCCTGCTTGCAGAATTGAATCCCGAACAATGGCTCAGCTTTGGCCTGGGAGAAAAATTACCTGCCCTCTTTTCCGGCAGAAATTGTTTTATGTCAAAACACCCTGTTAAAACACCGGTCAGAATGGCTGAGCAAAAGGGCCTGCGAATTTCCGGGCTGCTCTGGCCCGAAGCTCGCAAGAGAATTGCCGATTCCGCCTATGCGACCGTTGAAAGACTCGGCAGGGGCCAGATTATTCTTTTCGCAACCGACCCTGCTTATCGTATGTGGCTTGCCGCACAGCAGAGGCTATTGAAAAATGCAATCCTACTCGGCCCAGGCCTCGGTACAAGCCAGCCGGTACCCTGGTAACATTTTTCATTCGCATAAAAAAAGCCGGACTAAGTTAGAATTGCCCGGCCTTTGTATGATTTATTACGTGCTGTATTTATTGCCCTATCGCCTTTTGCCTAATCTGCTCATATTCAGCCTCCGCCGCTTTAATCTCATTCTTGGCTTCCTGTAATTTATCCTGCTTATTGGTCGTTGTATACAGGGTTACCAGTTCATTAAGGGTTTTCCTCTTGACTGCAATGCCAATCAGTCGGCTGGCAAGCATTAAATCCGCATTTCTTGTAATAAGTTTTCCGAATCCAAATAATGCTGAACAATGCTTTTCCGCCTTCAAATAATCCTTATTTGTCATTGCCTGCTGTCCCAAACTAATAACTTCTATCGTTATTTGCCAGATTGTCCTGCCTGTCTCCGAAACCTCTGTCATAACCTGCTGTTGAATCTCGGCCTTCAAAGAAATATATCCTTTTTCAGTAATTGTGAATATGTAAGGTTTTTTCGAAAAAGCAAATGGCTTAGACCAGTCAATGCTTAATAAAATCTCGATCGCCTCATTTTTCTTTCCCTGTGACCAAAGTTCGAGAATCTTTTCTATTTTTTCTGCTTCGCTTGTTGTTTTTGTTCCTTTATCCAGCTCATCCAGCTCTTTTTGGTAACCTAATGTATATCCGGCCGGCACTTCCGTGCTAAACAGACTTTCATCCGGTTTTGCATTGAGCTTAAAATTATCCATCAAAAATGTTACTGTTTGCTCTGTATTATCCGGTGCGCTCATAATAACCTCAACCAGAATCGGCTCGGATGTTTTCGCATCAGCCCATATGGTAATCTCATATTTACAGAAATTGTCTTCCTGAAAGACCTTAAATCCTTTTGCCTTGCGTCCTTCTATTTCCTTTTCACCGACTTCTTTTTCGGTTCCGTCTTTAAGGTTCCAGAGGTTTTGAACAGGCCTGAGAAATAAGCCAATAAATCCTGTCTCTGATGTTAAAGCCGGGCTTAAACTGTCTGCATTAAAAAACATCGCAGCCTTTTGCTGGTGAAACAGGATAAGGCTTTTACCTTTGTAAACGTCAAGGATACTTGAAATTTGCATCTGGCTGTCACCATCCATCCGGACTTTGCCGGGCTCGAGAACCGATACTTTGGTTGTATTTGAAGACTCTTTATCAATAATTCTTAAGTCAAACGTGTAACTTGAACCTTGAATTTTTTGTAGGACATCTGCAAATGCAATACCCGAACCGCCAAAATTGCTGAACCCAATAATAATCGCAATTATTACACAAGCCGCGACGGTGAGTTTTGTAATTGGACTTTTCATAATTGTTCTCCAAATACTAACCGAAGGCGTTGCTTCGGTCCTGGTCAGTTTATTTCCGGCATCAAAAAGCACCTTGTCGTTAAAATCTGAACTAACTGTTACATTTGAATCTTTGAATAATTGTTTGATTTTTTTAGGCGTTTTCATTTTTACACCGTACTTTCCAATAACGTCCTTAATTTTTCAATTCCATATCTGTACCGGCTTTTAATGGTATTCACAGATTCTTTTTGTGAGTCAGCGATTGCTCTTAGAGACATTCTGCCGTATTCATGCATCACAATTATTTCTCTCTGCTCTACAGGAAGCTTTGATAACGCTTTGCTTAAATATTCAAGCTGTTCATTACATATTACATTATTTTCCGGATTGTCGTTGCAGGGCGAATTAATAGTTTGATTGTCGAAGCTCGCATTACGTTGTTGTGAGTGTTGTATATTTCTAATACGATTTGCGACGCAAACTGCAAGATAGCTCTTTAAGCTGCCGGTAAGATTAAAATCACCAATTCTCTCTGCAAAACTCACGAACACGTCGTGCACGGCATCCTCAGCATCTTTTATATTATTTGAAATAGCAATCGCTGCTATCAACAGATAGTCACGATACTTATCATAAATTCGCCCGAAGGCCTTTTTGCTGCCGCCTTTACACATCTTTACTAACAATTTGTCTTCCATTAGGCTCGCCTGAAAAACTCAACACAAATATTTGCTATTAATATAACAATTAAATCTCAATTTTGGGTCTAAAGAAAATGTTATTTTTTAAAATAAAAAAGGCCGGGCAATTTATCCTTAGCATTGTCGAAGGATTCAGCCCGGCCTATTGAAATAAATCTTGTTTTAATCTTATTGCAGCAACTGGCTATCCACAGTGGGCGGTTACTTCTGTTGCGTAGTTGTCTTAAATTCGTCCGTCCCGGGTGCATAACCGGCAGGGATGTTCGGCTCGAAATCGCTTGCGTTGAGTTCCACATTCCATTGGAACTGGTCTGTGACTATGATGTTCCGCACCGAACTGCCAGCTAAGCTATGCTCCGCTTCCAATCTCACGGGTAATTGGGTTTCGACATCGACCCACATCCTCGCTACGAAATCCTGCCACTCCGGTTCCGTTCCCGGAGGCTTGAAGATATTCTGGTCTTTTACCTCCACCCCCTCAACCCTAATGCCATCAATGATATCTCGTCCCAACGGCTTGTAATCCGCGGCTAATAAACACCTCACAATTTGCCTTGGATTCTCCTGCTCCATTTTTGACATGGCTTCATTAGATAAACGGAGATGATTATACATTTTCTCTGGCGGAAAGATGGCAACGAGCTCTTTAGTTTTGCGGAGCCTATAGCATATCACAGTTAGCTCCCCGTCGCTGTAATGCTCACTCTTGGTGCCATAATCAACGGAGTACCAGTATATCGATTCTTTATTTCCACTTTCTTGTTTTCGGCATGTGAAACTGTAAATGGTCTCCATCTTTTGGGAAACATTCGCCCAGACAACACTTGCCCCGTCAACTGAGCCAACAAAATGTTTTATACCAATAAGCACCGCTATTATTACACAAGCTGCGGCTGCTAATTTTGTAATCGGACTTTTCATAATTATTCTCCATATATTCAGCTCGCTCTTTTCCGATTGAGCTTTGTCGGTTTGTTTGTATGCTGCTGTTATGCTCTCAAGAATCTTTTCGTCCTTCGATGGATTTGTTTCAACAACAGCTTCATCAAATATCCTTTTAATATCATCTGCGTTTTTCATTTTTCCACCTCGTGATTTAGAAGCTTTCGCAGTTTTTCAATTCCGTACCTGTAACGGCCCTGAACCGTACTTATGGATGTATTTTGAATCTTTGCAATCTGCCGGAAGGTTGTATCGCCTTGCATATATAAGGTTATCACCTCTCGCTGCTCGTACGGTATTCCAGCCATTGCCTTGCTTAACAGTTTCAATTGTTCACTCAAAATCGCCCACTGTTCAGGCCTATGCAGCTTTGATACAACCTCGTCCGAATCATCGAGAGTTGTAGTATTTTTTCTTTTACAATCCCTGATGTGGTTGCGGACCTGGTTTACAACTGCAACAGTCAAATAGCCTTTCAGGTTCTTGAGATGTTTTATCGTTGGTGACAGACGGGCAAAATTCAAAAATACGTCCTGAACAATATCTTCTGCCAACCCTGCATCATTAAGGAGAATCACTACAAGCTTAAGCATACTGCTTTTATACTTTTCGTATATTTGACGCAGGGCATCCGTGCTGCCTCTTTTGAGTTTCCATATAAGCAATTTGTCTTCTGTCATTAAACCTGTCCGTTTTGAAAGGCCTTTCTTCATTCTATTAAACACCAGAGCAGATGATTTAATATAAACAAAATAGCTTTTTTTAATAAATCCTGCAATAAATCAAACATCAATAAACGTCTGATACTGTAGAAGTGTGTTTTAACACAAATAAGTTTTGGGGTAAGGCAAACTTAAACTATGCCTGTTTTTGAAAGGAGCAGAAAATGATAAGAAAATTTACCGCTATCGCTGTCTCGATTATTTTTCTAATAGCAGCTGCAAATCTATTCGCTGATGAAAAGGGCGATGAAGAAAAGGCACCGGCTTTTCAAAAAGAGTTTCAAAACCGGCAGTCCGATGATTTGCAGGAATCTGGTAATGCAACCGAAGCGGGTCAATATCCAGTCCCGAGAAGGCGGGTTAGAGCACTCAGGAATAAACAGGTTGAAGTTGAAGTGGTTACAAAACGCGTCAGGGCAGACCGTCAGCAACCGCCCGTTCGTCAGCAGGCACCTGCGAGGCTGAGACGGGTTGTACAGTTGCAGAACAGATGGTTCAATGCCCTCAAAGATGCCTACCGTGAAGGTGATATGGAAAGAATCGGCCGGCTTATCAGAAAAATGGAGCAGTTCAAAAAGCAAATGCGAAACAGGCTGGGGTCTGCTCAAGAGATGCGCCCGATTCCGCAACAGAGGTATCGCCGAGCCGATGAGGGCTACCAGCCGCAAGGGCGTATGCGGAATTTCAGAGGTCAGCGCCGTAACAGGAGACCTGTAGATGAAGCGCCGGCCTTTCGAAGACAACGTCCTCAGGAAGGGCGCCGCCGTTTGAGAATGCAGGATGTGCCGGACCACCAGCTTCAGAGACCGGTTGCGCCGCCGGCTCAGGGGTACTGTGAAAATTGCAACTGTGAAAAATGCAAACAATTAAGAGCCAGACAGCAGCGGCGGCTCGGGCGTCCTGGGGCTGAAGGTAGAGGACCTGGCCGTTTCGGCCCTTATGAAGAAGAGGGCCTTCAACAGAGACGCTTTCGTCGGCAGGGGCCTTGGCAGCAGCAACAAGGGCTGCCAAAGGAGGATGTACAGGAAAATGAGGAATTGGATTTTGACTGGGATTGGTAATATTTATTGCCTTGACAAATAACAAAAGCTGCGTTCCTTTCAGGTTCGCAGCTTTTTTTATACTTACATTTAAAAGAGAACAGAGCTGTTAGAGATGTTTGTAAGTCCTTGTTTTTGCGGCCCTTACCCGCAATTTGCTTTATTGCCAGCCGCCCGGATAGTATACCGATTCAGGCTTGATGTCGAATCTGCGGCTCAAGACTTCTACCAGGGCTGTTAATCTTCGCCGCTGATAATTGGTTGGTCCGCCGCTTTTGCCGTCTGATATTAAGCAGATTCGAATTGTCTGTCCGCTTCCGTACCAGGTTGCAGATGGCGTGCTCGACCATTGTCTTTGCCATTTTTCTGTAGGCTCTATCCGGCCGTTCTCGCCCCCCAGGCCGTTATAGATGCAAAAGTGGCAATTGATATCCTCGGGATTGGATAGGCCCTCCAGAGAAGCCAGTTGCTCAATATTGCCGGCCCTGGTGCCGCTATAATATACCTCGATGCTGTTCCACCGCTCGGGTGATTGCGGAGCTATTGAATTTACAGCTTTCTCTATAGGGTCGAGCCTGCAATATACCGAGAGTGAAAAAGGACCTGCCAGAGGTGCGTTATTGCCCAATGCCATCAACACTATGACACCGATTGTCATTGAAACAACAAGTGCCGATAATACTTTAATTACCCGAGGCTGGTTCGACATTTCTTTCATCCATGAAGAATTTCTGAAGCTTGAGTGTGACTCTCAGGAAAACTCAACTATATGTTAAACATCGGCGCTTTCCAACGAATCGCTTCATTTTTTTCCGGAATTTTTTTAAGGTATCTGTTTATCTCTGTTTATCGCTGAGCTTAAAGACTTTAAGTCCCTTAATGTCATTAAAAACTTTGACCGGATAAATTTTTTATGTTACAAATTCACTGTTAGATTTTCAGAGGAGTGAAGCTATGTCCAAGCTCGAGGCTGTAAAAGAAATCGCTGAAACAGCTCTTACTATCCGTTCTCACCCGGGCTGTTCGGACTTTTTTTTCTGGGAGCGGGCAAAAACAATGGCTGCTAATGTTAGCTGCGTGTGCGCTCTGCCCGAAGTAGCTGATTCAGCCGGTGCCCTGGACTCTTTTTGTTTGTTGACCGCTGCTTATTTCCACGACGCCGGCCTGGTGCAATATCTGAAAAGCAAAAATGGTCAGCTTGTAAGTCTTCTTTCATCGGCTAATTCCGACCATATGCTCGACTTGTGCACTGAAGTGGTTGCCAAAAAGCTCGCCGGCGTTATTGGAAGCCGAAAGATTGACAAAGTTAACCGAATCATCGCTGAAAGTTACGGCAATACGACTCAGGTGCTTGAGGCAATGGTTCTTTCCGATGCCCGCAATCTCGTTGAAATGGGGGCATTTGGCGTCTTTAACGAATTCAGAATATATCTTATTGCCGGAAAAGGTATTGATAACGTACTCAAAGCCTGGAAAAGCAAGCTTGATTACGGATATTGGAAGACACGTCTGAAGGACGATTTTCACTTTGAATCCGTCAGAAAACTGGCCGAAAAACGCCTTAAAGCCGCTGATTTCTTTATGAAACAGCT
>CAZMQF010000040.1:0-17707 GCA_964568365.1 uncultured Pirellulales bacterium | reverse complement strand
CTAACACACAACCTGATGATAATCAGGCGTGCCGCCTGAGCTTTTCAACAGAGCAGAGCGACGAGGTACGAGTTACTTAATACGGATGTCGGGTCGGCGGAGGTATTTCGGCTGGACTGTCACCGGGTCTGCGAATTTTCCCTGCATAGCAAGGCTGTAGCCTAAAAGATGGATGTTCGAGGCTTTGGGTGTCCAGTATTTTTCATCGAGAAATTTTATACCCTCGGCTTCGAATTTTTCTTTATAGTAGAGGAGCCCTTCACCAAGCAGCCAGATGGGTTCGCCGGGGCCGGCGAATTTTTCGGTGAACTGCTTCGGTGTCATTAAACAATCGTCGAGGATTTTGCGCCAGGGGAAGGCTATGTCCTTTTCAGAGTCGAATTGGTAAGCGGCGATGAAGAACTGTCCTCTTTTTGCGTCGGTGACAGCTGCTATTTTGTCGAGTTGAGTATGATTTTGTTTTATGCACTCTGTTGCATTTGCGGCTGTTGCGTCGAGACTGTCCACGGTGACAATTTTGATATTGTTGTTTGCGAGATGTAAGATTTTTGCGAGAGTGACAGCGATTCGCAGTCCTGTAAAGCTGCCCGGGCCGAGTGATATATAGATATGGTCGATTTGCAGCGGCTTTATCTCGAAGCGGCTCAGCAGCTTAGAGATGGCGGGGAAAAGCTCACTGCTGTGCTTTACGGGGGTTTGGAAGGTTGTCTGGGCAAGGAGCCGGCCGGCCTGAGCGAGAGCGACAGAGCCGATTCGCCCTGAGGTCTCAACAGCAATAATTAATGGCTTTTTATTAGTAATTTTGCTCATAACAGACGGTTTTTTATGCCGATAAAATAATATGGGACTATGAGAAGTCAAAAGTAAAAGACGTCGTAAGATAATACTATTGAAATAAGAATAAATCAAATTTTTCTCCATAGCTTTTAAAAGGAGTATAGTTTTGAAAGGAGTGAGAATTTTGAAGGGATTTTTAAGTAAGAAGGTATTGTTGGCGGTATTATTCTTTCTGCTTTTTTATACGGATTTTGCTTTTTGCGGGTCCGAGGCATTTGACAGCAGCGTATACGGCATCGAGATAGGCGGAATCGGCAGGAGAGAGTCTATCTGCAGCGTGGCGAGCGAGCTTCTGGATGTCGGTATAGAAGAATATAATCGGGCTTTATTTGGTTCAGCGGAAAAGACGCTGCTTAAGGCAAAGGAATATAAGAGGTACTTGAGCGGCCAGGAACGAAGCCGGCTGAACAGGTATCTGAAAAGCGCATCGGAAGCAGCGGTCAGGCGTAAAGGCGTTTTAGAACATATAGGAGCCGCCGACAAACTGGTCAGAGAGGGAAAGATAATAAGAGCCAAGGCTCATCTTAAGGAGATAAAAAGCAGTGAGCTGCTGACCAGGAGGGAAAAGTCGTTTATAAAAGAAGCGCTTAAGAAGATAGATGAGTGGCTTGCCGAGCATCAAAGGCAGACCGAAGAGCTTTATAACCGCAGTGTTGAGCTTTATAATGCCGGCCAGCTCGAGAATGCCCGTTCCGGTTTTATCAGAGTCGCCCGCAGCGGCCTTGTGGTCAAGCCGGAAGGCGAGACTCCGGAGGATTATATTCATAAGATAGACCTGCTTGTGGGCAAAAGCATCGGAGCTTTTACAATAACCGATGTGGAATTGTTTGAGAGGCAAAGCGAAGTTCAAAGCGGTTTGACTGTTAAGGAGGGTTTGCTCGGCGGCAGGGCAGAGTCAAGAATAAAAGGGTTACAGCGGCCGGAAGAGGCTTACTTTGAAGCCGTAAGCCGTAAAAGAAAACTCGTCGAAGGTTATACAAGGGCGGTGGTGACAGATTCTATGACTAAGGCCAGAGATTATCTGGATGTAGGCAAGTTTTACAGGGCCCAAAAAGAGATAGAGAATGCTCAAAAGACTCTGGAAGAGAATCGTTTGTACCTGGCCGATGATGTTTTCGGACAGTACAATTCCCAGTTAGGAAAACTTGGGCAGGAGATAACGGAGGGAAGAAAAAGATGGCTGGGCGGCTTTAACGGTGACAGGTCGTTTGAATGACAATAGTGTCGTTACAGCAGATTGTTTGGGCAGATTTTTAGGGTGATGATTTTTTAATTTTTGTTTGCATTTTTCTTTTTTTTATCTTCAGCCGTATCCTCACTTGCAAATCTATTGTTTCTTTCGGGCTCATTTATACGATTGTATAGTACGTTGATGAGTTCAAGTAATCAGGCCTTTGGAATTTTACAAATTTCGAGTTGATGGAGGTATTTTTACCGGCATAAATCCGCTGTTTTGCGTGAGTTGGTTTTAATGGTATTTTTTATTTGAGAGCGCTGAAAAATACATTTTTTGGTATTGAGATGGCCGATTTTGGCCTGAAAAAATTTTTTCTCAAGTAGGAACTTTCTTATTTTAACATCGTAGTTTTTTAATATTATCGGCCAGTGGTGTGAAAACCGATTTTTTACTTGCAAGAAGGGCAATTTCTTTGTAAACTGCACAATCATAGATGTCCCATCTTGAAGCTGAGGGTGGTTTATGTGTTAATTTGAGTAAAGTTCACCTTATTTTAGGCAGGAGGTTTATTTTGAAAAGGTCAAGATATTCCATTAAACCGGTCGGAAAAATGTCCCTGTTAATCCTGTTGGCTTTTTTTCTGTTGTTTTCAGTGCCAGCTTTTTCTCAGACTGAAGAGTCTGAGAGCTCTACAACAGATTTAGATAAGCAAAAAACGGCAAGAAACGTAGCCAACTATTTTATGCAGGCGGGACTTGAAGAGTATCGTCAGGGCTATTATGAAAAGGCCGAAGAGACATTTCTCAAGGCAGCGGAGTACCGTCAATATCTTAGCGAGGACTCTCAGAAGCGATTGGATGAGTTAGTCGAGATGGCGCGTACGGCCAGGAGTGAACGAGAGCAAATTCTTGGGATAATTCGAGAGGCAGACAGGCTTGTAAAAGAAGGCGATATTGTCGATGCGCGAGCAAACCTCGAAAAGGTACGGTACAGTGAGTTTATGACGGTCGAGGAGCGGGACCTTATAGCAGAGGGCATCAAGAACATCGATGCCCAGATAAATGAGAAGCGAAAAGAAATTGCTCAGATTTTTAACCGGAGCGTAGAGTACTATCGTGCCGGCCGGCTTGAGATAGCGCGGGAAGGATTCAAGAAAATTGCTGGCAATAAATTATTGGTTCCGCCCAAAGGTCAAAAGCCAGAGGATTATCTGGCTAAGATAGATGAGGCTCTGGCTAAAAAAACAGAAGCACTGCCGACGGGGAAGATTGAAGGAAAAGGCCGCGTTGGTGAAGATTTGTCCGAATTTATGCCTGCTATTGAGGTTGAACGCGGAGCCGAGAAAGTTGGAGTGGGAGCAGAAAGCTATATCGAAACGGTTAACCGGAAGATTAGCATTGTACGCGGTCACACTAAAGCGGTTATTAACGACGTCAACGATAAGGCGGCGCTATACATAGACAACAATGAGTTTGATAGGGCACGGGCTGAGATTGAAAAGGGGCAAAGGATTATTAATGAAAATCAATTCCAACTCGGCAAAGAGCTTTATAAGGAATATAACGATAAGCTGAACGCATTAACCGAGAAGGTTAAAAACAGACAACAGGACTGGGAGATAAATATTGCCGAACAGCGTGATAAAGAAGCTGCAGAGGCACAGAGGAAGTTTCGTGAAAGAATGGCGGAGGAAAGAGCGGCCACTGTAAAAGCGTTATTGGAAACAGCAAACATGTATCAGCAGCAGCAGCGATACGAAGAGGCTCTTGGTCAGCTGGATAGTCTTCTTGTCGTTGACCCGTTGAATGACGAGGCATTGCGGCTGAAACAGACTCTGGAAGATATAGTAAGCTTACGCAAGCAGCTTGAAGTGCGGAGAGAATCTGACAGAGAGAGAGTGGGTATTCTGCTCGAGGCGGATAAGTCAAGTATAACCTATAAAGATGAGATTACATATCCAAAGACCTGGGCGGAAATTCTTGAAAAGCCCTACCGTCAGCCTGTTGGTCCGATTGGTCAGGACCCGGCCAATGAAGCAGCTTATGAACAATTAGATAAAATTGTTGATTTGCCGACTCTGTATCCTGAGATGACCCTAACGGCGGCGATAGGAGAGTTACGTGATTCAGTTTACCCGCCTTTGAAGATATTTGTTAATTGGAGTGATTTGGAAAGTGCCGGTGTTGAGAGATTCAGTGGTATAAATATGGATGCCATAACAGGTGTTCCATTGAAAGCAGCGCTGAAGCTTTTGCTTGAAGCAGTTTCACCTTTCGGCACAAGAGTAAGTTATATAGTAGACAATGGAGTGGTAACGATAGCTACTGAGGATTCTCTTCCGCTTGAGCTTGTCCCTTTGATTTATGATGTAACCGACCTTGTTGGCCAGCCCGCAGATTATACTGGTATGGGTATGGGCATGGGCATGGGTATGGGTACGATGGGCGGTGGTGGTATGTATGGCGGCGGCGGTGGTATGTACGGCGGCGGCGGCGGTGGTATGTACGGCGGCGGCGGTGGTATGTACGGCGGCGGCCAGATGATCGATACTCCAGCTGCCAGACAATACAGGATGAACCTTCTCAGACTTCTTATTCAGCAGACAATCGCCCCGGATGCCTGGCAGCCAATACAGCAGATGCAGTTAGGTGTTGGAGCTGGTGCTCAACAAGTCGGTCCTGCAGGTATCACCGGAGAGGAGGAATATGAGCCGGGCAGTGGGACAATAGAATTCTACCAGAATAAGTATATGGTAGTCAGACATACTCTTGAGGTTCACAGACAGATTGAACAGCTTCTTAATCAGATGCGAAAGTCTCTCGGAGAGCAGGTTTCGATAGAAGCGATGTTCCTTGTTGTCGGTGAGAACTTTCTGGAAGATATCGGTCTCGATATGGACATTATATATGATCCCGGCCAGAAGTTTAAGGACAGGATAGATATTGACCAAACTTCTTACGATTGGGCATCTCCTACGGCTACCAAGGTTCCGGGCAGTCTTGCGGCATCAGCCATTGCAGCTGTGATAACCGGCGGTTATGGTAATATATTTCTTGATGATTTGCAGGTTGATTTTGTGATAAGGGCGACTCAGGCTCATAGAGATTCGAAGATATTAACTGCACCGAAGGTAACGGTTTTGAGTGGAGAGACGGCTGCTCTTCAGGTTCAGACAGAAACCGTTTATGCACTTCCGCCTGATATAGGTGCCACGACCTTTGGTGGTGGTTTCGGTGGTGGATTTGCCGGTGCAAGTCAGGTGTCGCAGAATTTTAGTTCGATATTTACCGGTCCCACCTTGACCGTTACGCCTATTATTTCGCAGGATAAAAAGCATGTTCTACTGAATGTTACAACTCAGCTTCAGGACCTGCTTGGATTTGAGTCATACGCCGTTGAGGTACCTATGGGTACAGAAGGTGGAGAAGTTACAGTGCAGCAGTATAGTGTTGATTTACCGAAGACGGAGTGGTCGAGTGTACAGACACGAGTAAGTGTTCCTGATGGCGGCACATTGCTTCTGGGCGGTTTGAAGATAACAGCAGAAGAAGAGACTGAGGTTGGCGTGCCTGTTCTGAGCAAGATACCGGTGATAGGCAGGGCATTTCGTAATCAAAGTAAGGTAAAGGATAGTAAGATACTATTGATATTGGTGAAGCCAACTATAATTTTGCAGGAAGAGAAGGACGCGGAAGCAATAGCTGCGACAGAACTTGCTTTTTGAAAGAGAAGTGAAGCGCGATACTCAGCTCGGCAGTTGAAATAAGGAAAGCTGCGTCGAACCGAAAGCATAAATAAGTGGTTTTTTTATATTTAATTTTCTTTTCTGTATCACCTGAGGTGCTATAAAAGGCCGGAGAGGGCCTTTTGTAGTCTCATTAACTAAATGTCCATTGTGTAATTTGCTTGTATAAAAGTACTAATGTTATTATAATGGGGCATAGATAGTTCTTTAGATTAGGTTATTTAGTTTAAGTAGTCACCTTATGGCCTTTTTTGGACGATATTTTGGCAATAAAGTGGTTTGAACATTATGGAGATGAATAATGAAGCGTCAAATTATAGCCGCCATACTTATTGTATTTTCTATACAGACTTTACTGGCGGGTAGTACTTTCTACGTTCCATCAAGGGACTATCCTACTATTCAATCTGCAATAACTGCTGCTTTGAATGGAGATGAGGTGGTTGTTGCTCCAAATCCGAACCCACAGTACCCCGTATCCTACAGCGGTCCTGGCAACGTTGACCTGGATTTTAAAGGTAAAGCGATAACAGTAAAAAGCCAGATAGACCCAGCCAATCCTGATTGGGATATAATTGCAGCAACAATAATTGACTGCGCTGGTGACAAGTACTCGCCACATAGGGCTTTTCAATTCCATAGCGGCGAAGGACTTGATAGTAAAGTTCTGGGTTTTACGATTAGAAACGGTTATCAAACAGGTGTGAGGGCTCTATCCGGTCGTTTTGGAGTAATGCCACCTGTGCCGTATGAGTCAATAGATCCGGATGACCCAAATGGAGTGCCGCGGGCAGAGCGTGGTTCAGATTCTCCTGTTAGTGATGGTTACGGCGGTGCAATTTATTGCGAAAATGCAAGCTCACCTACAATTCAATACTGTATTATAACCAATTGTACAGTTAGCGGTGGTCATGGTGGAGATGGTGCCTGGGGGATGGGGCTAGAAGTAATTGGCCCGTGGCCGTGGTTCTACCAGCCACCCGACCCGCTGAATCCAAGTTTGCCAGACCCCAATACCGAGCCAATAGAGGTCCTGGATGGCCAGTGGGGAGGATACGGCGGAGCCGGTTATGGAAATGGTTACGGAGGAGGTATTGCTTGTATTGGCGGTAGCAGCCCTCTTATTAGTGACTGCATTATAAAGAATAATTCCGCCTATGGAGGCAGGGGCGGAGATGGTGGTGCCGGTGGTTACGCATTTGAGTACCCTGGCTACGGCGGAGGCAGCGCAAGTAACGGTGGAGACGCCGGAGATAGCTATGGTGACGGTATCGGAGGCGGGATTTATTGTGAAAACTTAAGTGGGCCAGCGGTTGTGAATTGTACATTTATAAACAACACCGCAACCACAGGTATAAGGGCAGTTGGCGGCCTGGCGGGCGGGGGAAACCCGCTACCAGAGCCACAAGGTGGCCCGGCAACAGACGGCGCTATTGGATTAGTCTATTCCTTCGGCGGTATTGCCGGCGGTGCAGGATATTTTGTTGATTCGGGTGCAAATTTTACAAACTGTACATTTACCGAAAACAAGGCCTTTCAGGCCAATCCTTCATACGATACTATTTATAATAGGGAATATGACCCGGCATACACCATAGGAGGCGCATTGTATTCCAACACTAATATCCTTAGCGTTGTTTTTGTTGAAATCGATACATGTGAATTTACAGGTAACTTAGGCGGTGCGGTCTATTGCGGGCAACACTGCAGTCTGGACGTAAATAACAGCTCTTTTATGGAAAATGCTGACCCTAATGATGGGTCAGAATTTTGGGAAAGTTCCCCTATCGATTTTGGTTCCGGTGGAGCTATTTATGCCGGCATAGAAGGTTACGTATTAATTCAGGACAGTGACTTCGGATTCAATTCGGCTAAAAATGACGGCGGGGCTTTGAAGAGTGAAAGTGATATTGAACTTGATAAATGCTCATTCAACCGCAATATCGCTGAGAGCGGTTATGGCGGCGCGAGCGATGTTTATCGAAGCGGTGCACCTTTGACAATAGATGTCAACAGCTGCAGCTTCATCGGGAATGAGTCGGTATATGGCGGCGGATTGTCTTCTGAGAATTTTACGGCAGAATTTGTTAATTGTTATTTTATCGGCAATGAGGCCGAACGTGGAGGTGCGCTCGATTTGGCAATTGGAGACGTCAATATTATTGGCAGCTTCGTCAAGTCAAATAAGGCCACTAACGGATATGGTGGAGGCCTGAATTGTTACGCCACTAAAGCAGACATCAGCCACTGTACTATAATGGATAATTTTGCTGATGGAGTTTATCCGTCGGGCGGCGGCGGCGGCGGAATCTATTTTTACGGGTTTACTTCTTTGCATCGATTATTTAACTGCCTTGTAGTCGGCAATTCAGCAACTTTTGACGGCGGAGCGATTAACAGCTACAATGCGGAGCCTGAAATAGGCAACTGCACCTTCGATGACAACTTTGCGGGAGGCTATGGCGGCGCGGTATTTTCGGGCTGGGGCAGCGATGTGCAGATTACAGACTCAATATTTCGAAATAACAACGGTCACGCGATACACGAACAGCAATCAAGCGGCGAAGCGGCCGTGACATACAGTTTATTCTATAACAATCCTGACGGAGATTACTATGATTCCGGTACGGGTATGACTTATTCAGGTTCCGGTCAGATAGGCCTGATTCCCGGGGGCAGCAATAATCTATACAGCGACCCTCGTTTTGTGATGGGTGACCTTGGCGAATATTATCTGAGACAATTACCTGTTCAGAGCCTTCCTCAAAGTGCAGCGGTTGACAATGGTAGTAACACGGCTGCAATTATTGGGCTTGACGGACATACAACCCGAACGGATAACGTTGGCGATTCCGGTCAGGTTGATATTGGTTATCATTATTTTGAAAGTGCTGAAGTTGGATATTTTCAGTTAACTGTGAGTGTTATTGGCGGTCACGGAACAGTTGAGCCGACCAGCGGAACTTATTATGCGGGTACAATTGTAACACTTACCGCCGAGCCGGATATCGGCTGGCGGGTTAGAGCCTGGACTGGAACCGATGACGATTCTTCCGTTGAGACAACCAGCAGCGTTGTTATGAATTCCGACAGAGTCGTTACAGTCGAGTTTGAGCAGCCTCGAACTCTTATAGTCTCTGTGGGTGGTGGTCAGCAAGGCTACTATAATAATATCCAGGACGCTGTTCAAAATGCCAGAGAAGGCGATACGGTGATTGTGTATCCCGGCATTTATTATGGTGGGAATTGGGGAGATATGATTTATATAAATAAATCTATCACTGTCAGGTCCGTCCATCCTGACGACCCCGGCTGTGTTACTTCAACGATTATTGATGGCTATAGTGGATCTCCATTAACTGACTGGGTTAACCATGGCGTTTATTTTGGGCCTTATGCCGATTCCGATTCGGTCTTAAACGGATTTACAATCCAGAACTGTGGAGGAGATTTGGTTGACGCCGACCCTGGTAACAGGGGGGAGGGTCATCCTAACGGCTATGATGGTCCTTGTGGTCAAGGGCCGGCGATTTTTGTTTCTCTCGGTGCCGGTCCGGTTATCAAAAATTGTGTAATAACAAACAATGGGATGATTGGTGGTGATGGCGGCGATGGTGTTGGTGCTACTCAAACGGCTAATGCGGGTCGTGGAGGCTGGCAGGGATGGATACATGGTGGTGGAGTGTACTGCGGTCCAAACAGCACACCGACATTTATAAACTGCCAGATTATTAATAATTCCGCTACCGGCGGCGACGGAGGCGACGGTGGAGATGGTGTAACGCCCGGTGGGGTCGCAAACTACGGGGGCGGCTGGAGCATGCTTGGTACGCCCGAAAATCCTGTGTATGATATCGACCCATTTAATCTTAATGAATACAGTATTACTGATAGCTATCTGTGGGAGGTCTGGGAGTGGGACTATGGTAGTAGCTATTGGCCTGACTTTGGAGAGCTCGACAGGACTTCATACTTTGGTAATTACCGATGGTACTCCGGATATGGAGGAGGGGCATACTGTGATATCAGAAGTGAAGTTAGTTTTATAGATTGTGTAATCAGCGGAAATATTGCTCAGGGCGGGTTGAGCGGACAAGGTGGTACAATACCCGGCAATGGACCTCGAGATCCGATGGTTCCTTACGAGATACCGAGCTTTGGTGGAGGCCTTTATTGCGCGGCAGATTCGACGGTGACGCTTAGCGGCTGTACGATAACGAACAATCTTTCTTCAGACCCGAACTTAGATAATCACCGTATTGACCCCTACCTTGGTCACGGCGGCGGCGTGTGTGCCGAAAATACCGCTACGGTAATATTTACCGACTGCATATTTAGTGACAATGAAGCTTCTGCCGGCGGAGGGTTAAATTTTGCTGATGCAAATTTGGTAATCAGCGAATGTGAGATTATATCCAATACGGGTTATCATGGCGGGGGCGTATTCGGCGAGCATGGACAGGCTACTATATATCGCTGTGATATCAGCGGCAATACAGCAGTTGATGATTTGAATGAGCCTAACGACACCCAGGGCCAGGGTGGCGGTCTGCATCTCTGGGCTTCTGATTTTGATATAATTGATTGTAATATTAGCAATAATCAGTCCGAAGCTTCCGGAGGCGGTGTATTTTTTGGCGGAGAAGGTGAGCCTTCACTTACAAACTGTCTGATTACAAATAATACGGCAGGCAGGGACGGCGGAGGACTATCAGTCAACATCTTGGCACAACTGACTATTTCCAATTGTACGATAGCGGATAATGAGCTTACGGGGGAAGGTTTTGATAATAGTTACGGGGGCGGTGTTTACGTCTCTTACAATAGTTATACTAATATAATAGACAGTATTCTCTGGGGCAACACGGCTGAAATTGGTTCTCAGCTTTCAATCGGGACCGGCTTCGAATACAGCCAGGAACCTTCGATGGTTGATGTCTCCTACAGCGATGTTGAGGATGGAGAATCCGAGGTCTTTGTTGACGAGGGCTGCACACTCAACTGGGGTGCCGGAAACATCTCGTCCGGTCCTCTTTTTGTAACCGGCCCGCTGGGTGACTACTATCTGAGTCAAATTGCTGCAGGGCAGTTGGACGAAAGCGACTGTGTGAATGCCGGAAGTGACACTGCTGCAAATCTTGGGATGGACAGTTACACCACAAGTACAACTGAAATGCCTGATAGAAACATAGTCGATATGGGCTATCATTATCAATTTACTACGGATGTAGAACCGTGCAAATCCTGCGATTTATTCGGTGACGGCATCATCGACTTTAAGGACTTTGCAGTATTTTCATTAAGTTGGCTCAACGAGGGCTGTTCTGTGGCTAATGATTGGTGTGACCACGCAGATTTCACATTTGATTCATACGTGGATTTCGAAGACGTGCAGTATTTGGCCGAGTGCTGGCTGGCTGAAGATACCAAGCCTCCGGTTCCTAATCCGAGTGAATGGGCCGTTGAGCCTTATTCGAGCTCAACTTCGGCTATCAGCATGGCTGCCGAGCACAGCTTCGATGTGTGGAGTTCGACAGTCGTGTACTACTTCGATTGCTTCTCAGGCGGCGGCAATGACAGCGGTTGGCAGGAGGATTCAAGTTACACAGATTCCGGTCTTGTTTTAGGTCAGGAATACAGCTACGGGGTAAAGGCTCGGGATACGAGAGGTAATGAAACCGGATGGTCGTCGATAAAGTATGTTGTTTTAGGCGCGCAGGAGCCTCCTGATGAGCCGGATAATCTTACTGCGGTGGCTGTATCCGCGTATCAGATTGACCTTTTCTGGTCTGATAACTCTTATAATGAGGATGGTTTCAGTATAGAGAGAAGGACCGGAGCTGAGGCATTTGCTGAAATAGATACGGTCGGTACAGATGTAAATGATTATCAGGATATGGGTCTGCAGCCGGCGACCACTTATGATTATCAAGTCCGTGCCTACAATGGCGGAGGTAACTCAGATTACACCGATGTGGTGTCAGCAACGACATTTGTACCTAACGAGCCGAACGAGCCGAATATGATAATCGGCGTTGATGACCCGAACAGCACGCAATATGTTGCTGGTAACTACTGGTATCATCTGGTTGCCGGAGAAATTATTGATTTGGCGGATGGAGTTCCGCTCTGGTTCAGATTTGAGTGTGAAAGTGAGCCGGTATTCAGCAGCGGCTGGATTGATTCTACAGGCGTGTTCCCACAGGTGCTGTCGCATCCTATCAACCCGGGTTTCCCGAATGTTGTGATAACACTTGAGGGCCAAGTTGTATCTTATACGGTAGCAGTTAAGGAAGGTGGTACGTGGGGCTGGGCTCTTGACTGGAGGATATGTGCAAGCTATAATGCGGACGGCAGTGATAAGTCATGCTCGGAGACAATAATGATTCCGCCTGATTAAAGGTTTTGAATTTTTGAAAATTGAAGCCCCGATATGGTATCGGGGCTTTTTTTTGATAAAAAATTCAATCGATTTTGTATTAGCCGGATATTTTCTTTTTTAGCTGCTGATAACCATAGTGGGCGAGCAGATTGTCGAGTATCACTATAGCTGTATAATTTTCAGCTACGGGCCAGATGCGTGCCACTATTGTGGCGTCGCGGCGCGTGATAGCAGCGAGCTGTTTGTTCTCGAGTGTGTATTTATCGATTGTCTGCTGCGGCTTGTTTATTGTTGGCGTCGGTTTTACGGCGAGACGCACGATGACCGGCTGGCCTGTGGAAAGCCCGCCTGTTATTCCGCCTGCGTTGTTTGAATCAAAGATGACTTTACCGTTTTCGGCGTGCATCTGGTCGTTGTTTTCGCTTCCGGTCATATCCTTTACGGCCAGGCCCGCACCGACCTCTACTGCCTTTACCGCACCTATGCCGAGCATTTTGCCTAACTCGGCGTCGAGTTTGCAGAAGACCGGCTCACCGAGGCCTACGGGTGAGCCTGTTACTACTACCTCAACCATACCGCCGCAGGAATCACCTGTCTGGCTTATTTTGTTCGAGGCATTGACCATTTCAGAAGCGGTGTCTATATCCGGGCAGTTCAGTATATGATGGACGCCGTATTTGTCCTTAATTTCAGCAGGGTCCATTTTGACAGCTTTGGACCTGATTTCATCAATTTGCTGCTCGACTTCAGCGAGGATTTTCATTTTTTCGAGGAATCTCATATCAGGATTTATGCGCCCGCTAATGTAAATTTGCTGATAGAACGGGTCATAATCTCTTCTCATTTGTTTGTAGTTTTCGGTGTATTCGAATGCTTTGTTATGCGGGATATCGGGACACCTGACGGAGGCGAGCTCCTTGACATACGCGCATACTTCGATGCCGCATTTTTTGAGCACTTTCTTGGCGACGAATCCTGCGGCGACGATTGTGGAAGTGTATCGGCCGGAAAATATACCTGCACCGATGGCGTCATCGTCGGGGCCGTACTTGACAAATGTGGCATAGGACGCGTGGCCGGGGCGGGGTGTGCGGTTTGTGTCCTGGTATTGTTTTATGTGTATGAAGTGACGGTCAAGGTTTGGTATAAGAATCGTCAACGGTGTGCCGTTTGTGTGATTTTTGTTGCCGGCATTTTCTATTGTGTCCGCTGAGTTCAGGCCTGAATAGATTATGGGTAGGTCCGGCTCTTTTCTCGGGCTCGAAAGCTCATCGGCGCCGGGCTTTCGCAGAAGCAGGTCGCCGTAGATTTCCTGCTCGGTTATTAGCATACCCGGTGGATGACCCTGTACTATAGCGGTCAGCCCTTCCTGATAGGAGCCGCCTGCAACAGTTACCTGAAACAATCGTCCAATATGACAACCTAACATTTCCAAACAATCCTCTAAAAAGGTTTTTTACATAAGCTCATCGAATGGCCGAAGAGCCTCATTTACGGGTAGAATATCGAGGCCGTCCCGCAAAATCAAGATTTTTAACTTTGTCCTGAGGACAAAAGTTTCAATAATCGGTAGATAACAATTGACCCCGCTCAAACGCCGCGGGGGCTTCAACTCGTCACATTTGTTCGCAAAAGCGAAGATTTTCCCGTAAAACGAAGCCAATTTTGGGCCAAAATTGGGTTCGTTTTGGGTTCGTTTGGGTTCGTTTTTTCGTAGGAAAAAGGTGAGAAAATTGCCATAACCATTTGTTTTACAAGTACTTGTATTAATTTGGTCTATTTTAAAATTGGGTTCGTTTTGCATAAAAAGGTTTGATTTGTAGAGTTCTCTCGACAAGTGTAGAGGAATTATAAGATTAGTTAATTGGTTCATTAGAGAATTAGATGATTGGTAATTGATACTGGATTCTCGATGCCCCTCGCCGCAAGCGGCGAGGCTAACCAAAGTCGCCGTGCCGGCGACTGCTAAACGAGACAAATTATTACAGTGTAAACTTTTAAACATTCGCTACTCCTTGTTAAGAAAGAGTTTACGAACTAAATTTTGACTTGGCCGGCTGGCCTATCGTGCGGTTTCCTCCGCGTTACGTGTGTTTGCTAACACACGGGAGTATTATACCAATTAAGGCCGTTATATCAATAAAAATTTAAGATTTTTTTTCACAACTTGCTGACTTTTTCAAGGGAACAGTCCCTTAATAAAGGAAGGTGTGGGGAACTGCCAAAAAGGCTTTGGGCGGCCTTTCGAAATATCGATTCTTGCCAATAAGATATATATTGTTTGCAATTTTCCCAGCATTATGATATAATTTTAACCGTTTTAATGGAGGGGGAGAGGCAATAACACCCCTTCCGTTATCTCTCGTTAATAATCAAAGATAATTATTAAGGAAGCACAAGAATGAAAAGTGTATTAGCTTTGAGCTTGTGCCTGGCCTTGGGTTTTATCAGCTCATCCTTTGCAGATTGTCCATTGGCAGATTTTACAGGTGACTGTTTTGTCGATTTTAATGATTTCGCTGTTTTCGCCGGATGGTGGATGGAAGATTGCAACTCCTCCAACAATTTCTGTGATTGGGCGGATTTTAACTTTTCGGGTAAGGTTGATGCGAACGACCTTGAAATCTTAACTGCCGACTGGCTGAAAAATTATGCCTTCGTAACGACCTGGGACACAAGTCTCGGTGACGGCAACACGGTTAGCCTGGCTCTGGCCGGTGATGTGAACGCTGTTATCGACTGGGGTGACGGCACTATTGAAGCCGTGACAATCCCGGGGCCGCATACGCACGACTACGGTACTGACGGAATCTATACCGTTTCGGTTACCGGCAGCGTCACGGCATACAACAGCTATAACAACGGCGGCGGCGGGTACCCTTTTTCCGAGCAAGCGAAGCTGGTAAGTGTCGACAACTGGGGGCAACTGGGATTCACCAGCATGTACGAAGCGTTCCTTTTCTGCTCGAACCTCGTTTCAGTACCGACTACCTCAGACGGTATTGAAGCCGTCACCGACATGAGCTGGATGTTCTGCTTTGCGTGGACGTTCAATGGTAACATCAGCGGCTGGGATATCTCGAATGTTACCAAAATGAGCGGGATGTTCGGTGGTGCGTCGGCGTTCAACCAGGATATTGGCGGCTGGGATACCTCGAATGTCACCAAAATGGACGAGATGTTCGCCTTTGCGTCGTCGTTCAACCAGGATATCGGCGGCTGGGATACCTCCAGCGTCGCCGATATGGAAGGGATGTTCATCTCTGCTTTGTCGTTCAACCAGGATATTAGCGGCTGGGATACCTCAAACGTCACCGACATGAACCATATGTTCGATGGTGCGTCTGCGTTCAACCAGGACCTGTCCGGATGGTGCGTTACACTGATTTCTTCTGAGCCGTTCGGTTTCGATAACGGCGCAACCAGTTGGACACTGCCTAATTCACGGCCAGTCTGGGGAACTTGTCCGTGATGAAAAACACCATATTAAAAAAAAAACAACCCCCAACATAAAGTTGGGGGCTAAACGAAAAGGAAAACCCCCGAATAAATTCGTAAAAGAAACCCCGCACCTATTTGACTCATTCCAGAGTAAACAAAAAGAAAAAGCGGTATTAATAATTCACTGTGATAGTAGAAATTGATGCGATGCAAATAGGTGCGGGGCTAAACAAAAAAGAAAATAAACAGAGAAATTATAAAATACCAAGCGTGAAATTTAACTTAGTAATTCCATATTAGCACCCAGATTTTTCATCAGCTTTACATAATCGGGGAAAGTGACATTGACGGCCTCGGCTGTATCGATGGAACATTGCCCTTCGGTTGCCATAGCGGCGATTGACAGCGCCATTACGATACGATGGTCGCCTTTGCCGTCAAGCTCAGCCGGCCTGGGTCGGCTTTTTCTTATTATAAGGCCGGCCGGCAGTTCCTCAATATCGATATCCATTTTTTTCAGCTCCTCGGCCATACATTTTATGCGGTCGGTTTCCTTGCTTCTGGCCTGCGGGACATTAACAAGGCGGGTTTCGCCCTCAGCGAAGGCGGCGACCGCTGCCATAGCGGGCAGGGCGTCAGGCGTCGCATTCATATCGATTTCGGCTGCCTTTAATTTCGATTGCTTTACTGTTATTGAATTTTGGGCAATAGTAATGACAGAGCCCATCTGCCTTAGATAACCGACGACGGCTTTGTCGGGCTGAGAATCGTTAAAGTCCAGGCCGAGCAGTGTCACTTCGTCGCCGAACAAAGCAGCGGCACACAAGAAAAATGTCGCGCTCGAGAAATCGGCAGGGATAACTTCATCGAACGGTCTGTACTGCCGGCAGCCTTTCATTTTGAATTTTCCGAATTGCTGATTCGTATATTCGATTTGCTGTTTATCGAGCCAGTCGAGTGTCATTCGGACGTAGCCGGGCTCATTCAGCAGGGTGACATCGATTTCAGTATCGTTATCTGCAAGCGGCGTGCAGAGCAGCAAACTTGAAAGGTACTGACTTGTTGTTGCTGCGATTTTGGTTTTTCCGCCTTTGAGCCGGCCGGATATCTCGATGGGAGCTTTGCCGTTATTATTGACGGAGCGGCATTTTGCACCAAGGTCATTCAGTGAATCGAGCAGGGGGCCTATGGGCCGGCTCTGAATTTGTGCGTCGCCGGTGAGTGTGATTTTGTGATTTTGAGAAGCGAGGGCTGCTGAGCCTGCGGCGATGCGCAGCGTTGTCCCGGAGTTTCCGACATCGATTGTTTTAGCAGGCTGAGCGATAACAGCGGCATTGCCCTCGACGGTCCAGAGGTCCGGTTTTTTTGTGTCGATTTGTGCGCCGAGGCTGCGATAGCAATCGACGGCAGAGAGTGTATCGGCGGAGATGAGAGGGTTTCTGATAAGGCTTTTGCCGCCGGCTAAGGAAGCGATAGCTACGGCACGGATTGTATGCGATTTCGATGCCGGAATTGTAACCTCGCCTTTCAGCCGGGATTTATTTACGAGCAGTTTCATAAGCAGTCTTTTACCAAAAATTATCAAAAATTCAAAGAAGATTTTGGATTTACAGTTATCAACCGGCAAAAGAGCTGAACAAGCCTCTGGCCTGCGGATATGATTGAAAAATGCAAAAAGGCGGGGATAAGATTGTTGTAGATTAAGGGGTGGAGATGGAAAGCGGTCTCTGTTGAGTTTGTTCTTCAGCGGCGGAGGAGTTCGGAATTTTTAACCAGTCTGCTTTGCGGTTCATCTGTTCGGTTAAAAGATTGATATCGTTGGCGTCAAATATGCCGTCCGTATTAATGTCACCTAAAAAATAATGTACGGGGGATTTGATGCTGTTCACCCAGCTCTCGAAAAGGACGATATAATCGTTCTGGTCGACAATGCCGTCGGTGTTTAAGTCATACAAAAAGATGTCATCAGATTTTTGTTTCTCAGACACATTCCAGGCGAGTGCGTAAGATTGCCTCGGCAGTATCCGTTGCGGCTCGTCAATGTTACTGTAAGAGACGACTATATCGAAATTTTTGTAGTCGGCATCAAGGCTGCAGTAGATGTGCTCGACGTTGTCAGCGGTAC
>CAZMQF010000039.1:0-17794 GCA_964568365.1 uncultured Pirellulales bacterium | reverse complement strand
TTAACTGTGGTTTTTAGGTGTTTCTTATGGCGGTTCAATTTATTCTCGGCAGAAGTGGTACGGGCAAAAGCAGCTACTGCATAAATTCCCTAATAAAGGCTCTGCTGGAGCCGAATGGCCGGCAGAAGCTGATTTTTCTGGTTCCTGAGCAGGCGACCTACCAGGCCGAGCGGGCCATACTTTCCAATGAGCAGATTAGAGGGTTTCACAGCCCTTATCCTTCGCAGCCGCCCGTTTCGGAAGTTGCCAATGGATTGAATGTGCTCTCTTTTGACAGGCTTCAATACCTGCTCCTGGGCAGGAACACCGCCCGGCCGAGACTTTCAAAAATCGGACGGCAGATGGTTATTGGCAGGATTCTCGCCGAGCACAAAAGTGAATTGAAACTTTTCGCCCAATCGGCTGCCTTCGCCGGTTTCAGCAGACAGATGGCGCAGACTATCGCCGAGCTTCAGATGTATGCCAAGCAGCCCGAAGATATTGAACAGCTCATAGCCGGGCTCCAAAAAGCCGAATATAGCAGGTTTTCCGCCCTGAAGTTTACGGATATTGCCTTGATTTTGAGAGAATACCTGCAGTTTGTGCAGGGCAGATTCCTTGACCCTGAAATGCAGTTGAATCTCGCCCGGCGGGCAGTGGCCGGTTCGCAGTTTTTTGATGGTGCTGAAATTTGGGTTGACGGCTTCGCAGGCTTTACCACAAGTGAGCTGGCGATACTTACAGAGCTTCTCAAAAAAGCATCCGAAGCGCATATTGCGTTGTGTCTGGACCCCGCAGGTGTGAGGCTGGACAATCCGGCCGGCAGCACGCTGGCAAAGCTCGGCCTGTTTAATCCTACGCAAAAGACTTACGCCGATATTATTGAAATAGTCAAAGCCTGCAGGTTAAATCTGGCAAAGCCGGTTATCTTGACCGATGCCCTCAGATTTAAAAGCTCTGCAGCACTCGGGCATATCGAGAAGAATATCTTTGAAGTAAAAGCAGACAGGATTTCTGCTAAAGAAGCTCTTAGTATAGTTGCCTCGCCGGACCGGAGAGCGGAAGTGCAGTTTGTAGCAGGGAAAATAGTCGAGCTTGTGCGCCGAAAAGGCCTGCGCTACCGTGATATTGCGGTCATAGCTGCTGATTTGGGAAACTATGAGCATTATATCAGGGCTTACCTTAAAGATTATAATATTCCCTTTTTCATCGACAGCAGACAGTCGCTTCGCCATCATCCGGCTGTCAGTTTTATCAGCTCTGCTCTTCGGGCGGCAGCCGGCGGTTTTGCGAACAGCGATGTCTTTGAATATCTCAAAAGCGGCCTTGTACCCATTAACCGCTGTGACGTCGATTTACTTGAAAACTACTGTCTGGCATTCGGCATAGCCGGCAGGGACTGGACAGGCAGTGCAAAGTGGAATTTCGATGATGATAAAGAGCCCCTTTTCAATGAGGACCATATAAACAAAATTCGCAATAATGCAATTAAGCCTCTAATCGGGCTTCGTGAAAAGCTCAGTTCCGGCCGGGACAACAGCCCGGGAAAAATCAGCCCTGAGCAGTTTACAAAAATCATTTTCGCGTTTCTTGATGATATGCAGTTCAGCCGAACAATTCAAACCTGGATTGACGAAGCGATTGAGCGAAAAGATTTCACAGCCGCTGATGAGCATCGTCAGTTCTACGACGGACTTGTGGATATATTCGACGAGCTGTGCGAGGCGTTTTCGGGTTTCCAGTTAAGCTGTGATGTTTATATCTCCATAATCGAGGACGCATTTTCGCAGCTTAGCCTTGCGCTGATTCCGCCTGCGCTTGATGAGGTTATTATAGGTTCGATCGAGCGCAGCCGACATCCGGATTTGAAGGCGGTTTTTCTTATAGGTACAACACAGAAGGATTTTCCGATGCCAGTCAGTTACGCGAGCATTTTGACCGATGAGGACAGGCTCGCTGCCGAAGCCGCCCAATTCGAGCTGGCGGCGAGTACCGGCAGAACCCTGATGCAGCGCCAGTACCTTGCTTATATTGCATTTACCAGGCCGAGCGAATTCCTGTGCATCAGTTATCCTGCGGTTGACGAAAAGGGCAGGGCCGTTGTGCGTTCGCAGTTTATTGATGATATTGAATCCTTGTTCGATGACGTTACTGAAAAACCGGTTGCCTCGCACGACTGGTCGATAAGTCTTGAAGATTCCGGCCGGACTGATATCGATAGGATTTATACACAAAGCGAATTTAAAGATTTTCTTTGTATGCGGGCCGGCAGCGATAGTCAAATCAGTCAGCTTGTGCAGCGATTGTGCGCCGACGACCTGTTTGCCGAAACAGGCGTTTTTCTTCGAAAGGTCCTTGAATATGATAACAAAGCAAAGCTTGAAAAGGTTCTCTTGGACCAGCTTTTCGGCCCCGTACTGCGAAGCTCAGCGTCGAAGCTGAGTACCTTTGCACAGTGCCCATATAAATATTTTGCCCGGTATGTGCTTGAGCTTGCCGAGCGAAAGGAGTCGAGATTTGAGCCGCTGGATATGGGCAGGTTTTATCACCAGGTTCTTGATAGGGTTCTAAAAGAGTTGAAAGAAAGCTCTCAGGATTTTGCAACAGTCTCAAACGAACGGCTCATAGAAGTTTTGAAGCAGGTGGTTGCTCAGATTATCGAGTCTGACTCTTTTATCAAAGGCTTTTGCCGTCACAGCAGACACAATACTTTTATTGTTGCCTCTGCCTGCCAGATACTGCAGGACTTTTTGCCGGCCGTTTCGAGGATGGTTCGAGCCGGAGAGTTTCGCCCTGTTCTTTCAGAAGTCTGGTTCGGCTCCGAAGACGAAGGTTCCGGTGGATTTAAGATTGTACTAAGCGGCAGGCGTTCTGTTTCATTAGCAGGCAGGATTGACAGGATTGATGTCACAGATACTGTCACCGGCTGCTCCGCCGTCGTCTTCGATTATAAGCGAAGCAATGCAGCTTTTAGCTGGTCGAGGTTTTATCACGGCCTGGATATGCAGCTCCCTATTTATATGCTCGCAGTGCGCAGCTCGAAGCTGCCCGCTCTTGCCGGCTGCGATGTTGCCGGAGCTTTTTATATGCCGGTTGAAACAAAAGTAAAATTGAAACGTCCCGCAGAAAAAACACAGCAGCTTGAAGGTTTTGATTATAAAGGCAGCGGCCTTTTCAACGGGCATTTCGCTTTTCTGCTGGATAAACAAGCGAAACAAAACAGCAGCTATTATAATTTTTATGTTACCAAAGACGGCAGCCCTTACGGCAGCTATAACAACAGGGGGGCGTTAAAGCCTGAAGACTTTCAAAAGGTCCTGCCCTATTGCGAGAAAAAAATAGCTGAACTTGCAGAGGCAATAGTAACAGGATGCATTGATGTAAAACCCTTTAAGCTTGGCAGTGCCTCTGCCTGCACTTTCTGTGAGTATAAATCGGTATGCAGGTTTGACTGGCAGATAAATGATTATAATTTTTTACAGCCGAGAACAAAATTAGATGTGCTTGGCGAGGTTTAGTGCCTGATGGCAGAGCGAAAAATAAAATGGACACCCCAGCAGCGGCTTGCAATCAGCCGGCGGGGAAGTGACGTCCTTGTAACCGCTTCCGCAGGCACCGGCAAAACGGCTGTTCTTAGCGGCCGATGCGTCGATATCGTCTCGGATAAAAAGACCTCACCGAGTATCAGCAATATGCTTGTCCTTACCTTTACCGATGCAGCCGCCGAGCAGATGCAGCAGCGAATAAGAGAGCAGCTGAAAGTCCAGCTTGCAAAGGACAGGAAAAATTTACATCTCCTGACCGAGCTTACCCTGCTGGCAGGTGCCGACATAAGTACCATTCATTCGTTCTGCAAAAGGCTGATAACCGAATATTTTTATCAGCTTGACATTGACCCGAACTTTCGGGTGATTGACGCCGACGAGCAGACGCTGCTTAAGTTCGAGGCCCTTGAAAAAACCCTGGAGTGGGCGTGGGGGCAGGAGAATCTGCAGGCCGGACTCGACCAGCTTTTTTACGCCCGCGACCTGCGCCCTAACGGAAGCCTCGCTGCCGGGATTATTTCCATCAGCGATTTTCTCGACGGCATCCGCTGGCGGCGGAACTGGTTCCAAAAAGCTGTTTTTTTGTCACAGTCAGCCGACCCCTTTGAAACAGAGCTCGGCCAAGCACAAAAGCAAATTATTGAACAAAGGCTCGTTTTTATTCTCAACCAGCTTCATTTTGCCAAAAGGCTCTATGAGAGCCGCTCCGGCTGTAGAGGCTGGCCCGCAGACTCGCAGCAGCTTTTCGCAGAATGCCTGGAAAAATGTATCGAATCGCTGCAGGCAGGCGAATGGCACAGTTTTGTCGCTAAGGTAAGAGATTTCGACAAGCCCAGAGTTTATAAGCCGAAGGAAGTCGAAAAGACAATCGCCGAGCTGATAGCTAAAGTGATTAAAAACTCTGTCGAGCAGTTTGTCGCTCTTTCGGAGCTTGCGCTCTTAAATCCGGATTACCTGGACAGGCTCAGCGGCTCTGTCCAATTGGCAAGCAGGGTCACAATTGAGCTTGTCAGGCAATTTGACCGGTTCTACGGCGATGCCAAGCGGGCAGTGAGCTGTATGGATTTTGCAGACCTCGAGCATTATGCGCTCAGACTGTTGGCTGAGCCTGACGGTTCGGCCGATGAAATCAAACCCTCCGAAACTGCCCTGTCACTTCGCAGAAAGTACCGATATATTTTTGTTGATGAGTATCAGGATATCAATCCCGTTCAGGAGGCGATAATTAAAGCACTCAGCAGCGGCGATAATGTCTTTGTTGTCGGTGACATCAAGCAGAGTATTTATGCCTTTCGCGGAGCCGAGCCTGAGATTTTTCTCGGCCAGCTCACTCCTGCGTCAATTGACCCCGCTGAACTCTCGAAGCCGCTCCGCGTCGACCTCAACGCCAACTTCCGCTCGGCAGGCGGCATCCTTGATTTTGTTAACAGGCTTTTCAGCAGGATAATGACAAAGGATTCTGCGGACATTGATTATGACAGCTCGGCCTTTTTGAAGCCGGCCTCTGAAAGGCCGACCTCTGACAAAACAGCCGCCGCCGTCGAGCTTCATTTACTCGACAGGGATGACAGGCAAAGTGAATCGCAGCAGGATGAAGACGAATCAATTGAAGACGACCAGACGGATTTTGCATCCCTGCGGAAGTGCCAGGCTGCGATGATAGCTCAGCGTATAAAACAGATGGTAGGAGCCGAATCCGGAAAAGCCGGCCTCCAAATATATGATGAGCAGAAAAATTGTATGCGCGACGTCGAATACGGTGACATAGTCGTTTTAATGCGCTCGCCGGCCAAAAGGATAAATGATTATGTGCAGGTACTCAGACTTTCAGGTATTCCCGTCAGCAGCAGGGGCTTTGCCGGCTATTTTGAGGCGACGGAGGTAAGCGATATGATGTGCCTGCTCAAGGTTCTTGATAATCCTCAGCGTGACATCGAGCTGGCAGCGGTGCTGCGGAGCCCGATTTTCAATGTCACCGACACCGAGCTTGCCAAAATCAGGATACACGAAGAGGCTTTGCAGCAGTGCAGAAGTTTTTACGACTGTGTAGCAGCGTATGTTGAGAGTGGAGAAGATACCGACCTGTCGGCAAAGCTGAAAGAGGCCCTGCTGCAAATCGAAACCTGGCGGGACTGCGCGCGGGCGGGCGATCTTGCTGATTTGCTCTGGCGGATATATCGTAAGAGCAGCTTGTTATCATTTGTCTCGGCGCTTCCGGACGGCCGGCTTCGCAGGGCAAATCTTCTCAAGCTCCACGACAGGGCGATACAGTTCGAGGCCTTTGCCAGCAGCCGCCAGAGCGTCTCGCTCGGCCGGTTCGTAGAGTTTATCGAAAGACTCGAGCAGGCAGGAGCCGAATGGGCGCTCGCAGAGCCACTCAGCCTGCGCGAAAATGCGGTAACGATTACGAGCATTCATAAAAGCAAAGGGCTGGAATTTCCCGTCGTAATTGTCGCTGAGCTCGATAACAAATTCAACACTGCCGAGTTGAACCGGGAATTTATCACCGATGCGAATCTTGCGCTTGGTCTTGAGATAATCGATAAAGCATCGAATTCGAAATTAACCTCGCTCGCTCACCAGGTCATCGCTGAAAAAAAGCTGCGCACCGCCCTTGCCGAGGAGATGCGAATACTTTACGTTGCCGCTACGCGAGCAAAGGACAGATTGATTTTAACCGGCTGCCGGGGCGCAAAGCGCTGCCGGGATATTGTGCTGCGAGGCTTTTTCTCCGCCTCCGACAGGGCAAGCGGGCAGCTTCGATGCTGCAGTAGTTTTTTAGACTGGATTCTTTACGCTCTCGCCGACCAGAAGAATCTGCACGAAGTTTTAGAAACCGGTTTTGAAGATGAGTCTGTCGATGACGGCCTGTTCGATTTTAAACTTTACGGTAAAGATGAGCTCGAAGAGCTTTCGCAATATATAGAGTCTCTGCGTTTCGGAAGAGCGAAAAGGCCGAAAAAGCTAAAAACAGAATCAGTTTCGCAGCAGCGAATTCTTGAACAGCTCAAGGAAAATATCAACTGGCGGTATCGGTACGAACCGGCTTCAGCTCTACCCGCAAAGCGAACCGTAACACAGCTTACCCACAGCGGCGATGAATTCGCACGCCTCGAGCATTCCAGACCTTTCGAGCGAAAGACCGCGGTTTCTCAGCCTCAACTTTCTGCCGGCCGAACCGATAGCCGTATCATCGGAACAGCCGTTCATCTTTTGATTTCCAGCCTTGATTTAACTGCTCCCGTAACGAAACAATCGGTTGAGCAGACGAAAGAAAAACTTTTGCAAACGGAGGCTATGAGCAGAACCGTTGCTGATAGTATTGATGCCGAATCGATAGTGAGCTTTTTTGAACGTCAGCCGGGACGACTGGTAGCCGAAAAAACCAACGTGGTCTGGCGGGAATGGCCGTTCACTTTCGCTTTGCCTGTTTCTGAAATTGGCAATTCAGGCGATGAAACCATAGTTGTGCAGGGTATAATAGATATGCTTATTATAACGGCTGGGGGGATTGTAATAGTGGATTTTAAGACCGACAGAATCGCCGCCGGCAAGGCAAAAGAGCGGGCAGAGCTTTATCGAAGCCAGCTTGAGCTTTACGCCAAGGCCGCAGAGAGTATTGTCAAAAAGGGCGTACTCGGCAAATGGCTGTATTTTCTCAATTGTAATATCGCGGTCGAAATCAGGTAAATTTTTCTTGAGTGCTGTTTTTTTGTTTGTACAATAACCCTTCTGCAATTTAAGTTGCTCCTTAAATAAAACGATGATTTAAAGATAAAGGATTCAATGGGGATAGTGTGATTATGACAGATGCACCGAAGGCAAATGCAGTAGTTGGCCAATCCGGCGGACCGACAGGTGTGATAAACGCTTCTCTTGTCGGCGTTATAGAGGAGGTCTGCAAGCACGAAGAGATTGAAAATCTTTACGGTGCGATACATGCGGTGGATGGCATCGTCGCTGAACAATTCGTTGACCTGAAACAGCTTTCGGTTCAGGTACTCGAAGGAATGGCCAGATGTCCCTCTGCGGCTCTCGGCTCCAGTCGTACAAAGCCCGACAGGGAATATTGCGAAAAGATTTTCGATGTCTTTAAAAAGCGTAACGTCAGGTACTTTTTCTATATCGGCGGAAACGATTCCGCCAATACCGCTCACATCATCAATATGATAGCTGCCGATGTCGGTTACGAGATGCGGGCCTTTCACATACCAAAAACTATCGACAACGATTTGATGGTCACCGACCACTGCCCGGGTTACGGAACTGCGGCAAAATTTGTGGCCAGTGCCCTTATGGGCGATGACCTGGATAACAAGGCGCTTCCGGGTATCAAGGTTGATGTCGTAATGGGAAGACACGCAGGCTTCTTGGCAGGCTCAGCTGCTCTGGGAAGACGTCAGGAAAGCGATGGACCACACCTTGTTTATTTCCCGGAAAAACCCGTTGCTATGGATAAATTTCTCAGCGATGTTGAAAATGTTTACAGCAAATGGGGAAGATGTGTCATTGCCGTCAGCGAGGGGATATGCGATGTAGATGGCAGGACCTGGATAGAGAAGATTCTGGAGAAGATTGAAAAGGATCCTTTCGGTAATATTCAGCTTTCCGGAACCGGAGTTCTGGCTGACTACTTGGCAGGACAGATTAAGGCAAAAATCAAAGCCAAAAGGGTCAGAGCCGATACCTTTGGTTATCTGCAGAGAAGCTTTGTCGGTTTCCAGTCGCTGGTTGATGTTGAAGAGGCAAGAAGCTGCGGCTGGCAGGCTGTTAAGTTCTCAATGAAAGAGCAGAGCGGCTCGGTGGCGATAAGACGAACCGGCAACGGGGATAACTATGCTATTGAGCTGTTCAGTACTGAGCTTAAGAATGTAGCGGAAAAGTCGAAGCAAATGCCCGATGAATTCATTAATTCAGAAGGCAACGGGATTACGCAGGCCTTTATTGACTATGCGATGCCTCTTACCGGCGGCCTGCCAAGAACATACTTTCTTGGCGACTACCCAAGAGTTTAACAGACTTGAAAAAACTTTTTGCCCTAGTAAGTTTTCGGCTGTATCCAGCAGCCGGTTTGTTGATGACCTTTTACAGGCGGTAACAAAATGGAGCATCTCGATTTCACCATTGATTCACTCGGCCAAAGAGCCATAAAGTCACCCGTAGAATTGTCAAAAGAAACGGGCGATTATGTGGCCAACTATGTCGATGACCGCCAGCGCATAATTTATGGTATCGAAACAGCCTCGGATGCCGACAGTATAAAATTATCTGCAAATCAGCTTGTGGAGGTCGCAGGGCCTCGCGAGTTGATATTCTATAATCCGGCGCAGGTGCACGCGGCAATCGTAACCTGTGGAGGACTCTGTCCAGGCCTCAACGATGTCATACGCGCTGTTGTGATGTGCCTGTGGTATCGTTACGGCGTAAAGCGGATTTCCGGTATCAGGTACGGCTATCGCGGTTTTCTCTCCCAATTTAATCTCCCTGTTATGCAGCTTTCACCCGAGCTGGTTGATGATATTCACCGCAAAGGCGGTACTATTCTCGGCTCATCGCGAGGTTACGGTGACAGAACCGGCGAGATAGTCGACAGCCTCGAGAAGATGGGTATCAATATACTGTTTACAATCGGCGGCGACGGTACCCAGAAGGGTGCCCTGAATATCTCAGAGGAAGTTAAAAATAGAAAACTTCAAGTCGCTGTTGTCGGTGTCCCCAAAACAATTGATAATGACCTGAGTTTTGTGCAAAAATCATTTGGTTTTGATACAGCCGTCTCGAAGGCTGTGGACGCCGTTTCTGCGGCCCACACCGAATCTCACGGTTCGATTAACGGTATTGGTATCGTTAAGGTAATGGGAAGGCAGTCCGGCTTTATCGCTGCTCATACCGCTCTTGCCATTAACGACGTCAATTACGTCCTTGTCCCCGAGGTGCCTTTTGAGCTTGATAGTAACAACGGCCTGCTCGCCCATCTCGAAACCAGACTGAAAAGTCGCCATCACGCCGTAATTCTTGTCGCCGAAGGAGCAGGACAAAGTCTTCTGCAAAAATCACAAACTGTCGATGCTTCAGGTAATGTAAAGCTACCTGATATCGGCCTTTTTCTTAAAGACAAAATTACTGCGTACTTCAGAGAAAAGAACATGGAGATAAACCTCAAGTACATTGACCCCAGCTATATTATCAGGGCTGCACCCGCAAATTCGAATGATTCAATTTATTGTGAAAGGCTTGGCGTCAATGCAGTGCACGCCGCGATGGCCGGAAAGACCGCCGTTTTGATAAGTCTTATTAACGACCGTTTCGTGCACGTACCGATGAGGATGGCTGTCTCCAAAAAGAACAATATCGACCCTGACGGCTCACTCTGGCGAGACGTCATCGAAGCCACAGGCCAGCCACTACTGATGAAAAACTGATTTCTTTTTATTACTTGAAAAGTAATCTCTCGAAATCAACAGTAAAAATCCAGCCGAGTGGCTTGTTGAAATTTTTAGCCCCGTTTGGTATTATATCAAATAAGCGATGCTCATAGCAGTAGCTGAGCAGGTGTATGCAGTTTATATGCCAAATCCCGGATACGGAAAGGAGTCCTAATGAAAAATCCAAATAAAACAATCACATCTATTAAAAACGTTGCTGACACTGTAAAAGAAGGCATCAGCCGACGCAAATTTCTCGCATCGGCAGCGGCCGCACCCTTGGCACTGTCCTCGCTGGCACAAACTCTCGAAACCGCCTCCGCTGCTGTACCTGCAGCCGTCTCCGGCAAAATTACTCCCGCAGGCAAGGTATTGCTTTCGCCTTTTGATTACCGGCAGGTCAAACTCGGTCCGAGCCGCTGGCAAAAGCAGTATGAATCGGCACGCAATTTCTATCTCGGTGTCTCGGATGACGATATCCTCTGCGGCTTCCGAAGAGCTGCAGGTCTCGATGCGCCGGGTGCGCCGCTCGGAGGATGGGCTGCACGAAATTCCTCCGTCATCTTTGGTCAGTGGCTTCAGGCAATGGCACGAACATCGCAGGCAAACGACGATTCCGAGATGCGCAAAAAAGCTGTCAAGCTCGTCGATGAGTGGGCAAAGACACTTGGTGCCGACGGCAACCCGAGAATGCGGCATTACCCCTGGGAAAAAATGCTCGGAGGCCTGTCGGATATGAACCGGTATGCAGGACACGAAGGCACGCCGGCCCTGATGGAAAAAATAACCGATTGGGCAATTGCAAACCTCGACCGTACCCGAACACCTGCCGCCAACAAGCCCTGGGAGCTGCACTCAGGTGTCCCTCTGGAATGGTACACGCTCAGCGAAAATCTATATCGCGCATACCTGCTCACGGGCAAAGCAAAGTACAAGGATTTCGGCGACATCTGGCGTTACGACGCCTACTGGAAAAAGTTCGCCGACACCTCTGCGCCGACAAACGCACACGGCGTGCATGCATACAGCCACTGCAACTCTTTCAGCGGGGCGGCAATGGCATACCTTATCGACGGTGACCCCAAACTGCTTAAGTGTATGAAAAACTTTTATGATTTTCTGCAAAACTCGCAGTGCTATGCGACGGGTGGTTACGGCCCGGCCGAGCGATATGTGATTGACGACGGCGCGCTCGGCGAGTCACTGGCAATCAGGATTGACAGCTTCGAGTGCCCCTGCTGTACCTGGGCAGCGTTCAAGCTGGCAAAGTACCTGACAATGTTCACCGGCGAATCCCGCTACGGCGATTGGATTGAGAAATTGCTCTACAGCGGAATCGGCGCCGCATTGCCTATCGTCGAAAACGGCAAACATTTCTATTACGCCAACTATCATCTCGGCGCCGCAATGAAGATTTACTCTCGCAACACTTATACCTGCTGCTCGGGCACCTACTTCCAGAACACAGCCGAGTACCAGAACCTTATTTACTTCAAAGACAAAACAAATGCGCTTTGCGTCAACCTTTACCTGCCCTCGGAGGTCACTTGGCAGCCGCCCGTGTTTTCAGCTGCCAGGCCGATAAAGCTCACACAAAAGACCGATTACCCCGATGCCGAAACTATCAATTTCAAGCTTGAAATGGCTCAGCCTACAACGTTCTCACTTAAGCTGCGCGTTCCGGCCTGGTCAAAAAATGTCTCGTTCAAACTTAACGGCTCGTCTTTCGATGTCACTGCCAAGCCCGGAACCTGGGCAGCAATCAATCGCCAATGGAAATCCGGTGACCAGCTCGAGATGCGTATCCCCCTGCGCTTCCGACGTGCTCCAATCGATAAATGGCATCCCAACCGTGTTGCGATTGTCCGCGGGCCGGTCGTCTTCGCTCAGCAGGTCGTGCATAAGCACCTGGTGAGCATTCCGCCGGATGACGAGGCACTCAACGAGTGGATGGTGGCGACCGACAATCCAGCCGTCTTCCGCTACGCAGGCCAGGAGCAGTCCTCACAGCGAGACGACTTTATGCCGTTCTACCGGTTTGCTGAAATGCAGACGTATCGTATGTACTTCGACCCCGCTCTGCGAAATATTTTATGGTAGCCGGCGCCGCTTCGCTTGCTATTCCCGGCAGGATAGTATTTATAATCTGCAGACGTGGTATGCCAACGAAAAAGCGATAAACATCCCCTATTACCCCCAGGGGAAACTATGAATAAATTTATTATTTTCTCTGAAAATTCTCTGCGTTCCCAGCGGTTGAAGTTCGTTTTGGTAATTTGGATTTTGATAATTCGATATTGTTTAGAATTTCGATATTCGGATTTCGAATTTAAAAAATCCGTGTAAATCCCGTATAAATCAGTGTCTAATTTTTTCTTTTGACTTGTGACGTGTGCACTTATTTGCTCTGTTTTCTCCGCGGTAAATATGTTATGCGAAAAGGGCTTCGACAAATTTTTCCGGGTCGAACTCGGCAATGTCTTCCGGCTTCTCTCCTAAACCGACGAATTTTACAGGTATGTCAAGCTGGTCCTTTATCGCTATAACAATACCGCCGCGAGCTGTCCCGTCCAGCTTGGCTAAAAATATTCCGGTAACATCAATAGCTTCCATGAACATCTTTGCCTGCGCGATTGCGTTCTGACCCGTCGTCGCATCGAGCACTAACAGAACTTCATTCGGTGTTCCAGGAATCTTCTTGGCTACCACGTCCCTGATTTTTGTCAGTTCCCGCATAAGGTCTTTTTGCGTATGCAGCCTGCCCGCCGTATCGAGTATCAGAAAATCCGCTCCTCTTGCGACAGCCGCCTCGCACGCATCGAATGCAACAGCCGCAGGGTCGGAACCGCTTTTTTGTTTTATGATTGGTACGCCGATTCTTTCCGCCCAGATACTCAGCTGCTCAACCGCCGCTGCCCGGAATGTATCACACGCCGCGACGATTACTTTTTTATCGTTCCTGCTTAAAATATATCCTAATTTGGCGATACTGGTCGTTTTGCCCGAGCCGTTCACGCCGGCAACCAAAATCACCGTTGGCGGGCTTTGCGAAAGCTGAAGCTCTCTGTCTCTTTGAGGCCAGTAGCTTTTGATATGCTCTTTCAAAAACGGCACAATATCGTCGGTCTTTTCGATTTGCCTTTTCTTATAGCCGTCTCGAAGGTCGGTTATCAGTTTGTCCGTAGTCTCTACGCCGATATCATCGCTTATCAATGTTTCCTCGAGCTCGTCGAGCAGCTCATCGTCTATATTCCTGCCGAGACTTATTATGCTCGTTAGCGAAGCACTTATCTTATCTCGCGTCTTGCCCAGCCGCTCCTTTATATACTGTGTTGTTTTAGCGAAGATTCCCATTTCTGCGCACCTTTTGTAAGATTCTTACCTGTAAAGCCTTAATGATATTGGTATTAGCACATATTTCAAGCACATTCGCTGCCTTTATCCAAATTATTGACCTTTGCGTAAATAATGGAACGACTCATAATTTAAGTTTAGCATTT
Source organism: uncultured Pirellulales bacterium (assembly GCA_964568365.1). GTDB lineage: Bacteria > Planctomycetota > Phycisphaerae > Sedimentisphaerales > Anaerobacaceae > CAYLMG01. Next base: position 4,345 of record CAZMQF010000039.1, on the reverse strand, counting down.
TTGAAAAAGGCTCGTAATAGTGTTCGTTGGGAACGTATATAACTGATGCCTTGCGCATGAATTATTCCGGTCAGGTATTCCTTTCAAGCTCCAGTACCCGGTTCCGGTGAAATACAAAGACATTAAGCTGGATTGCGGGTATCGCATTGACTTATTTGTAGATGATGAACTTATTGTAGAGCTTAAAAGTGTTGATAAAATAATGGAAATTCACAGGGCCCAGTTACTTACATATATGAAACTTGCCAAGGCCAAAGTTGGGCTTTTAATTAACTTTAATGTAGAAATTCTCAAGAACGGCATCAATCGCTTTGTTCTTTAACTTTAAATTCGTGAACTTCGTGTTCTTCGTGGTGAGTTGATTCCCTTCGTGGTGAATATGGTTTATATCATGAAGAAATATAGTAGCAATTGCCTTTAACTTCGTGAACTTCGTGTCCTTCGTGGTGAGCTAATTTTTCTGCTTGTTGAATATGGTTTATATTATGACAGAGGCCACAATTAGTTGAGCAGGCGAAGGGAAAAGAACTCGGATATTCGGTTCGACCCGGAAAATTGACAAACAGGCAGGTTTTGTTTGTTTTAACGGTCTTTATATGTTATTATGGGATAGAAGTTGAGATGTTTGCGCTAGTGGTCTGATCTTAATAAGAATTTTTGAGGAGGTAGCTATAGATGAAAAATTCAAGATTTTTAGCAGCGATTGTGTGTGTGATGGCGGTGGCAAATATTTCTTCGGCTGACACATTTGGTACAGGAAGCAATCAGTTCACTATCGACTTCGTGCCGATTTCTGGCAGCACAAACCCCACCAGCGAGTATGGCATCGTCAACAACGACTACCATATGGGCACCTACGAGATTACCAACGGCCAATGGAATAAGTTCACAGCTTCTCTTGGTATGCCGGTAACGGGTAATCCGGCCAATGCGTATGATAGAAATTCCGATTACATAGGTTTGAATGTGCCGACCAATGGCGTAAGCTGGTATGAAGCAGCACAGTTTGTCAACTGGTTAAACACCAGTGCAAGCCATCAGGCAGCCTATAAGTTTACGGGCACGCAAGGCACAAGTGATTATACGCTGGCAACTTGGTCTGCTTCGGAAGCAGCCGGTGGAACGAATCTCTATCGCCATAAAGATGCGTTCTATTTCCTGCCGACGGAAGATGAGTGGGTAAAAGCAGCTTATTGGAATGGCACAACGCTTCAGACTTATTCCAATGCATCGATTGCAGACCTTGATACTGGCAAACCGAACCCGACAAAATGGAATTATGCGACTTCCGCCGGCAGCGAACCCTGGGATGTCGGTAGCGGAGTCGAAGAACTCAACGGCACATTTGATATGATGGGCAATGTCTGGGAATGGATGGAAAATCCGTACAATGACCCAGGTTACGGAACTACTTCCAATCGTGGATGGCGAGGCGGCTCGTTCACTAGTGGCAGCCTTTTCATCTCATCCTCTTATCGAACTGCCAACGCGGTGCCGCAAAGCGAAAATGACTTTGATTTCACGGGCTTCCGTGTTGCCTCCGTCCCCGAACCAGCCGCGCTTTTACTGCTCGGCCTTGGTGCAGTAATTTTGAGAAAACGCAGGGCAAAATAGCTTTGAGTACCGTTGTTCTCTCTCTTTTTCTTCGCTCTTTCCCAGTTGAATCGCTTCGGATTCTCTCCAGAATTTCCATTACCGATACAAGCTGTTCTCTCTTTTTTACTTAAACAGTCCTTCTCGTATCGAAATCCCTGTTACATGAAATCCTTGAGCGGATTAATCGCTTGAAACCTGTTCCAATTGGGTCGGGATAATCTGTGAAATTGCTGAAAAACTTGAATCTATGAAGAACAGGGCGGTCAAGGTTCTGCACAAAAGCAGGAGCTGGAAGAAGTCCGGGTCATAAAAAACCATGTTTTTGTGTAAATTTTCAGCAGAGCTATCGCTCGCTCTCGACGCCGCTGAAGTTCCTTTACTGTTCCTTTTGGTCTCATACATACTATTGTAGGCTAATACAGGCTTGTTCCTTTACTATTTCAAAGGTCAATAAAATATGAAGCCGAAGATTTTCTCAGCCTCTATTTTTTTCCTTTGACAAATTATGACAACGAGGTTAGATTTCCCTGTTGTTTTCAATCCGGTGTTGTAAAGCGTTTTTTTATTCATATTTTTTTAATTTCGCAGGGATGCTTATCGGCAGAAATGCCTGAAGGCGTCTTTGATTCAGAAGGGATAGTTTCTTGGCGGCGAAGGGAGTTGAGGATATTTTTGCTGAGATAGTCGAACGCACAAAAGCGCTCGACCCTGCCAACGCACGCAAGTGGTTCGATGAGCTCGCACCAGCCCGTTTTGACGGAGGCCTTCTGCTGATTGCCTGTCCCGACAGGGCGACCGTCGAATTCCTGCGAGACAACTCCAGCAGCAGCTTCACTCGTGCTGCTCAGCAGGTTACAGGCCATCTCGTTACTGTCGATTTCGATTATTTCCCTGCTGCGAGTTTTGCTAAAAAGGCTCAGCGTACTGACGGCCAGCCCAAGCTGCATCCCGATTATACATTTTCTAATTTCGTTGTCGGCCCGAGCAATCGCCTCGCCCACGCATCCTGCATTGCTGTCAGCCAGTCACCCGGCAATACCTACAATCCTCTTTTTCTTTACGGCAATTCAGGCCTGGGCAAAACCCACCTCTTGCACGCCGTCTGCAAAGACAGCAGAGACAAGAACGGCAAAATGGTAATTCAGCTTTTAAGCTGTGAGAATTTCGTCAACCGATTCATCCGCGCAATCGAGCAGGGCAACCTCGCCGGCTTTCAAAATCAGTTCCGCTCCGTCGATATGCTCGTCATCGACGATATCCAGTTCCTCCGAGAGCGCGAGCAGAGCCAGGAGGAATTCTTCCACACCTTCAATACCCTCTATCACAACGGCAAACAGATTATCCTCAGCGCCGACAGCCTGCCCGCCGAGATACCATCATTAGAGGAGCGCCTCATCAGCAGGTTCAACTGGGGCCTTGTCACCCGTATCGACCCGCCCAGCCACGATACAAGGGTTGCAATCGTCCGCAAGAAAGCTCATCTCAGAGGCCTGGACATCTCCGAACCCGTCGCCGAATACATCGCAAGAAAGGCTCAATCCAATATCAGGGAGCTCGAAGGCGCACTAACCGCCATTTACGCAGTAGCGACAACTACAGGCCAGGAAATTACGCTCGAATTGGCACAGACCGCCCTTAACGGCCAGCTCGAATCCTCAGCCAAGCATATTTCGATAAGTGACATCATCGATGTTGTTACAAGCCATTTCGACGTTCGACTTGCCGATTTGCAGAGCAAGAAGCGCAGCCAGTCTATCACTCTGCCGCGTCAGATTTGTATGTACTTAGCCCGCAATCTGACTCGTCACAGCCTCGAAGAGATTGGCGGCCATCTTGGCGGCCGAGACCATACTACCGTTATGCACGCCTGCGGAAAAATCGACGACTTAAAAAACGCCGACACCAAAATGAACGCATTATTAAGTGAACTGACTAAACAAATCACGCATACTACCCCGGCAAATCTTGGAAAACCAGCAGGTTAGCCCGTATAACCAATTCTGAAAGTCAGGATTGAATCCGGCTTTTTGTAAATACCTCTTAGAACAAAATGCGTTTTCCAACTGTATAATACGGTTGAAACGAATAAAAAAGGCCGTGAGTTCTATCACGGCCTTTCAATTAATAAAAAAAAGCAAACCTGAAATCTATGCTTTGCGTTTTCTCAGCAAAGCCAGAGCTCCAAAGCCGAATAACAGCATCGACCCGGGTTCGGGAATGGCTCTAATCTCGACAACGAAGTCATTAAAGTCTCTGTCAGATGTTGAATAACTGCCGGCAACATCCTCCCAGAACAGTAGCCAAACCGTACGATCGGTTATGAGACCTTCGATTTTGTAGGTAACCATATGGTCCAGCGCGTCAGGCTCGTCAGGATTGTAAGAATTTTTTGACCAATACTCGTCATGATTTGGTTGAGCGCCCCAGAGGAAATCACCTGAAATAGTAATCGGGACGACTGTCCCGAGGGTCACATCTTCGTGGGTGAGCAGCTCATAATAGGTGGTTCCCATGCCGCCCCCGTTCCAGCCGAATGACTGGTCATTTGCGGCATACCTGGCCTGAGCGGTAACGTTGGCCAGGCCGTCGGTCCAGACTTGGTCTACGTTGGACTCATCTCCGGTAACAATGTGGATGATTTCGTTAAGGTCATCGCTGTCAAAGACGCGAAGGGCTGTTACTGTACCATTGGAAAACTCCGTCCAGTTACCATAACCTAAATCTGTTCCGCTTCCTGTAAAAGTCGCGC
>CAZMQF010000038.1:0-17821 GCA_964568365.1 uncultured Pirellulales bacterium | reverse complement strand
ATAGCAAATAAAACATCAAAAAAAATTTTATCTTACGATAACTAATTAAATAATAATTTAAAAACATTTGCCTTGAAGAGCAACTTGCCGCAGTTATTCCTGGCATTGGGTATCAGTACTTGTTGTGGATAAAACAACTCTCCTATAGGGCACAAAAGTATATTTCTAAAGTGATTAATCTCCCCCTTTAATGCTTTTTCTCTTAATAACTGCACAGATCGCCCTTTTTACTTTTAAGTATTACGCTTTCAGACTCTATATACCCTTTGCCTGTGTATTATAAGCTTTTCGCCCGATAATTTCAAGTATTTTTTTAAATACTTACCAAAACATTACCATTTTTAGCCGCTAAAAGCCATAAACCCTGTTTGTTAAGTATCTTACCTAAAAGCGGCTTTAGTAGCCTTTAATTCGGCATAAATCGCAAGCTAATCCATTAAAACTAATAAAAAATCCACCAATATTCAGTCAAAAATGGGCCTATACCGAATTATTCGATATAGGCCCACAGTTTATGAACACTAACTGCTCTTGGCAGTTAGTCTCAAAATTCATTAATCAACCAACCTGAAGCTTCCCTATCAACCATTATCAAAGAAACTCAGTACAAATGCCATTTTTTTTATATCAACGAATCGAAGTGAAAAAGCATTTCCGTTTATATCGACTATATAGGGCATACACATCAGTAACACTCAGAAAATCAGCACAATACTGATGGACGGGATAAACAAGTTCAAAAGCCGTGTTAACCGTATCTCTGCCGCGATTCTTGTTTTGAATGCTGATTATGTTCGTAAAATCGGTCCCAAATCCTTGCTCTCCTGCAGCGCCTTCATCCTCTTTAGCTTTGCCATAGCCCTGTCCTGTATTGCTCCGGGCTCTCGTGCCTTGTCGAGCATCTCCTCCAGCGTGATTTTCCCAATATCATAAAGCTGCCATAGATGCTCATCAAGAAGCTGCATTCCGAGTTTTTTACCTGTTTGAATATCGGAATCAATTCTATAGGATTTGTTTTCTCTTATCAGATTAGCTATAGCTGAAGTAACAACCATAAACTCATAAGCTGCTACTCTACCCTTGCCCGCCGCCAGAGGACACAGGCTCTGGCTCAGTACCGCTATCAGGTTTATGCTCAACTGCGTCCGAATCTGCTCCTGCTGGTTGACCGGAAAGACATCGATAATTCTTGTTATCGTTCCGGAAGCGCTGACTGTATGCAGTGTGCTGAAGACAAGGTGGCCTGTCTCCGCCGCCCTGATGGCTGCTTCAATCGTCTCAAGGTCTCGAAGCTCACCAACCAGAATCACATCAGGGTCCTGTCTGAGAACACGTCTGAGCGCTTCTGCAAAGCTCGGAACATCAATTCCAACCTCCCTCTGGTTTATAATCGATTTTTTATGGTCATGATAGTATTCTATTGGGTCCTCAACCGTTACGATATGGCGGTCGAAGTTCTCATTAATGTAGTTTATCATCGATGCAAGGGTGGTGGTTTTACCGCAGCCGGTCGGTCCCGTAACCAGAAAAAGACCTCTCGGCCTGCGGCACAGCGCTGCGCATATCTTCGGCAGACCAATCTCTTCAAAGCTCATTATCCTCGTCGGAATAAGACGCAAAACCACCGTTATATTACCTCTCTGCTTGAAAATAGCGACACGAAATCTCGCCTTGTCCCCGAATGCAAAACCAAAATCTGTACCGCCTTCCTCCTGAAGCTCCTGCTGGTTTCTTTCCGGCGTTATACTTTTCATCAATGCCACCGTATCATCCGGCGTGAGAACTTTTGTCTCGAGTGACCTCAGCCTGCCGTCGATTCTTAATACAGGCGGTCTGCCGACAACTATATGTATATCAGACGCATCCTGTGTAAAGCATGCCTGTAACAACCTGTCCATATTAATTGTAGCCATTGTTAGTTTCCCTAAATAATTACCTATTATGCCAACACACCCTCAATTTGAGAAATCTTGATAACTTCGCCCGGGGTCGTTATTCCCTTAAATATCTTATTCTTGCCGTCTTCCATTAATGTTCTCATCCCTGAAGCAACAGCTGTCTTTCTGATTTCGGAAGTCGGTGACTTCGCAAATGCCAGTTCCCTCAATTCATTATTCATCTCCACAAGCTCAAAAACACCGATTCGACCTTTGAAGCCGGTACCGTGACACTGGCTGCATCCCGTTCCTTTATAGATGGGATGTTTTCTCATATCCTCATCGGAGATATTCAGAAGTTTCAACTGATGAGGGTCGGGATTCCCGTCCACGGTTTTGCAGTTCTTACAGATAATTCTCACAAGACGCTGTGCCATAATTGCCTGTATCGAGCTTGCAACAAGGAACGGCTTGACACGCATATCAATCAGTCTCGTAATCGCACTTGAAGCATCGTTTGTGTGCAGCGTGCTGAAAACAAGGTGACCTGTCAGTGCCGCCTGTATCGCAATATCGGCAACAACACCGTCTCGAATCTCACCTATAAGAATAATATTAGGCGCCTGTCGAAGCATTGCACGCAGTATCCTCTCGAAGCTCAGACCAATATCATCCCTGACCTGGCACTGGTTCATACCGTCAAAATTATATTCCACAGGGTCTTCTGCTGTGATTATTTTCCTGTCCGATTTATTTAGCTCCTGAAGAGCCGCGTATAGTGTGGTTGTCTTACCGCTTCCTGTAGGGCCCGTTACGAGAAAGATGCCGTTGGGTCTTTTGATTATCTTTTGGAATCGCTGGTAGTCATCTTCTTCGAATCCCAGAGAACGGATACCGATGTTTACCGCATCGGGTCGCAGAATTCTCAATACGATGCTTTCGCCGTGATTACCCGGCAGTGCGGAAACACGAAAGTCAACATCATGGTCGTCTATAATCCGCTTAATTCGGCCGTCCTGCGGAAGTCTTTTCTCGGCAATATCCATTCCCGACAGAATCTTCAATCTCGTTGTCAATGCCGCCTGCATATTCTTTGGTATATTATCTTTTTCAAGACACACACCGTCAACACGATATCTTATCTTGACCCTGTCGCCCATCGGCTCAACGTGAATGTCACTTGCACGCATGTAATAGGCGTTATCGATAATAAGGTTCACAAGTCTTACAATCGGCCCCTCATCTTGAGGCGCATTCTGCGCCTGGAGCGCTGCTGCCTGCAATTCGTGTCCGGCCTCGGCAAGCTCGTGGGCCGTCGCATCAATACTGTGCTTCAGCCTGTCATCATCTTGTCTCTTCGCCGCGTCTGCGGACTCTTCTATATATGAGCGTATCTTCGATGGGCTCGAAACATAGCAGTCAAGTTCGGTATTAAGACGAAAACGAACAGCATCCATCGCTTCAAGGTTCATCGGGTCGCTTATGGCCAGCTTGAGCTTGCCGTTGTTCATCCCCAAAGGCAAAATGTTATATTTCTTCAGCAGACTCGAATCAACAAGTTTGACAGACTCATTGTCAATTGCAGTTTTATCGAGGTTCACGTATTTTAGGCCGAATTGCCTGGCCAGAGCCTTGGCGAGTACATTTTCACCCAGAAGGCCCCTCTCAATCAATATCTCGCCGAGTCTTCTTTTGTTCTTTTTAGCAGAGCGTATAGCATCCACTAAAGGCTGTTTTTGCACAGCACCGGCCTTGTATAATATCTCGCCTAAATGTCTTCGCTTTTTAGCCATCTTTACCTGTTATTTCGGTTTTTTTACAAATTAGAATAAAGCTATTATAACAATATTAGCTCATTAAGTCAATTTTTGAAGTGCCAGCCGGACAATATTCAGCGCCGTATTAGCGCTGCGAAGCCGTATCGACGCCCTGTCCGACGTAAATATAAACCTCTTTGTCTCGCTGCAAAACGATGAATCCACGCTGATATATACTAATCCTACAGGCTTTTGTTCTGTTCCGCCTGAAGGACCGGCTATACCGGTTATAGCGATTGACACGTCTGTTTTCGCCCTCGTCCGTGCGCCTTTAGCCATTGCATCGGCCGCCTCACAACTGACAGCGCCATATCTTTTTATCAAATCAGCACCAACTCCAAGTTCATTTATCTTAGCATCATTGCTGTAAGCAATCCAGCCGTAAGTAAAATAATTGCTCGCTCCGGGTACCTCGGTAAGCATTGCTGCCAGAAGACCGCCTGTGCAGGATTCTGCTACTGCTATCGTCTTTCCAAGCTCGCCAAGCCTTCTGCCGACTATCTCAGCCAGCTTCTTTTCATCAGTGCCGAACACTAAATCGCCAAGCCGCTCGATAAATTTTTCTTGTTCCGCCTCTGCTATCTTTGTTGCCTCGTTATAATCTTTTCCCGTTGCTACAATATGAACCGTTATCACACCGCAGTCAGCCGTAAAGTTTATCAAAGGATTTCTGTCGCGCGAACAAAACGGCTCAAGCATCTCGGCAATTGCCGACTCCCCTGCCCCAAAACAGTTTACCTTCCTCAATACTGTCACAGGTCGCTCCGATTCTTCCGCCAGTCTCGCCAGTTCCCCCAAAACATCGCTCTCGAACATCCCTCTCATCTCAGCAGGAACGCCCGGCAAAGAAAAAATTATTTTTTCATTTTTCTCTGCCCTGATACCCGGCGCAGTGCCGATTTCATTTTCAATAGCTCCCGTTCCCGCCGGCAAATACGCCTGCTGTTTATTATTGGCCGGCATCTGCCGGCCTCTTTTGCTGAAAAACTCCTCTATTCTCTCCAACAGCTCTTCTTTCAATTCCAGCTCCACGCCGAGAAACCTCGCAACTGCCTCTCGCGTAATATCATCGCTCGTAGGCCCCAGACCGCCGGTAGTTATAATCACATCAGCATCTTCCAATGCAGACTTCAGCGCCCGCACAATCGAATCAATCTCGTCTGTCACTGTATAGCTGCTGACCGTCGATATCCCGACCGAAAGCAGCTTCTCTGCCAGGTATGCAGCATTGGTATTTAGCGTAATCCCGCTTAAAATCTCATTGCCGATTGTAACTATACTCGCCTTGCTCATATCAACTCAAAACTCAACACTCAAAACTCAGAACTCTATAACCGCTTTTATAACTCCGTCACGATATCCAGCGACCATTTCAAAGGCATGGGCTGCCTGCTCCGGCTTAAATCTGTGCGTCAGCATAAAACCGACATCGACCAGGCCTTTCGAAATAAAATCAATTGCCTTTTGTGTGCAGTCATTTTGCCTTCGCACATTTATAATAGTTACTTCTTTTCTGCGCATCTTGTGAATATCTAAATGAATTTTCTCCCGTTCAGGAATACCGATAAGCATAACTTTACCGCCCGGTTTCAATATCTCTATAGCCTGGTCAATTGTCTCCTGCTCTCCCGCACACTCGAAAACAACATCAACACCTTCCGGCCTTCGTTTCAGAATCTCTTCAACAATATCCTCTCTGTCGGGATTGCCCGCCCACAAGGCCCCGTTCTGCTTTGCCGCCTCGATTCTTTCTTTGACCCTGTCGGTTGCATATATCTTTTCTGTTTTCAATCCTGAGCACAGAAGAACGCTCAGTCCTATCGGCCCGGCCCCTAAAATCGCAACACGCGAATCTTCACTAACCGCTGCCTGTTTTACTGCATAAACCGCTATCGCCAGAGGCTCACACAAAACCGCCTGACCAGCCGTCAGTTTTTCGGATACATAGCAGTTCGCCTCCGGCATAACTATATATTCACAAAGACAGCCTTCAATCTGCCCCGGACAGCCTAAGAATTTTAACCTCCTGCACGTATTTTTCCGCCCTGCTCTGCACTGGCTGCAACTGCCGCAGCTTATCGCCGGCTCGACTACTACCCTGTCGCCGACCTTAACCCGCCTGACTGCCCTGCCGACCTCTTTTACCGTCGCCGCACACTCGTGACCGATGATAAAAGGATAATTCACAGCCTCGCTGCCTATTCTACCCTTTTTATAATAATGCACATCAGAACCGCACACGCCCGCCGCATCGACCTTGAGCAGCACCTGCCCCTCTTCTTTTATCACCGGCTCCGCCAGCTCATCAACCGCCAGTTCACCAATACCGGTAAGTAAGACCGCTTTCATAAACTTTCAATCTCTGCCTTCTTATCGCTCTACGCTACACGCTATTTATACATTGAATCTGAAATTTATAATGTCACCGTCTTTGACTATATATTCCTTGCCTTCGAGCCTGACCTTGCCTGCCGCCTTGACAGCTTTTTCGTCGCCCAATTCCTTCAGGTCACTAAAATTAAACGTTTCCGCCCTGATAAACCCCCGTTGGATATCGGTATGCACCTTGCCTGCCGCATCGAGCGCGTGAGTACCTTCTTTTATAGGCCACGAATGAAGCTCATTATGAACAACCGTTATAAAGCTGAGCAGCCCAAGCGCTTTATAGCAGCTCCTTACAAATTTACCTATAGCTGTTTGTTTCACACCCATCTCCGCCATAAACTCTTTTTTGCTATTCTCATCGAGCTGCGAAAGCTCGTAATCAAGCTCGGCACAAACCTCTATCACCGGCACCGTGCCGTCAATCTTGTCTGCGAAATCATATTTTTTGTCACGCTCATCCTCACCGACGTTCACCACAACAACCATCGGTTTAAGCGTTAAATAGCCGAGCGATTTTATCATTTCGAGTTCGCTCTCGTTTTCTACCGCAGAGCTTATCGGTTTTTCCGCCTCGATTGCCTCCTGAAGTTTTTTCTGAAGTGCCAGCTCCGCCTTGTCCTCAGCATGCGTCTTCGCAGGTTTGTTAATCTGTTTTTCCAGCCTCTCTATCCTCGTCGCAACAAGCTCTAAATCACTGAGCAGCAGTTCCGTCTTAAGCTCCTCGAGGTCTCGCGCCGAATTGACGCTCCCACCGTAAGGCGGCACCGCAGGATTCTCAAATGCCCTCACCACCAAAACGAGCAAATCAACCGTCCTTATGCCGTGAATCAATCTTCTCGCCGCCGCCCTGCCGTGCTCATCGGCCAGGTTAAAACCCGGCACATCCAGGCAATCAATTGTCGAGTGAACTACTTTTTTCGGCTTATAATAATCAGTCAGCCAGTCAAGCCTCTCATCCGGCACATAAACCATCGCCTCTTCAATCGCCGTTGAGCCCATCGGTGCAATCGCTTTGCCGCTGACCGCAGCAAACAGCGTGCTCTTACCTGATTGCAATAGCCCAATAAGTGCAGCTTTCATTTTCTCCGCTCACCTCTTATAAACGCTATTACCCTCTGAATCGTATGCGACTATCGCGGGAAAATCCTCTACCACAAGCTCCCTTATCGCCTCGGTTCCCAAATCTTCATACCCTATTACCCGGCAGCCTTTGATAAACTTGCTAAGCAAAGCTCCCGCTCCGCCGATAGTTAACAAATGAACCGCCTTGTATTTTTTCAGAGCTTCTCTTACCTGCTGATTTCTATAGCCTTTGCCGAGCATAGCTTTCAGGCCAGCCGCTAATAGAATCGGGCTGAACGCATCCATTCTTGAAGAGGTCGTTGAACCTGCTGCCCCAATAACCTTTCCCGGCCGGGCAGGCGACGGACCCATAAAATAAATAACAGCCCCTTTAATATCAAACGGAAGCTTCTCACCCGCCTTTATCGCCTCGCACATCCTCTTATGGGCCATATCACGAGCCGAATATATCACACCCGTAATCTGCACCTCATCGCCCACATTAAGCTCTGTAATTACCTCATCTGTAAACGGCGGCTGCAATTGTTTCATCTTACGTGGCCTCAATTTCAAAGAAAATCGAAAAACACGATACAATTTAGTTTACTACAAACCGACAAGCTTTGCTAATCGAAAAAGCCGTAAAAAATCGCTCTGAAATTTTTATTTTTAATATTTGTTTCAGTGCACCATTAGTATAATGAATTGATATGGCCAAGTACCCGATATTTTTGGAAATGTCAGGCAGACGCGCCGTCATAGTAGGTGCCGGCCCGGTCGCAATCAGAAAAGCGCAGGTTTTGCTCGACGCCGGCGCACGCCTGGTTATCGTTTCTGATGCCGTCGATGAAATGCTAATCAGCCGCTTTAAATACGCAAACGTCGAGTTCATAAAATCAAAATATTCCAAAAACTACCTCGCCGGCGCCGTCCTCGTAATCGCCGCCACAAATAAAGCCGCAGTCAATGAACAGATTTACAAAGATTGTCAAAAGCTCGAGATTTTATGCAATGTTGTTGATGACCCACGCCACTGCGATTTTTTTGTCCCTGCCATTGTAAAACGCCGAGACCTTCAGATTGCCGTCAGCACCGAAGGCAACTGCCCTGCTTACTCAGGCCATATTAAAAAAAAGCTCGAGGCACTCTTCACGGAAAATCATGGCCGATTCGTTGACGAGCTCGAGCAAATCAGAAAGCACATTATAGAGAACATCCGCGACCCAGCCGACCGGAAAATCCTGCTCGGCCGGCTCGTCGACGACGGTTCATTCGAATATTTTCTCGATAACGGCCCGGAAAAATGGCAGCATTATGCACAGAAAATCATCTCAGAAAAAACAAAAGAGCAGTCGATTAACAGTTAAAACCATCGATTGCCCTTGTAAAATCTTAACTCAAAACTAAAAACTAAAAATTCAAAACTGCTGATTTAATCTTTAATCTTCTCTATCGTAACCCGCAGGAACTTTTGCCGGTGCCCGATACGTCTTTTGCTGTTTTTGCGTTTGCGATGATGCATCGGGTACAGCTTAGGCCCCTTCACCACAGCCTCTTCTGCATTTGTAGCAAACTTCGCGGTAACCTTTGCCCCCTCGATATAAGGTGTGCCGATTTTATGTTTTTCACCGTCGCCCACAAACAGAACCTTATCAAGCTCGATTTTCTTGGCTCCCGGCTTAACGTCCGCCAGCTCTATATCCAGAGTATCGCCCTCAGCGACCTTGTATTGCTTGCTGCCCGCCTCTATCACTGCATACATAAAAAACTCCCCAATTCTTTATTTAAAACCACCAAAGATTGAGCTATTATATTTATTCATTTTCATTTGTAAATTGTTTATTTTTAAATTTTAATTTGTAATTTCGATTTTTTATTTTTAACCTTTTATATTCCTATGCAATTGGCAATGATAAATGACGAAATGCTCCCCCTCGATAAGCTCGATTCTGCTTATCTCGATAGAGGCCTGTATTTCGGCGACGGCGTCTATGAAGTCGTCCGAAGCTATGACAGCCGAATCTTCGCTCTCGATGAGCACCTCGCACGTTTCGCTAACAGCCTGGCCGGAATCGAAATCAACGACGTCAACATCGAGCAAATCCGAAAAAAGGTAACTGCCGCCTTCGAAACCGCAAAAATCCATAACGCCAGAATCTATTTTCACGTCACTCGCGGCTCAGCCCCGCGCGACCACAACTGGGACGACCATATAAAGCCGAACTTCTTTTTAACAATTACCGAGCTGCCCGATTTTGCCGGCCTGAAACAAAAAGGCATCGCAGTCTTAACCTGCCCCGACCTCCGCTGGAAAAAGTGCTGGATAAAATCGCTTAATCTGCTGCCCAATATTCTCGCCCGCCACGCAGCCGCCGCTAAAGGCTGTGATGAAGCCATACTCGTTGACGACACCGGCCTTATTACAGAGGGCTCAGGCTCATCTTTTTTTGCCGTTTCCGGCCGAACCCTCCGTACCGCACCACTGACCGCAAACATCCTTCCCTCAATCACCCGAGGATACGCCATAAAAGCCGCCGAAAATCTCAGCCTCCAGGTAATCGAAAAATCCTTAACACCCGATGACGCAAAAAATGCAGATGAGCTCTTCCTTACCGTCACCACTAAGGATATAATACCGGTAATAAAATTTGATGATAAAATAATAGGAAATTCTCAGCCGGGAACTTTTACGCAGAATTTAATTACAGAGTTTCTAAAATTTACCAGAACTAATACCAAAACCTGAGAAAAATATCGTTTTCAGAATTGAAAGTCAGAATAATAAGGGTTTTGGGACGAACTATAAAGTAATTTTTTATATAAAGGAGGCATACAAATGCAGGAGCAGGAAATCGGAAAAGTGTCGGACTTTTTTGCCCATCCGGTCGTAGCTGCCATCGAGCTAACCGCACCCATGAAGGTCGGCGACAAAATCCACTTCAAAGGCCACACCACCGACCTCGAAGTTGTTGTTGAATCGATGCAGATTGAGAACCAGAACGTCCAGGAAGCCAATGCCGGTGACTCTGTCGGCGTCAAAGTCCCCGACCGTGTACGAAAGACGGACATTGTTTACAAGGTTACCGACTAAATTTTTATTTAATCCCCTGCCCCGCTGGGGATTATCTTTATCGTCATTGCGAGTCCGCCATCGGCGGACCCTGCAATCTCTTTTTGATTTGTCAATCTCGTTTAGCCCCCAACTTTATGTTGGGGGTCTTCTTTTTTGTTTAGCCCCGTTGATTGCGACGGGGGTGGTTGTCTTTTTTTCGTTTAGCAGTCGCTGGTACGGCGACTTTTAATTACCGTGTACCGTTTAGCAGCCGCCGCCACGGCGACTTTTAACCACCATTGAACGTTTTGCACTCGCCGCCACGGCGAGGGACATTCTCGTTGTCATTGCGAGCGTAGCGAAGCAATCTGGTTCTGAATTTTTAGTTATGGTTTTAAACTTTTAACTTTAACCTTTTACTTTTCACTTCCCTCTATCCATCCCTGTGTCTTCTTATTATGCCTAAGCCACCAAGTGCAAAAAGCAAAAATGTGGCAGGTTCCGGAACCTGCGAACCGAGTATGGCAAACGCCGAGACATTGCTGTCCGGGAGAATGTCCCAATCGCCCAGGTTCACACGACGGGCAGCTGTACCGAGTACATTGTCCGCAAGATTCCAATTAACCTGGCCTTGAGGAGTTTGGCCGACCAGCCAGTAGAGCGTGTCAGATGAAAGCACAGTGTCATCTATAATCTCTACGCTCACGACCTGTGCTGTCTCAGTAATAACAGCCGTATAGAAGGTGCCTATTGCCTGACCGGGCTTACCGTTATCTTCAAGATTAATGGAAAAGTTTGCAAGCGAACCAGCCATGCCTTCATAATGATACGCCGCCACCTCTAACTCTTCAGCGTAGTAAGGCCCGCCGCCAACAACCGTAAACGGAAATGCTATTTGAATGCTCGCGCTCACTCCCCAGAAAGAATTTTCCATAAACGGAGGCGGGCTTTCCATAGAGCTTCCCCCAATCACAACTTGTCCGGCTTGTGTCGGCACAGCCGCCAACACAATTAAAATGACCGCTGAGACAAAGAAAGCTTGTTTTCGCATTTTAATCCTCCATTAAGAAATTTATTATACACGACAATCTGCCTCCAGTCAACGTTTTTATAAAATAATTAGGGCTTATCTTGAGAAATTGTCAAAATTGTGCGCTCCTCTGGTTTTAAGCTTATTACCTGATTTAAATCCAAATTTCTTGTTGATATTAAAATAAACCAGGCATAAAATCAGTCCAAAACCTGCTTTTTATTATTATGTTGGGAGTCAAACGATATGAAAAAAGCATTAATGATTCTTGGCGGCATTTTTGCCTTTTTAATTATAGCAGGAGTAATCTTCTTTCTCGTCCTTGCTTTAAAAGGAATAGCATTGGAAAATGAAGGCAAGGCTTATGTTGATGAAGTTACACCGATAATATTGGCAAACCTGAATAAGGAAACACTTTTTCAATACGCAAGTGATGAGCTTAAAAACTCTGCATCTGAAGAAGATTTCGATAAAATATTTAATTGGTTTGCCAAACTTGGCCAATTCAAAGAATACAAAGGCTCCTCAGATGGAAATATTAACATTTCAGTTATGACGGGAACAGGAAAACAAATTACAGGCACTTATCAAGCCGAGGCTGAATTTGAAAACGGACCGGCAATAATAACAATAACAACCATAAAGAAAGGGGATAATTGGCAGGTCGCTGGATTTCATATCGACTCAATGGCTTTAGTAGATTAATACCCTTCCAAACAGACGCCTCGCCGGACCGTGAGCAACCCCCTTGCCCTGGGGCGAGTTTATTAACTTTAGTATTATTCATCGAATCGCACTCGACTTTCCGCCCTCCGCCCTCTGTCTCTTATTGAAAGTTGGATGTTCAATGTTGGAAGTTTGTATTTTGACCCCCGCCATCTTTATCCTCCGTGGTCTTGCCGATGGAGTAACTGTAACGGCCCTACATTAACGAAATAAAGGACATTGCCAATTATGATAATTAACAGAAAAATCAAAAAAATACTTGTTTTTTTCGCTAATCTATGTATAATGTTTTTGATATCAATTTTTAATTGCTTTTTTGTTATTATTGCGGAGAGACTATGCATCGCTGCGAGATAAGAAAATATCCGACTGTAGTTTTTGCCGGTTTTATTTTTTTCTTAGTAATTTCCCCAGCCTGTTTTGCCTTCTTTTCAGGCGGCACAGGCGAGCCGAACGACCCTTACCAGATCGAAACCGCCGAACAATTATTACAGATTGGCTCAGATGCGAACCTCTTAGATAAATGCTTTATCCTAAACAACGATATCGACCTCGACCCCAACGTCACCGGCCTCCCACCCTTTACACAAGCCCCTCTCGCTCCTGATATAAGCTCATCTTCAGGATTTCAGGGAATCCCTTTTATTGGAACATTTGACGGCAACAATCATAAAGTTCAATTTCTTGTAATTGATACTAATAATCCGGACAATGATTTCCTCGGACTTTTCGGTGAAATTAGTACAGGCGGATGCGTCAAGAATGTCGCAATTGAATCATCGCAAATTATAAATAATTCAGCTCAATTCAATGGTGCGATATGCGGCAGCAATTATGGCATGATAAAAAACTGTTCTTCTAGTGGAATTATAGTCGGGAGTAACAGGATAGGTGGATTGTGTGGAAGTAATTATGGCAGTATTGTTGACGCTTATACAACATGTGAGGTGACGGGTTCTTCTATATATATTGGCGGATTGTGCGGATATAACTCGGGAAGCATCAGTAATTGCAATTCCAGCCTTAAAAAAATAACGGGATTTTCTTACGTTGGAGGATTGTGCGGAAAAAACTCTGGAAACATAAATAACAGCTATTCTACTAGTACTGTAACAAAAGATGATCATTATGGTGAGAGCAATAATATTGGTGGATTATGTGGTGACAATGATGGCAGTATCAACATTTGTTATGCAACACGTCCCATAACAGGAGAAAAATACACAGGCGGATTATGTGGAATAAATTCAGGGGATATCTCCTCGAGCTTTGCAACAGGTGCAACAATAAGGGGAGATGACTATACCGGCGGATTCTGTGGCGAAAATAGAGGAATTATCTTTAACTGCTATGCCACTGGCAGGGTTATTGGTTCTGGGGGGTGCGGCGGCGGATTTATTGGTTTAGATTCCGGCGGTAATATTACTAACTGCTATGCGACCGGTACAGTAACTGCAGGTTTTCGATATGCCGGTGGTTTTTGCGGTTTCTATAGTTCCGGATACATCACCAACTGCTATTCGACCGGACTTGTAAATGATACATGGGATTATGGTGGATTTTGTGGGGGGAGCAATCTTTCTGTAACTGGAGTTATAAATGGCTGCTATTTCCTGGATACTTCCGGACCTGACAATAATTGGGGCCAGCCATTAACTCATTCACAAATGATACAGATGTCAAGTTATATTGGATGGGATTTTATTGGACAACAATATGATGGCACTGCTTCTTATTGGATCATAGAGCCTTATCATTATCCTGAATTGTTCTTTTTTCATGAGGATTTTTCAGAATATATTTTCAATGGACAGGGTACAAATCTTAATCCTTATTCTGTTAACGATGCAAATGACCTCGGTGCGATCTGGCAAAAACCTTATGGCTGCTATAGTCTCTCTGATGATATTGATCTTTCCGGGATTCAGTGGTCACTTCCTGTAATACCTTTGTTTAAAGGAATTTTTGATGGCAATGATCATACTGTATCCAGTCTTTCAATTTCAGGAGCACATTATCTGGCTCTGTTTGGCCAGGTTGAATCAGAGGCTGAGATTTATGATCTTTCGATCAATGATGTCAATATAATAGGATTGAATAAGATAGGAGCTTTGTGTGGATGGAATTTCGGCAGTATCGTCGATTGCAATACGTCAGGAAAAGTAACCGGAAATACAACTATAGGAGGACTATGTGGACATAATAATGGTGTTATTTCAAATTCTTATTCTTCGACGACAATAATAAGTAGTAGCTCTACTGGTGGGTTCTGTGGATTAAATTATGGCTATATTAACAACTGCAGTTCAGATAGTTTTGTATTTGGCGATGATGATTCATACACTATTGGTGGTTTGTGTGGGAGAAATTTCAGCAATATTAATAACTGCTTTACTTTTGGTTCGGTAAACGGACATTCTGGAATTGGTGGTTTATGCGGCGTCAATTCTGGTGAAATTAATAACTGTTTTGCTACTTCTTCTGTAATTGGATTTGAAGATGTTGGAGGTTTATGTGGAATAAACTTTGAAAATTTAAATAGATGTTATTCTACAGGCTCCGTATCTGGAACAAATTATGTTGGTGGTTTATGTGGTAGCAACAAAGATACAATCAACTACTCTTATTTCCTTGATACTGCAGGGCCGGATAATGGACTGGGGACTCCGCTTACACATACCCAGATGAAACAACAAGCAAGCTTTGTCTCCTGGGATTTTAACGACATCTGGGCGATATGTGAGGGAATGAATCATCCAAGGTTGCAATGGCAGATACCTACCGCAGACTGGCTATGCCCCGATGGTGTCGATTTTGCCGATTACTCCTTCTTCTCGAATCATTGGATGATGACAGATTGCAATGATTTCAACGACTGTAACTCAACAGATTTGGACTTCTCCGGCAGCGTCGATGCCGATGACCTCGATATCTTCACGACCTATTGGCTATTCGGAAAATAGCAAAAAATAGGAGCATCCACTATTTTTCTTAAGATTTTCTTAATAATCAGCCTTGTCTTAAATTCTCAATTCTAAATTCTTAATTTTCCTCTCTCCTTTAGGGATTTCTGCAACTAAAAACTAACCACTAAGCACTAAAAACTCGACACGCAGTGTCGGAAACTTGACTTTTTCAAAGGTGTCAAAAAGTGGTCAAAAACCTGTCATTTCCAGTCACTTTTTGGTCAAAACGCGCGCATTTCTTGCATTTTTCGTTCATTTTTAAACACCTCGTTTTTCGCTAAAAATCGCTTTAACTCTTTATAATAAAATACTTTACATCAATTTCGCCAAACTCAGTCCCACATAACTAAGTGTCCATTTACCCCCTCCTGGCGCTACCAAAAACAAGGCTTTTTTCGTTTTTAGCTCAAAATCGAGGCAAAGTTTTTCAGAAAAACCACGCAGAAACCCCTGTTTTTTAAAATTTTCTCATCGTTTTTTGCTTTTCTGAATAGGCGAAATTAAAGTTTTGGATTTATCCAAAAATAATTTATAATACTTTTCATCTGTCATTTTATTGTTATTTGCTGTTATTGGACGATGTATATCGTAGGAAGCGTTGATTATCAAGATTTCTAAAGATACTTTAAAGCTGGCTTATGAGGTCATTTATTAACAATCAGAATGATACTGAGCTTTTCGCACGGTTCGCTGCCGGCGAAGAGTCCGCTTTTCGTACAATCATAAAACGCTATAAAAACAGTCTTTATGCGTTTCTAAGGCGGTTTTTAAACGACCAAAACCTTATCGAAGACATATTCCAGGAAACTTTTTTGCAAATTTTTACCAGCCGGAAAAACTTTGATACTTCAAGGCCGTTAAAGCCCTGGCTGTTCACAATAGCCGCTAATAAGGCTAAAGACGCACTCAGAAAGAAGCAGAGAAGTACTGCTATGACTATAGGAACCATAGCCGACAGTGAACAAATGTCTTTCGACGACGTATTAAATTCGATTACCTCGGACAAGGTAGTTCCATATGACCATATGGCAAGAAATGAAACCGCTTCAAGGGTTAGACAGGTTATAGCAAATATGCCGGAAAACCTGCGAGAAATATTGATTTTGGCCTATTTTAATAAGTTTTCATACAAACAAATGGCATCCATCTTAAGTATACCTATCGGTACAGTTAAAAGCAGGCTGCATACATCGGTTCATCGTTTTACTAAAGATTGGAAAGCAGCAATTGGGAGTACTAAGACCAAATGACAGAATTGACAATTGAGCAAAAACAGCTGCTATTTGATTATTGTATAGTCATCAGCACAGAACAAGAGGCCGCCGAGGCCGAACAATTAATCTCTTCGAATCCGCAGTCCGCCCAGCTCGTAGAACAAATAAAAGCTGCACTTTCACCCCTCAATACCCTTCAAGAAGAGGCCTGCCCTCAGGAATTAGAAGAAATCACGATTTCAAGGCTAAAAGACACTGCCCGCTCAAGCCAGCTTCGGCTGGAACAGCTTATAGCCGAAGAGCAGGCCCGGCAGGCGGCAGAGCCGAGATCGTTCTGGCGACACTTTGCCCGCGTACTGTCAGCAGCGGCAGTAATCTTGCTGGTAGCGGGTATCTATTTTTCACCTCTTCAATACGCCCGCAATAAAGCCAACTGCCAGGCTCAGCTGTACCGCATCGGCCAGGGAATGATGAGCTATCAGAACGATAACGACGGCCAACTGCCTGTGGTAGCGGCCATTGACGGTGCCCCGTGGTGGAAGGTCGGCTTTAAGTCCAAAAGCCCGGAATACCAGTCCAATACTCGGCATATATGGCTTCTTGTAAAAGGCGGCTATGTCGAGAAACCGGCTGACTTTTTATGCCCGGGCAAAAAACGCTCAAAAAAGATAGTGTACGATACGACAAAAGTCGTGCAATATTACGATTTTCCATCAAGAGACCATATAAGTTACAGCTTCAGAATAAGATGCTATAAAGCGCCGGCTCAAACTAACCTGAGCCAAAAGGCTATGCTTTCTGATTTGAATCCGCTGTTTGAAAACCTGCCGGAAGATTTCGAGCAGTTTGTACTTGAGCTTAATAAGGAACTTGAAAATCTTAACAGCATTAATCATCGCCGTCGCGGCCAGAATATTCTGTTTTATGACGGCCATGTCGAATTTGTAAAGACCCGCTTCGTCGGGGTAGATAATGACGATATCTTTACACTTCAAAATATCCTTTCCTATAGCGGCTGTGAAACTCCCACCTGTGAAACCGACGCATTTCTTGCGCCGTAAATTAGTAACTCGTATCTCGCATATAGTATCTCGTCTCTCGTAACTCGTTTTAATTTAATCGATGATACCAGGCTGCGCAGTCCCAGGGGCTCCTCACGGAGGCACAATTTTGACGGATTTATGAGATATAGTCGCATGGCAGTGTCTTACCTGTTCCTTTTGGCTCATCAGGACCCACGTCCAGGCGGGTTTTTAAGAAAAGCCTTAAGAACAAAATGAGTTTTAGCTTTTTTATCTTGGTGAAGAACAAAATAAAGCGATGCTAAGTTATGGTGAATATAACTGTCGAAATTACGGTTACGCTTGTGCCCGTAGCGAAGTATATTCTCATAAATCTTTATAGCATCCTCAAAGCGGCCTTCGTATATGGCTTCTTCGGCCCGATGTATCGCCTTTGTTGGATGTTTTTTCTTCCTTCCATAAGGCCATTCGCCCTTTTGAACAAACAGCTTCGGGTCAAAAGTTGTTGTGGCTTCAGCCTGCCATATAGGGTCATTGTCTGAAAATCCCGGCATAAACGGTCGTGCAACATCCTTCCAATTAATACCTTTTCCGAAATGCCCTCTGCCGAACAAGGGAAGAATGAGTTTCCCAACAAGCCTTTCTATTAAACCTGCTTTTCCCCTACGTG